>JARFRF010000138.1 GCA_029287395.1 Methyloceanibacter sp. | reverse complement strand
GAGATCGATGAAGGCGCCGTAGTCGGTGATGTTCTTCACAACGCCGTCGACGACCTGACCTTCCTGAAGGCGCGAAACAATCTCGCCGCGCTTCTCAGCGCGAGACTCTTCCAGAACAGAGCGTCGTGACACAACAATATTGCCGCGGCGCCGGTCCATTTTGAGGATCTGGAAAGGCTGCGGAGTGTTCATTAGAGGGCCGACATCGCGGATCGGGCGAATATCAACCTGGCTGCCAGGGAGGAAAGCCACAGCACCGTCTAGGTCGACAGTGAAGCCGCCCTTGACGCGATTAAAGATAACGCCTTCGACCTTCTCATTCGCCTTGTACTTCTCCTCAAGACGGACCCAGCTTTCTTCGCGGCGGGCCTTCTCGCGTGACAACACTGCCTCGCCGGCTGCGTTCTCGACACGCTCGAGATAGACGTCGACTTCGTCGCCTTCCGAGAGCGTGGAGGGGGCGCCGGCGACGCCAAATTCTTTCAGGGGGACACGGCCCTCTGTCTTCAGGCCTACGTCGATAATCGCGACATCTTTCTCGATGCTGACGACAGTTCCTTTGACCACACTGCCTTCCACAAGCGCTGCGCCGGTCAGAGATTCCTCGAGAAGCGCTGCGAACTCGTCGTGGCTGGGCTGGCTGATGCTGGTCTGCGGTTCGCTCATTTGTACTCCTACTCGGCGTTCGTCATTTACACGGAGCCATATGCGGCCGAACCCGAGGTTTGATATTGATGTAATGCGGGGAAGACGATTCGAGCCGTTGCCACTTGCCGTGACCCGGACCGCCTCGCTCAACCGCGCGAAAAAGTCATTCTTGCTTGCTCAAATACGACGGGCCAACGCCGATTGGGCATGACCTCAACCGGCCCGGCCCGCGCGGCTCGTCGCAGCCTCGATCAGATCGAGCGCTGCCCTGAACGCCGCGTCTATACTCAAATTTGTTGTATCGAGCAAGGCCGCGTCTGGAGCCTGTAGCAGCGGCGCGACCCCTCTGGTCGAGTCGCGCTCGTCCCGCACCCGGATGTCCGCGAGAACGGCCTCCTCGGTAACCGCTATTCCTCGGGCACTAAGCTCCAAGAAGCGGCGTGCGGCCCTCACCTCAGGAGTTGCGGTCACGAAGAGCTTCACATCCGCTTCAGGGCACACCACTGTGCCGATATCTCGACCGTCCAGCACCGCGCCGCGATCGCCCTTCGCAAAGTCACGCTGATACTGGAGAAGCACCGCCCGCACCTGGGGATGCCGAGCAACCCGGGACGCGGCCTCGCCCGCGCCAGCAGTCCGCAGTTCGGGATCCTCTAGCATTGCGAACGCAAGCTTCGCAGCCACCTCGGCCGTCGCTTCCGCATCGTCCAAATCGACGCCGCGCACCAACGCATCCCGCCCCACAGCGCGGTAGAGCAGGCCCGTGTCGAGATGTGGCAGCCCATGATGCGAAGCAACCCGCTCGGCCAATGTTCCCTTGCCGGAGGCAGCCGGCCCGTCCATCGCGATAATCATCCGAAGCGCGCTCCCAAGCTGCCCATGAGCGGGACGAAATTCGGAAAGCTCGTAGCAATCATGCGGATGTCGTCCACCACGACGGGCTCCTCTGAGGCGAAGCCCAGGGTCAAAAACGACATCGCGATCCGGTGGTCCATATGGGTCTCCACGGACCCGCCGCCGCGGACGGTTTGCGCGCCCGTTACAATGAGGTCGTCCCCCTCAATGCGCGCCGCAACACCGCAGGCCGCAAGACCAGCGGCAGCGGCGGCCAGGCGATCGCTTTCTTTGACCTTTAGTTCGCCAAGACCTTCCATCCGGGTCTCGCCCTCCGCGAAAGCGGCAAGCACGGCGAGTATAGGGTACTCGTCAATCATGGACGGGGCGCGCTCCGGCGCTACGCGAATGCCCTTCAACGCGCTTGACCGGACACGCAGATCGCCGACCGGTTCGCCCGCGGCGTCGCGCTCGTTCAAGATCTCGACGTCCGCACCCATCTCCTTCAACGTTCTCAGAAAACCGGTACGTGTGGGATTGAGCAGTATATTCGCTATCATGAGGTCTGAACCCGGGCAGACCAAAGCGGCCGCAACAAGAAATGCCGCGGAGCTTGGATCACCCGGAACGACCACATGCGCTCCGCGAAGCTCCGCATCGCCGGTCACCGTGATGGCGCGCGAGTCATCTTCGCCAATCGCGACATTCACCTCGGCGCCGAAGTATCGAAGCATGCGCTCCGTGTGGTCGCGCGTCGGAAGCGGTTCAATAACGGTCGTTTTCCCCGGCGCATGCAATCCAGCCAATAGCACTGCCGACTTCACTTGCGCGGAAGGTACGGGCAGCTCGTAGATAATCGGCAACAAGTCGTCTGTACCAACAACCGTGAGCGGCAAAGTATCCTTGTCGTCCTCCACGACCAGGCCCATTGCCGACAACGGCCTCAAGACGCGCTTCATGGGACGCCGGCAAAGAGACTCATCTCCCGTAAGAGAGACGCGCCACGGGTACCCGGCCAGCACGCCAAGCATGAGGCGACTGGCAGTGCCTGAGTTGCCAAAATCAAGAACAGTCTCTGGCGGACAGAGCCCGCCGACCCCCCGGCCCAGGATCTGAAGAGCATCTCCCTCTCGTTTCACAGAAGCACCAAGCGTTTCCATGGCGCGCGCTGTTGCCAGAACGTCCTCGGCCTCTAGCAGGCCGTCAATGCGCGTTGTCCCGGTTGCAAGACTCGCCAAGATGAGCGCGCGGTGCGAGATCGACTTATCCCCCGGAACGGTCACGTGGCCGGAAATGGCAGAGGATCGGCGAGCTGTGAGTGGCTGCTGCATAGGGGTCAGATTGCTGTTTGAGGATGTTTGATAGCTTTTGACACTACGGATGAGGCGTGGCAATGGGGAGTCACGCTTTGACTATGTTTGAGGAAAGTCATGTCGAAACCCGCACGGGGAACCAAGCGCGTCTGCGCGAGCTGTGACGCGCGGTTTTACGATCTGGGTCGTTCACCGATTATCTGCCCTGTCTGCGGCGCTGTTTACCAAGTCGCGACAACGACGCGGCGCGGCGCGGCTGCCGCGACCGTGAAGCCGGCACCCGAGACTCAGACTGAAGAAGACGACAAGCCAGCAGTGGCCGATGCCGAGGTGATCAGCCTCGATGAGGCCGAGGAAGCTGAGGAGTCTGCTGTCGGAGATGACGACATCGTCGATATCGGAGACGACGACGAAGACATTCCCGACAGCGATGATCAGGATGCGTTTCTCGAGGACGACGAAGAGGAAGACACCGACGTTACTGGTATTGTGAAGAACGAACGGGAAGACGAAAGCTAGGGTCGCCCAATGTGATCGGCCGGCGACCCCTCGATTGGTACCTGCCCAACCGCTACCGCACGTCGCATTTCGCTTGAACGAACTGGCTGCACGGAATAAACGATGCGGTCTGAAATCAGCGGCATCGCGGCATAGCCGGAGGTTCCGCCAGTTTCCGCTTAGGGGCCATAGCTCAGTTGGGAGAGCGCGTGAATGGCATTCACGAGGTCGGCGGTTCGATCCCGCCTGGCTCCACCAAGTCCCCGCATTGCCGCCTGTTGATGTCCTATCGGATATGCCCCAAGCGCTCCCAGGCAACCGCCGGTGCCTTAGACGATAACGTCTGCCTTCTCATCAATGATCTGCTGAGAGGTCGGCTTGATTGTGTTGTCGTCGATGCAGTCGAAGCGGCCCTAGCTCGAGGCCGTCTCGGAAAGACACGCGACAGCCTGCGCGAATGTCGCTTCGATATGCGTCGTGTCCTTAAGCGCCCAAGCAACAAGGCTAGCCCCTTCCAAGAGGCTAAGAAGCATTGTCGCCGTCTGACGAACGTCGAGGTCTGCGCGAAACTCCCCATCGGCAATACCGTCGCGCACCACACCGGACAGCCAGTCGAGATGCAGCTCGAAAAATGTCGAGACTTGTAGGCGCATCGACTCCGGCAAAGCTGCAGCTTCCGCCGACAATGCCGCGCATAGAGGCATCAACCCACCGCGGAGGCTGTCCACAAAGAAGCCGCTGTATATCGCGAGCCGGGCTTTCGCAGATGACTCCTCCTCAAGGACCTTAGCCAGCGCGACCTTGAAGTCGGCCAAATAGCCGTCAATCAGCGCAACGCCCAGACCTTCCTTTCTCGGGAAGTGGTGATGGATGCTTGCCTTGCGAATACCGACTCTCTTCGCCAAGTCTGCATAGCTAAAAGCTGCATACCCGCGTGTTCGGGCAAGCGTCTCCGCCTCCTTCAGCAAGAGGTCGCGTGTTCCAATCGACATTATCTGCACCCCAACTGCGCGTTCACCCTCGGCCTAAGATCCGCTCTCGCGCTTGGTCGTTCCGTCGAACGCAACGCCGTCCGTGTCGACCACGGAGACATCAAGTTCATTGTTGTCACCTTTGGCGAAGGTGAAGCGGAAGTTTGGATTGGTCGAAATCGAGAACGTGCTGTCCAGCTTAAACACAAGCTCTCCGTCCCGCTCGACGGTCACCTCTCTAACGTAGCGTTCGGGAATGAACGTCGCCGTGTTGATGTCGAGCTGCATACCGTTGTGGTTGGGATGCTTGATCATAACTTGGCCCGACCAGATCGGATTGCTACTGAGGGCCGGTGAGAAAGTCCGAACAACGGTCTTTCCAATTCCAGCCATATCGGCATCAGGGTCCTTTGCCTGCATCGCTGCACATCCGCCGGCCGCAGACAAAAACTTGGTCGCCATGTGCAGGCTACCGTCTTCTAGTTCGAGAACTGCGCGCGCGTGAGAGAAGTTGTCGACGCGAACGCGGGTTGCGAAGCTGCGCTCACCGCCGACCCCGGCCGCCGGACCGAAATTCAAGGTTGCAACCTTCGGATCCGGATTATTGTCGATAAAGATCGACAGGGATTTGAGTTTGTCCTTCACGTGAGGAGGGATACGAACTGTGAGAGGAACGATGGCTGCGTCCTCCACCTTTTTAGGAGTCTCCAAAACGACATAGCCATTCTCTTCTGCGATCGGCCGGTCTCCGAATGCCTCCGCACGCAACGTCGGCCACAGATCCTCTTCGGCAAACGCCGACGTGTCCGCCAGAACACCGATGCTGGCTGCGAGCACTACCCCGCACACTGTCCGGCTGAGCTTCTTGAGAGCGTGAGTCATGGCCTTGGAGTTCCTCTTGTCGCGTTGTTCAGCGTTATTCCCATTCAAGTTCCGCATAGGCGGCTGTCACATTGCGAACATGATACTGGTCGAACAGCTCCCATGCATCTTTTTCCGAGAAGCCGGCCGACTTGGTCGCCTCCTCCAGCGTCTTTCCTTCTGCAATCTGACGGCGGACATCATCCGCGATGGCGGAGAGATAGCGCTTCTGTGGCGCCAGCGCCTCCGGTAGTTCCATGGTTTTTGGCCCATGGCCGGGAACGACCCGCGCCACGTTGCGCTGCTCCAGGTCGTCGAGAACCGAAAGCCACCCTGCTATCGAGCCGTCGATGGTCGGCACATGCACCGAAAACAGAAGATCGCCAAGAAAAAGCGTCTCGGTCTTCAGGTCCGTCACAATCAGGTCGTTGTCCGTGTGAGCCGTTGGCTGGGGTTCTAGCAGCAGCTCCCGGTCGCCAAGGTCCAGCTTTGTCGGCTCTTTGATGCTAACCGTTGGAAGGATGACCTCGCTACCTGCGAACGCATCTGAACCGACCATCTGTTCATTCGCAGCCAGGTAGCCTTCCTTACGCGTGCCTAGTGCTCGCGCAAGTTTGTAGTGCCCGACGAATTTTGGGTTGTCCTGCTTAAAAGCGGCGTTCCCGAAAACGTGGTCAGGATGCATATGGGTGTTGATCACGTACCTGATGGGCTTGTCGGTCACGGCCCGAATTGCATCTCTCAGCTGCACCCCAAGCTTGGCACTACCCGAAGTGTCAATTACGGCAACGGCCTCGGATCCCACGACAAAACTCGCATTGGCGATGTCGCCACCGTTGGCCGCAGACTGAACCTCGTAGAGCCCCTGATGCACGAAGACGCCGGGTGCAACCTCGGTCACATCGTCAATGGCCGCATAGGCCGGCAGATGGCGCAAGAGAGGTAACGAGGCTGAAGCAAGGGCTGCCAACACCACCCCCCTGCGCGTCAGCGTAGAGACCACACGGCCATCGCACGGATGCATCGTCCGACCGGCTGACGGCATATCGCATGGTTGCTTCGACATGGCTCGCATCCTACCTATCACTAGGTAGGCGCGTCAAGTTGTCCTTTGGCAACCCGGTGAACTCGAGAATGTGGAGCGCGGCGGCCCGCAAGCGGCAGGTGCGAGACCTTATAGGCGAACTTGATTTCGAGAGGAAAGGACCCGTCAGCCACTTGGTTTATCAGTGTTCTCTACCTACATGTTCGGGTGTGAAAGCAAAGGCTCAATGTCAGATCGCCCATGACACGTCTTGACGGCAGCCTTTGGATTAGTGTTCGAACCGCCAGCGGCAATGCTGCGGCGAAGCCGGCTGCGGGCAGTTATCCGCCCTACAACCTTGAGATCCTGCCGGCTGACAACACACTTCCAGAGCGGCTTCGGATTACATTGGCATTCGCCGGTTTTTCACGAAAGGACTTGGACGTAACTGTCGAAGACGGCGCGCTCCATGTTCACGGTGACAGACCGAACGACGACCCTAGGGACTATTTGCATCGCGGCCTCGCCAGCCGTCGCTTCAGAAAGACATTTGCACTTGTCAACGGCGTGGAAGTGCGCGAAGCCGTTTTGCACAACGGCCTTCTAGCTATCGAACTTGAGCGGCTGCCTCAGGAACGACGCTCCGTAAAGGTCAGCATCAAATCCTCCTGCTGAGAGGTTTGGGAACCAGGGTAATGTACGAACAACAAGACGACGACCCCGAGACCACAATTAGTCCGAAAGAGCTCGCGCTGCTTGGGGACGGCGAAGTCGCGTATATCAAGCAAGTCGATCTCGACGATGTGGAGCGGCTCTTTCCTACGCTCGACGATACGCCGGAAGGGATCGACCTTTTTGCTGTTCTTGGCGCAGATGGAACGCCGATCGCCCTCACCGACAGCCGCAACGCTGCTATTGCTAATGCGATAGAGAACGACCTCGTTCCGCTGAGCGTCCACTAGTTTCCAAAAGTCGTCTGCGCTGCGAACGCGGCAGCAACGTCCGCGTACTAATCTTTTAGGGACGCACTACGCAGCATGCGAGGCGGTTTCGTCCTGCGTCAGAACGGCGTAAAGCGCCGCGGCGTCGCCGCTTGACTTCAGCTGGTGCACGGATTGCCGATCACGCAGCAAACGCGACGTACGTGCCAGGGCCTTAAGATGGTCGGCCCCCGCGCCCTCCGGCACCAAAAGCAGAACAACAATGCTTACGGGCTCCGAATCGATAGCATCGAAGTCAATCGGGTCCGCAAGACGCGCAAACAGTCCTACTATCCGATTCAAACCAGGAATCTTGCCGTGGGGGATAGCAACGCCCTGACCGAGTCCGGTTGACCCGAGCCGTTCTCGCTGGAGAAGAACGTCGAAGATATCCCTTTCTTGCAAGCCGCAGAGCTCAGCTGCCCGCCCCGACAACACGGCGAGAAGTTCTTTTTTATTCTCGGCACTGAGTGACGGGAGCACGGCTTCTGGCGCAATAAAGTCAGCTAATGTCATTTTCAGTTACCTCTGCGCCTCCGTTACGACACGCCGGATCAACAAACGGCTGACACTGTGCATCTGTTCCAACTGGCATGCGCTGCCAATCGCTTCTCTCCCACGCCATACTCAGGCCTGAGAAGACCAAAGGACATCATGGAACGCAAATAGGGACGAAAACGCAGAACGTATGTGACGAGTCTAGTGTTTAGTCGGCATCTTGTTGCGCTATTGGTCTTTGCTAGTCCTCCGCTCGCCGCTCAAAATCATACGCCTCCCTGCGCATTTTTTTTGAGAGACCAGGCCAAAATCGTCGATGCGAGATAACGGCCTAAACAACACTGGTCGTTGTCGCGGAGGCCGGAAGCTAGCTCTCAGCTTGAAGGGTGTCAAATCCAACCTCTCAGAATGTCGACACCCCTTTCGCCTAAATACTTGTGGCCAATTCCATCCGCTTCTGCCTACGGCGCTGGACCGAAGATGGGATGCCTAGCGCCTCACGGTATTTGGCCACGGTTCGCCGGGCGATATCGATACCGTCCGCTCTAAGGCGCTCCACGATCTTATCGTCGGACAACACATCGTCCGCAGACTCCGCATCGATCATCTCACTAATGCGATGTCGCACGGCCTCCGAAGAGTGCAAGTCGCCTTCGCCCGTGGCTGCGATCGCCGATGTGAAGAAATACTTCAGTTCGAATAGTCCGCGATTTGTCGCCATATACTTGTTGGCCGTTACACGACTAACGGTCGACTCATGCATCGAAATCGCATCGGCGACCGTCTTCAGATTGAGAGGCCGCAAGTGTCGGACACCGAAGGTGAAGAACGCGTCCTGTTGGCGAATGATTTCCTGAGCCACTTTGAGGATTGTCCGTGCCCGTTGATCGAGACTTTTAACCAGCCAATTGGCGCTCTGCAGACAGTCAACGAGATAGCTCTTGTCCTGCTTCGCTAGAGGCGATTTGGATACCCGCGCATAGTACGTCTGGTTGACCAGGACGCGCGGCAGCGTGTCCGAATTTAGCTCCACATGATAGCTGCCGTCCGGCAACGTCCGTAAGAGCACGTCGGGCACAACAGGTTGCGCAGGCATCGCGCCGAACTCCAAGCCGGGCTTCGGGTTGAGCCGCTTCAGTTCGGCGACCATGTCCGCCAGGTCCTCGTCGGTGACGCCTGTCGCTCGCTTAAGCGCAACTAAGTCGTGGGCCGCCAGCAGATGCAGATGATCGAGCAACGCAGCCATAGCAGGATCACATCGATTCTGTTCATTCAGCTGAAGTGCAAGGCACTCCCGCAGATCGCGCGCAAAGACCCCACATGGCTCGAACTTTTGCATCTCTCGAAGGGTATCCTCGACCAGATCAATCGGCGCACTCAGCTGATCTGCAAGCGCCGCCAAATCGCCTGGCATGTAACCGGCTTCATCGGTCAAATCGATAATATGCTGGCCGATCATGCGTTGGGCGGGATCGGCAAAGGCCAAGACAAGCTGCTCGGCCAAGTATGCCCTTAGCGTTTTCTCCTCTGCGACATAGGCTTCGAGATCTGTTCCGTCCTCCGAGCCGCCTCCGGCTGACGGCGTCAAGCCGGACCAACCGCTGTCCAACACGGCGCCCGGCACAAAGTCCCCTAAGTCGGGGAACATGTCGCGGGGATCCGCATCAAGATCGTCGGTGCGGCTGTTGTCACCGCCCGATTCGAGGTCGACGAAGCTGTCGGTGTCATCAGCATCCGCGGCGCTACTGTTTTCATCGAGCGGCTTCTCGGCCGCAGAACCATCTGCAGGCGGACTGACCAGATCATCGCCCTCGGCGCGCTCAAGCAGCGGATTCCTCTCAAGCTCTCCTTCAACGAACGTGCTCAACTCCATGTTCGAAAGTTGTAGAAGCTTGATCGCCTGCTGCAACTGAGGCGTCATCACCAAACTCTGGGTTTGGCGCAGTTCAAGCTTTGCGTTGATCGCCATCTACAAACTCACTCGCGATCAGGGACCTATATTCTGAAATCGTCGCCCAGGTAGACGCGTCGTACGTCATCGTTGTTCACGATCTCGTGGGTGGTTCCATGGGTCAAGACCGACCCGTCGTGAATGATATAGGCCCGGCCCACGAGGTCGAGTGTCTCGCGAACATTGTGATCGGTGATCAAAACGCCAATGCCGCGCTGTGTGAGATGCCGAACGAGCGCGCGAATGTCATTGACCGCAATCGGATCAATGCCAGCGAAAGGCTCGTCGAGCAGCATGTAAGATGGTCTAGTAGCCAGTGCGCGTGCAATCTCGACGCGACGACGCTCGCCACCCGACAAGCGCATGGACGGCGAGTCTCGCAGCCGCGTTATGCGAAATTCTTCAAGCAAGGCATCGAGCTGTTCGTGTCGCGCCTTCTTGTTGGGCTCCACTGTTTCCAGAACCGCAAGAATGTTCTCCTGGACGGTCAGGCCGCGAAAAATGGATGCCTCCTGCGGCAAATAACCAATCCCAAGCCGGGCGCGGCGATACATGGGCAGCCGCGTCACGTCCTGTCCATCGATCTTGATGGACCCCTCGTCAGCCGGAATGAGCCCAGTAATCATATAGAACGTCGTTGTCTTGCCCGCCCCGTTTGGCCCCAGAAGACCGACGGCCTCCCCGCGCCGGACATCCAGGCTCACGCCTCGAACAACCGTGCGCTTCTTGAAGCTCTTGACGATCGCGCGGATGGTCAACCACCCCTCGCCGGGCTCATGCAACGCCTGCGACGAGGCGGTATGGGACGGCTTCGGGGCAGGCTGCTGCGCATTCGGCTGTGCTGATGGCAGTGGGGGTGGCGTTGGCTGTCCCTCCGGTGCGGCGCGGGGCTGCGGATCGGCTGGAGCGACTGGTTGCCACTGCGGCGCCGCATGGCCTGGTGGAGATGTCTTTTCGGTACGCTGTGCTTGGCCAGGTTGCGCAGGAGGGGCTGGCTGAGGAGTTTGCCCCGGATGGGTCTGTCGATCCTGCTGCGCGCGCGGGGCCGGATTGGCCGGGGTCACGCGCGGAGCTCGGGCAGACTGCGCCTCAACGGACGCGCCTTGCGTCGCGGAGACCGCCCCTTGGCCTGGTATCGAGAGCACTTTGCTCACTAATCCTGTAACCCTTGAGTTGGAGCGTACTGCAGCACAAACCGGCTAAAGTATATGCGCAATCCTATCACAATCCCTGAAATCCAATTCTGTGACATTCGTGATCGTGGCACCGCGCGGCACAGGGACGCGCAGAGGCACCTTCTGCATACCCGCGCGTCGTAAGACCGCCCAGCAAGACTAAGAATACACGACTACTGCGCAGCAGCCCCGCCTGGGTTATTCGTCCCCTCGGCAGGCTTTTTCTCGACTTCCCTCGGGAGAAGCAGGGCGCGTATGCGGCGACTGCCATCCTCTGTTGTGCCGGTATTCGCAAACCGGCTTTCTCCAGTCGCCAGATTGATGTTAAGCCGGTCACCCTTTAGCACGTTCTGCCCCTGGGATAACACCACATTGCCGCCGACCACGGCTTTCCGCCCTACGACGTCATAAATGGCCCAATCGCCTGTCGTCGTCTGATCTTCTTCGTTGTTGATGACCACATTCCCGCGCACCGTCACCTGCTGTTTGGGCACATCGTAAACGAGCTGATCAGCCTTCGTCGTTTGGTTGTCCTCACTGTTGAGCAAGACGTTACCGCTGGCCACAATCTTCTTGATCTGCGAGTCGTCGGCCTGGCCGGCAGCGGGCTGAGCCGGACTTTGGGCCGTTCCCTGGTTCGGATCGCCCTGACCAGTGAATGCCTTCGCCCCGCCCGTGTAATGCACGTCGAGCTGAGCCGCCTGCAAAGTTGATGAACCCTGGCTGGCCCGCACATTGCCCTGGAACACGGCGAGTTTCCGGTTGTCGTAGATAGTGAGCAGATCGGCGAGAATATCGATTGGCTTATTCGAGTTCTTCGAAAGGCTCCCGAACGCGCTTTTTTTGGCGGCCTGCCCTGACGCGGGCTGCGGCACAAGTGCTCCGACCCCAATCGAAACCGCAGCAAAGATCCAAACTACAGATCGGACGGTCATGGCGCGGCCCCAATGGTTTCCACTTGGGCCGAAGCCGGATCACCCACCGTCTCAGACACCGTTGTTGACGCCGGCGTCTCCGTTGGAGCAGCAGCGGAGCCCTTACGAGGCTGGAGATGGACCGCCACGCTCCCACGGAAGACAATCTTGTTCCGCTCGGAGTAAAGCGTCATCGCATTTGCCCGAACGGTCCCATTCGGCAAGTCGAGCGCGACCGGGTTATGCGATCGCAAGATCTGTTTCTTCATGTCGATTGTCGCGTAGGAAAGCTCTCCCGTCAGACCTGCACTTGTGGCCAATGTGATCTGGTCTTTGAGAATTAGCCGTTCCTTCTTCGAGTCGAATTTGCCTCGCACAGCCCGCATGCGCGACCAGCTCCCATTCGATTTGTTCGCCACGTCGGCCTTGATCGCGGTGAGCTTTACGAGGTTCGGGCTCTCGACATCCTGGTCCGCGTAGTCGGCCTTGATGACATAGTCGCCGTTCTTCTTGTCGGTCCCGCGCATCGTTGGATTTAGCATCCGCAAGGCACCGTCGGTGACCTCAAGACCATCAATGCTTGCAGTGATGCCGCCCACATGAACGTTCATCCGTGTGGAGAAGAAATAGGCGCCAAGAACGAGAACGGCGAGCACCGGTAGCACCTTGCGCAGAATACGGACGAGCATGCTGTGGCGCTTCGCACTCCGCATCGCTTTAGCGCGCTCGTTGGCCGTACGAACCTTATGACGCCCGCGGGCGCCTGCGGCGTTCGCCTCGTATGCCACTACGTTCGTCAATTTATGTACACCTGGCTCCACTAATGCCTGGGCGTGGTTCTCAATGCCAGTTAACTAGCCGCAGGACTTTGATCAGATTGCGACCGCGAACTTCGGTTTCAGGCGGATTTTCGCAAATCTCAATGGGCGAAAACATCAATCTCGGACCAGCCCTTGAGGTCCAACTCGGCCCGAACCGGGAGAAATGCGAAACAGGCGCTGGCCAAATGGGTCCGTCCCTCGCGATCCAGCATGGCATCGAGCCGTTCCTTTAGGGCGTGCAAATATAACACGTCGCTGGCTGCGTAGCTGAGCTGTTCGGGGCTGAGCATCTCCGCACCCCAGTCCGACGACTGCTGCTGCTTGGAGACTTCGATTCCAAGCAGTTCCCGGCACAAATCCTTCAAGCCGTGACGATCTGTATAGGTCCGTGCCAGTTTCGAGGCGATCTTGGTGCAATAGATCGGCGCCGTGTCGACACCGAGGGCGTGCTTCAACACAGCGACATCGAATCGAGCGTAGTGAAATATCTTCAGGACGCTCTCATCTGCGAGCAGCCGCTTCAACTCCGTTGCATCGTCGTCTGGCGAAACTTGAACGAGGGCCGCTGTACCATCGCCATCGGACAGCTGCACGAGGCACAGCCGGTCGCGATGTGGGTTGAGGCCGAGCGTTTCTGTGTCGACCGCAATCGCCTTGGCCGCAAACCGCCCCGGCGGCAGGTCTCCCTTGAAAAGCTCGATGTTCGAAGACTGGCTCACGTTCGCCTTTCCGGAAGGATGCCTTCACACCCCTCATGCGGCCCGTTTTACCCACCGCTCGGTCGTGGACGAGACGATAGGTGGTGCCCAGGAGAAGACTCGAACTTCCACGCCCATACGGGCACTAGCACCTGAAGCTAGCGCGTCTACCAATTCCGCCACCTGGGCTTGAGTTCGTTGAGGTACGATTGGCGCTGGGCAATGTCAATTCTTTCACCCGCGGAGTTGAGACGAATAACCGCCTTCAAGGTAGCGCGTCTTCGTGGCATGTTGCATGCGCGAAACGGAGCGACGAGAGAACGAGGCTTTGCCGTGGGCGTAACACTTAACAATCGAACGCTGGTAACCGTTTACGGTGGCTCCGGATTTCTTGGACGCCATCTCGTCCGCGCCATTGCACGCACGGGGGCGCGGATCCGGGTCGCATGCCGCCGTCCCGATCTCGCCGGCCACCTTCAGCCGCTGGGGGGCGTCGGCCAGATTATGCCTGTGCAAGCGAACGTGCGGTTCCCGGAGTCGCTCGTAACGGCAGCTGAGGACGCGGATGCGGTCGTGAACCTCGTTGGAATTCTGTTCGCCTCCGGCAAACAGACATTTAAGTCAGTCCAAGACGAGGGTGCACATAACGTGGCCAAGGCCGCAAGGCTGGCCGGAGCCCAGACGTTTGTCCACGTATCGGCGATCGGCGCCGACGCGGACTCATACTCAATCTACGCCCGGAGCAAAGCCGCAGGCGAGGCAGGCGTTCGCAAAGTCTACCCCAATGCGACCATCGTCCGACCCTCGGTCGTGTTCGGCCCCGAGGACGAGTTCTTCAACCGGTTTGGCGCGATGGCGCAAGTTTTTCCCGCCTTGCCCCTGATTGGTGGCGGCCAAACGAAGTTCCAGCCGGTCTTTGTCGGCGACGTGGCACAGACCTTAGTTGCGGCCATTGAAGGTCGTTGCAAGACGGACGCGCCCTATGAGATTGGTGGCCCCGAAATCCTGACCATGAAGGATGTGATGGAGCGGGTGCTCGCTTATACAATGCGTTCGCGCCCGCTCATCCCGCTGCCGTTTTGGCTCGCCAAACTGCAGGGCGCGCTGCTGCAGTGGCTCCCTAACCCGCCGCTCACCATCGACCAGGTCCGCCTCCTAGAGAAAGACAATGTTGTTAGTGCGGAAGCGGAGAAAGACGGACGCACGCTCAAAGGGCTTGGGATCGAACCCGTCGCCGTAGCCGACGTTGTGCCAGACTATCTGGAGCAGTTCCGTCCGCGTGGACAGTTTTCAGTCTACAAGGCCTGAGGACACGGCACAGTCAGGCGTGGCTCGGCACACCTCGATGCCGGCGCCACCACTATGGGTCTCGGACACGGGGCCCCTACGAATAGATCATGAAAAGAAGGAACCCGCCGAGCACCATGCGGTACAGCACGAACGGCAAGAAGCTGATGCGCCGCACCAAGGCCATCAAGAACGCAATCGCCGCTAGCCCCGCGAAAAAGGTCAAGATCGCGCAGTAGATCGAATCCATCGTAATTGTATCGCCCGCCGCTAGCGCCTCTCCCACGGTCAGGACGCCAGCGCCCGCGATTGCGGGGATACCGAGGAGGAAGGAAAACCGTGCCGCGTCGGGGCGCGTGTAGTTCAAGAAGCGCGCGGCAGTCATGGTGACACCAGAGCGGCTTGTGCCGGGAATAAGGGCTAGGGCCTGCGCCACACCGATGAACAATGCGCTCTTCAGCGTCATGTTCTCCATTGTGTTCTCCTGCTTGCCGACCATATCTGCAACAAGCATCAGAACGCCGTAGATCACGGTGTTCCATGCGACGATGGTGACGCTTCGCTCGAGATCGCCGAAGCCGAACTTCTTGAGAAACAACCCGAAGGCAACCGCCGGAATCGTTGCCAACACGATGTAGATGGCGAGTTTGCCATCTTGGGTGACCTTGCCGCGGAAAAGCTCCAACGCGCCGCGAATCAGCTTCCATACATCGCGCCAGAAGTAGATCAGAATGGCAAACAGGGTTCCCACGTGCACCATGACATCGACGAAGTGGCCCTGGTCCGGCCAGTGAAGCAGGTACGGCACGAGAACCAGGTGGCCAGACGAGGAAATCGGCAGAAACTCAGTGATTCCCTGAACCACCGCGATGACAATGATTTGCTCTACAGTCATGGTCCCCATCCCCTCACGCGGCTCACCCCGTGCCGCTTGTTCGTATCACCCGCAAGTTCTATACGGGGCTCTCGCGGTTCGCGCGATACATTTTCCAGCCGGCCCCGTTCCGAAGCATTAGTCCGCAAAGGCCACCATGGCGAGTCTTCTCCACCATCCGCTGTGCGCCTTCTCCAGGTCAACTCGCCTGGCCCTTGCAGAATGCGGGGTCGAGGCTGAGTTGAACGAGGAGAAGCCCTGGGAATGGCGGCCGGAGTTCTTGGCACTGAACCCGGCGGGCACGTTGCCCGTTTTAATTCCGGACGACGGTCCGCCGATCGCCGGGTGGTACGCTATCTCTGAGTGGTTGTCCGATACGCTCGATGACCGTCCGATAACTGCGTTTCAACCCTTCCCCGGCGAAGCCGATGCCCGAGCTGAGGCACGGCGTCTTGTCGAGTGGTTTCATCACAAATTCCATTCGGAGGTCACCGACTACCTCGTCATCGAGAAGGTCTTTCGCCGGTTTGGGCCCAACAGCACCTCGCCGGATATGGACGCGATGCGGGCGGGTCGCGATAATTTGCGCTATCATATGGCCTATATCGGCCATTTGACGGAGACACGCAGCTGGCTGGCTGGCGATGCACTGAGCTTTGCAGACTTGGCGGCGGCAGCACATCTGTCCGCACTAGACTACATTGGCGAGGTGCCGTGGGAGCAGTTCGAAGCGGCGAAGAATTGGTATGCTCTAGTGAAATCTCGGCCCTCGTTCCGCCCGCTCTTGCTGGACAGGGTCGCGGGCTTCGTCCCGGCGGGGACTTATGCCGACCTCGATTTCTGAGAAGGGGGCATCGTCGCAGGCGCCTGGTCACGATGCTGCCTGCGGGCGGGCACCTGTGATGGGGCAGTCTCTCAAGCAGTACATCACCAAGCAGGGAGAGGCGATTGGATTCGACGTCATACGGGTCACCAGCGCGGATGCACCTGAAGAAATGGGCGCCGCGCTCGATGCCTTTGTCGCCGAGGGCAGGCAGGGCGACATGCGCTGGCTACAGGACACGGCCGAGCGCCGGAGGAGTCCCAAGGCGCTGTGGCCAGATGTTCGCAGCATCGTCTTCGTAGGAATGAACTATGGCAGCTCTGCCGATCCGCTCGCATCATTGCGACGCACATCGCGGGGGGCGGTATCGATCTACGCGAAGCGCGCCGACTATCATGACGTCATCAAAGGCAAGCTCAAACAGCTTGCCGGGCAGATCCAAGCCTTGGCGGGCGGCGATGTGAAGGTTTTTGTCGACACGGCGCCTGTGATGGAAAAACCGCTGGCGGCGAAGGCCGGACTTGGCTGGCAGGGCAAGCACACGAATTTGGTTTCACGGCGTTTCGGCTCTTGGCTGTTCTTAGGTTCGATCTTCGCTACCGCCGCGATTGAGGCGGACTCGCCGGAAGTGGACCATTGCGGTTCCTGCCGCCTGTGTCTTGATGCGTGCCCGACAAACGCATTCACGGCACCCTACGAGATCGATGCGCGTCGGTGCATTTCGTATCTGACCATCGAGCACAAAGGGCATATTGCGGATGAATTCCGCGTTGCGATGGGGAATCGCATTTATGGATGCGACGATTGTCTTGCCGTTTGCCCTTGGAACAAATTTGCGAACGCGGGCAACGAAGCACGACTTGCCATCCGGCCTCAGGCCGACGATCCGCCCCTCGCCGAAATTCTAATGCTAGACGACGCGGCATTCCGAGAGCGCTTCCGCGCTACACCGATTAAGCGCACCGGACGCGACCGCTTTGTGCGCAACGCGCTCATCGCAGCGGGGAATTCGAAGGACCCATCGCTTGTCCCTTGTATCAAACGGCTCATCGGGGATGCATCTCCTCTCGTACGGGCTATGGCGGTGTGGGCACTCCGGCGTCTAGACCCAAGTCTGTTTGACGCCCTTCGTCCGCAGAGACTTGCGGAGGAGGCGGATCGCCACGTCCAGGCGGAATGGCTCGCGGACGACGGAGTGCAAGCTCAATGAGCCGTTTGTTCGCTTTCGGCTTCGGGTACTCCGCGCAAACGCTCGCGCCGCGCTTGGCCGGACGTGGCTGGACCATCGCCGGAACAGCTCGGGACGAGTCGAAACGGGATGCTTTGCGGGCCCAGGGGTTCGATGCTGCGCCATTTTCCGGCGATGCGCCGCACCCGGGTATTGATCGCATCCTAAAGGGGACCACCCATCTGCTGCATTCGATCCCACCGAGTCGGCAGGACGATGCCAGCCACGGAGACCACGTGCTGACCCACTACGGCGAGGTGCTGACCCAACTCCCGACTCTGCAATGGGTGGGATACCTGTCGACGGTTGGGGTCTACGGCGATCAGCAGGGCGACTGGGTCAGTGAGGACACGCCGCCCAAGCCCAACAGCGCCCGAACCGAGGCCCGCGTGCTCGCAGAACAGGCCTGGCTCGACTTCGGTGCCAAAACCGGCGTGCCGGTGCATATCTTCAGGCTGGCTGGCATTTATGGTCCGGGCCGCAGCGTCTTTGACAAGCTTGCGGCCGGCACGGCACGACGTATCAACAAGCAGGGCCAAGTTTTCAGCCGCATTCATGTCGAGGATATCGCCACAGTGCTTGAGGCCTCGATTGCACAGCCGCAGGCTGGAGAAATTTACAATGTCGCAGATGATGAACCCGCAGCGCCGGGTGACATCGTGGCCTACGCCGCTCGAATGATTGGTGTCGAACCGCCGCCGGAAATTGACTTCGATGAGGCCGATCTGTCGCCGATGGTGCGGAGTTTTTATGAGGGGAGCCGAAAGATCGGCAATGCGCGCATAAAGTCCGATCTCGGCGTGAAGCTCCGTTATCCGACTTTTCGTGAGGGGCTGGCGGCGCTGAAGCCATGAGGCTTATGCGAGCGTCGCATCAGGCTTTATGAGAGCCTCGATGGTGCGCGCAAGACGCCTCAAGTCGCCTGGCTCCGACAGGCGATGGCCGCCCGTCTTGACCAGCGTGAGGTCCACATCGTCCTCAGCAAGAAGGTCGACCAGGGCAACGCTGTGCTCCCACGGTACGTCCTCGTCGTGCATTCCCTGAAGGATGCGCACGGGCGCGCTGACAGGAATATTCCTCGACGCCAATAGGTGCTTGCGCCCCTCCTCGATCAGAATCCTGGTGATCGGATAGGGGTCGTCGTAGTCCGAAGGGGCGTAGAAGACGCCCTCAGTGAGCACCGCATTGCGCGCATCGTCCGACATCTTCTCCCACATCAGTTTCTCGGTCATGTCCCAGGCGGGCGCGATCAGCACCAGCCCCTTAAGACCGGCATCGCCATGTTGCCCAAGTGTGCGAGCAAGAAGGAGCGATATCCAGCCACCGAGCGAGGAGCCAACGAGGATAATGGGTCTCTTGCTCACCAGCTCAAGCATGGCAACCGCCTCCTCTAGCCAGGCACCGACGGAGGCCTTTTGAATGTCGCCGCCGGAGAGGCCGTGGCCCGAATAGTCGAACCGCAGAATGGCGTAGCCCTTCTCAGACGCCCACTCGCTTAGGAAGACGACCTTTGTGCTTGCCATGTCGGACAGGAAACCTGAGAGCCACACAATCGCAGGGCTCGTGTCGGAAGCGCCGCCATCGAAGCGGTAGGCTATGCGGCGAGCATGAACCCCTTGGCCAATATCTAGAAAATGTGGTTCTTGCTGATTCATTTTGCGAGCTGCCCACGCTTTGGGTTTCGAGGATAGAAGCGACACGATGTCGGATGTGACCATATTGCAGGTCGTGCCAAGGCTTGAAACCGGCGGTAGCGAGCAGTCGACTGTTGAAATCGCTGCAGCGCTGACGGAAGCCGGCGCGAAAGCCCTGGTTGCCACCGAAGGGGGACGCTTGGCAACCGCCCTTGAGGACGTGGGTGGAGAGATGATCAAGCTGCCCGTCGGGAGTAAGAACCCGATCACTATTCTCGCCAACGCGCAACGTCTGCAGAGGATCGTCGAGGACCGCCACGTCACGCTGCTGCATGCTCGCAGCCGCGCACCTGCCTGGAGCGCATATCTTGCGGCACGCCGGACACGACGCCCCTTCGTGACGACCTATCACGGAGCGTATAGCGGCCGGAGTTGGCTCAAGACATTTTACAACGGCGTCATGGCGCGCGGGGACCGAGTGATTGCGAACTCCCGCTTCACGGCCGATCTTATTTCCAGCCGCTATTCTGTGCCGCCGGAGCATCTGCACGTCATCCATCGCGGCTTCGATGTCGCCGCTTTTGACGCGGAGAAGGTAGCACCGGAGCGCATCGCGCGGCTCAGACAAGCCTGGGGACTCGATCCGCGTCAGCGCGTTGTCTTGCAGGCTGCAAGACTTACCCGATGGAAAGGGCACCACTATACGATCGAAGCGGCCCGTCAGCTGAAAGAGCAAGACCACCTCAAGAACATTGTGTTCATTTTTGCTGGCGACTCACAGGGACGCGACGACTATCGCGAAGAGCTCCAAGCAGAGATCGATGCCGCAGACCTCGCGCACGCGGTGCGCCTTGTAGGGCATTGCGACGACATCCCGGCGGCATTTCTGCTCTCCGACATTGCTGTCCTGGCATCGACGCGTGCTGAGACGTTTGGACGCACTAGCGTCGAGTCTCAGGCCGCAGGGTGTCCAGTCATCGTCAGCGACATCGGAGCCGCAAGCGAGAACGTTGTGCCCCAAACCGCTGGGGGCATCGCAACAGGATGGGTCGCGCCAGCTGCCGATGCCGGTGCCCTCGCTGAGTGTCTTGCCGAGGCTTTAGCCCTTTCACCTCAGGCGCTTTCGGCTATGGGTCAGCGGGCACGCACACACGTACGAAAACAATTCGCTCTACACGATATGCAACGGGCAACTTTGGGTGTTTACGACCAACTTTTGGGTACGGAGCTTGCTGCCGCCTTCCGATCATCCAAGCAATTCTAGACGTTCAAAAAAACGTGTGTGAACGGCGCCTATTCCTGCACTTTTTGGCCTCGCTTCCGCCACAGCTTCTGATAACGATCGCTTCGCATTTGGTACTGGCGCTGCACAGCTCCGTTCTTGGGGAACCAACGCCCTAAAGGAGTTGTTAAGTATGGTAGTGCCAAGCTTCCAAATATGTATTCGAGTACTCCAACACACATGCAGGCACGAGCACAGCAGGGCCACGGCGCAAATACGCGGCCCGTCCATTTCATCTACCATGTGCCCAAATGTGCAGGGCGGACCATCGACCGGCACCTAGCCAGCGCATTGCCCGCAGGCTCCTACCATCGTGTACGCCGTCGCCACGGCATCGGCCGAATTGTAACCGGCTACGACATCTCTAAATTGGCTAATCCGAAGCAGACCCAAGTGGTGAGCGGGCATCATCTGGGGCTCTCGGTCGATTCATTCTTTGCGGACCGTCTCATCAAGCGCAGTTTGTTGCTGCGCGATCCCGCAAGTCATTTCGTGTCCTATTACAATTTCCGCATGACGCGCTACATCAGCGAGGGATTGCAGCCCTACAGCATCGATGTGGCCTATGGGGCCATGCGGCGCAACTTCATCACGCATTACATCCTCAACAATTTTCTCGAACTGAGCTGGGTGCGTATCGCTAGCCTTTCTGACCAAGACAAATACGATCTGGCAAACGCGTTTCTCTCCATGTTCTGGTTCGTCGGCGATTACACGCTGTGCGACGATTTATTGAGTGCCCTTGGCGATAGGCTTGACATCTCGGCCAACGCGCTTCTTCACAACGGCCATCAGGACTTAGCACGCGGGGCCGGTTGGACTCCTTTGACACAAGAGGTGCTCTCCCGAGAGACGGTCGCAAGCATTCAGGCGGAAAACCGGATCGACCAAAGATTGTGGGAGACCTGGCGCGAAGCGCGCCACGAGACTGGCGCGGTGCGTCCGCTTGCATTGGAGGATGGGTCCTCCAGCTTCTTCAGCGACGAGGCGCTACGCCTCGTGCATCAAATTGTCCGCCGTCTGCAGCGTCGTTGGGGACTATTCGGTACCGGAGGCCCGGTTCCGCAGCGGGACCCTGCTGCACAGGTTTAGCTGGAGACTTACCCGAAGGCTCGTCAGCAACTCCGAACCTCAGGGGGCTTGCCCACAGGCTTCGTGTCGGGTGCTTCCGAGTGCGCCTCCGGGATGCTAAGCCATAGCAACAGACTTCATCTCCCCAACCGCCAATGGGCCCTGCGGCAGCGCTACAATACGGTCAACTCCATGCAGCAACTTGCCAAACTCGCGCTTCGGCGAGAGCCGGCGATCATCCGCACGCTGTTTTTCCTTGGCCCGCTCCTGACGCTGCTGGTGCCGAAGACAACGGTTGCGATACTCGTTGTGCTCTTTCTTTGCTGCGTTGGACTGGAAATTGCGCGCGGTAATGGTGTCACGGGGCTGTTCCGGATCAATGCGACTCTAGCGCTTTTCGGTATCACCGCCGCCTATCTCTTCGTCAACGCCACTTGGTCGCTTGACCCCGAGCGGGCCTTTACAGCCGCCCTTTGGTTTACGCTCATCGTTCTTATGTGTTTTGCTGCAGCGCGGGCGCTTGCGCGCTGGCCTGAGTGCTCGCTGCGCATGGCGGCGGCGGCATTTGTAATCGGTATCGGGGTTGGAGTTGCCTTTCTGCTGTTCGAGGCCCTGACGGGACGGGTTGCAACGCTGGCTCTCTATAACGCCCTTGCATTCACACGGCCCGACAGCCTCAAAGAATTTGTGGTCCGCAACGGAGAGATTGTGCGCATCCCTCCGGGCGAATTTAACGCCATGATCGCCGTCATGCTCTTGGCCTTGTGGCCCGCGCTGCTTTGCACTGTGACGCACCTTGGCCACCGAAGCCGCTATGTCGTCGCCGTTGCGCTCTTAATCGCCGCAACGGTAGCGATATTCCTATCGAACCACGATTCATCGAAAGTTGGGATCGTCGCCAGTCTCGTCGTATTCGCGCTCGCAACGCTCTCGCCTACCGGGACGCGGCGGGGGCTATGGCTCGTTTGGTGCCTTGCGTTCGCGCTCGTCGTGCCACTGGCGACGGCGGCGTACAAAGCAGAGCTCCATCAGTCCGACCGGCTTCCATTTTCGGCGCAGGCCCGTGTGACCCTGTGGGCCTACACCGCCGAGCACGTTCAAGCCACGCCGCTACTTGGCATCGGGGGCTCGTCAACTCGCAAGATCGATCAGTCACCGGATAATCGAAGGATGGAGTGGAAGAAAAAACAAAAGGAGGAGGGCTTCGGATGGCGCGCGGGTGCGCATGCGCACAACGCCTTCCTTCAGACCTGGTACGAGCTTGGCGCGGTCGGTGTCATCCTATTCGTGGTTACCGGTTCTGCCGTCATTTTGTCACTTGGCGCGATTCCCCGCGGAGCTCAACGCTTTGCCTCAGCCCACGTCGCGGCATTCTTCGCCATCATCGCCTTTGCCTGGGGCATGTGGCAGGGATGGCTAATGGCGCTTACGGGCTTGTCCGCCCTCTACGTGGCGCTGGCCGTGAACGTGTATCGCTTTTCTGCCAAGGATGCGGCAGCAACTGAGCCCTGATCCGAAGGCCTATTTCGGTGTGACTTGTCAGACATCGCTCCCTTCTTGTAGAACTTTTCGCTTGTAACTTTGTTTAATGGTTGCGCCCCGCGCCTCGCCGCGGCGAGGGCGCTTCGAAATTGAAGGAGACTAAGACATCGCAAGACGGCCCATGAAGACCGCCCCCAACCGGGGAGGCCCCCGCACAAACGAGGGAATTGACACTCCGCAAATCCAGCTAATTGACGCAACCGGCGAAAATGTTGGCGTCGTCGAAATCGAAGACGCGCTCGCGCGCGCAGCTGAGGCTGGGCTCGATCTTGTCGAGATCTCGCCCAATACAAACCCGCCCGTTTGCAAAATCCTGGATTACGGCAAGTATAAGTATCAGGCGCAGAAAAAGGCCGCTGAAGCACGCAAAAAGCAGCGCACTGTCGAGATCAAAGAAATCAAGATGCGACCAAATATCGACACGCACGATTACGACGTGAAGATGCGGTCCATGAACCGGTTCTTCGGAGAAGGCGACAAGGTCAAGGTAACCCTGCGTTTTCGGGGCCGAGAGATGGCGCACCAGGATCTAGGGGTCCAGCTCCTCAACAAGGTTAAGGAAGACACGCTCGACATCGCGAAGGTGGAGTCCGAGCCCCGTCTGGAAGGGCGCCAGATGGTGATGGTGTTGGCACCGCGTTAGCCAGATGCCGCCGACAGCGCTTGCGCTCGAGGCGCAATTACCTCTATAACCCGCGGTTTAAGGAGCCGCCCGGCAGGGCATGCCGTGGCGGCTCTCATGCTTTCCAGCATCTTGATTCTAAATTTTTCTAAGAACGCCGGCCTGGAACCATCCAGCGCCTGCCAAAGAAGGAAGCAAAATGCCCAAGCTCAAGACGAAGAGCGGTGCCAAGAAGCGATTCAAGGTCACGGCCAGAGGCAAGGTGAAGTGCCTTGCTGCCGGCAAGCGTCACGGCATGATCAAGCGGTCCAATAAGTTTATCCGGAACGCGCGGGGAACCATGGTTCTCGCCGATGAAGACGCAAAAGTCGTGAAGAAGAATTTTCTCCCCTACGCCCGCTAGGGCTAGGCGCAACGAAACGCTAAGGAGCACCGACAATGTCCCGTGTAAAACGTGGCGTCACCAATCATGCCCGTCACCGCAAGGTACTTAAGCAGGCCAAGGGTTATTATGGACGCCGTAAGAACACTATCCGCGTCGCCAAGCAGGCCGTGGAGAAGGCCGGCCAGTACGCCTATCGCGACCGCAAGGTGCGGAAGCGTACGTTCCGTTCTCTGTGGATCCAGCGCATCAACGCGGCCGCCCGAGCTCATGGTTCGACCTATGGCCAGTTCATCGATGGTCTCAAGAAGGCCGGTATCGAGCTCGACCGGAAGGTTCTGGCCGATATAGCCGTTCGCGAGCCGCAGACCTTTCAAGGGTTGGTCGAAGCTGCCACTGCCGCCCGGGCTTAAGGCCCGAGTTCGCTGGCAAGGAGCGAGACCTATGACGGCGTCAGCCCCATGGCGGCAATAGCCCAATGAGCGCGTCCGAGCTGGATACCCTCAAGGCCGAGTTGCTTGAGACGATTGCGTCTGCGTCTGATCTTTCGGGCCTCGAAGAGGTGCGCGTGGGCGCGCTTGGCAAGAAGGGCCGCGTTTCAGCCCTTATGCAGCGGCTCGGCTCGATGCCGCCAGAGGAGCGCAAGAGCTACGGCCAGGCGGTCAATGCGGTAAAGGTCGCGATATCCGAGGCCCTTGAAGCAAAACGCGCGACGCTCGCGCGTGCGGCCACGGCCGCGAAGCTGGCCGGCGAACGTGTGGACGTAACGCTGCCGGTGCGCGAAGGACCATTGGCGGAGGGCCGCATACACCCGGTTAGTCAGGTCACCGAGGAACTCACTGAGATTTTCGCCGATATGGGCTTTTCGATTGCGGAAGGCCCGGACATCGAGACCGACTTCAATAACTTCACCGCACTCAACATCCCGCCGGAGCATCCAGCGCGGCAGGACCACGATACGTTCTATTTCGGTGAAGGCGCCGACGGGGACCGCCCGGTCCTACGCACACACACAAGCCCTGTGCAGATTCGCACCATGCTCGCCCATAAGCCGCCACTGCGCATTATCGCACCTGGCCGGGTGTACCGCTGCGACTCCGATCAGACCCACACACCGATGTTCCACCAGATCGAAGGGCTGGTGATCGACGAGGAGACCCACCTCGGTCATCTCAAATGGGTCCTGGAGGAATTCTGCAAAGCGTTCTTCGAAGTGCCCGAAGTCAAGATGCGCTTCCGCGCCAGCCATTTCCCCTTCACCGAGCCCTCGATGGAGGTCGATATCGGCTACGCGAAAGTTGGTGACGAGATTCGCATCGGCGAGGGTGATCAATGGCTAGAGATCCTTGGGTGCGGCATGGTGCACCCCAACGTCCTTCATGCCGTCGATCTCGATTCCAAAAAGTACCAAGGGTTTGCCTTTGGCGTCGGCATAGATCGGCTGGCCATGCTGAAATACGGTGCGCCTGACTTGCGAGCCTTCTTCGCAGGGGATTTGCGCTGGCTTAAGCACTACGGCTTCCTTCCGCTATCCGTGCCGACCCTTGCTGGGGGGCTGAGCTAGGTAATGAAGTTCACCCTTTCATGGCTGAAGGAACATCTCGACACGGACGCGTCCGTCGACGAGATCGCCGATACGCTCACCCTAATCGGGCTTGAGATCGAAGAGGTCGTCGATCCCGCCAAGGCGCTCGAAGACTTTCGCGTGGCCGAGGTCGTTTCGGCGGAAAAGCATCCGGACGCCGATAAGCTTCAAGTCCTCCGCGTCAATACGGGCAAGGAGACGCTGCAAGTGGTCTGCGGCGCCCCCAATGCGCGTGCCGGCATGAAAGGCGTGTTCGCGCCGGTGGGAGCGTATGTGCCCGGCATCGACTTCACGCTGACGAAGGCCAAGATTCGCGGCGTTGAATCGTCCGGCATGATGGTGTCGGAGCGCGAGTTGGAACTCTCCGACGAACATACCGGGATTATCGAACTCCCGAGGACGTCGCGCGTGGGCAGCTCGGCAGCCAAGGCGCTCGGCCTTGATGACGTGGTGTTCGACATCGCCATCACGCCGAACCGTCCCGATTGCCTTGGCGTCCGTGGCGTGGCTCGCGATCTCGCGGCAGCCGGGCTCGGCAAGCTGAAAAAGGACACCGTCAAGCCGATCAAAGGAACGTTCGACAATCCCGTTCCCATCGAACTTGAGTTCGATACGGAGACGAAAGACGCCTGTCCGGTCTTCGCGGGCCGCCTGGTGCGCGGTGTAAAGAACGGACCAAGCCCCGACTGGCTGCAGGCACAGCTAAGGGCAATCGGCCTTCGTCCGATCAACGCGCTCGTCGATATCACGAACTACATCTCCTACGATCGTGCGCGCCCTTTACACGTCTACGACGCTGACAAGCTGTCCGGCGCGATCCGAGCGCGGCTCGGCAAAGCAGGCGAAAGCTTTGAGGCTCTCGACGGTAAATCCTATAAGGTCGACGAGGAGATGTGCGTTATCGCCGACGATCGCGCCGTGCTCGGCCTTGGCGGCGTCATGGGCGGCGAAGAGACCGGCTGCACCGAAGAGACCACGAACGTCTTCATCGAGTCTGCCTATTTCGATCCGAAGCGCACCACAGGCACCGGCCGTACACTGAATATTATTTCGGACGCGCGCTTCCGCTTCGAACGAGGCGTCGACCCGCAATCGGTGGAGCCCGGGCTGGAGCAAGCCACGGCAATGGTGCTTGATCTATGCGGCGGTGAGGCCAGTACGGTCACCGTCGCGGGGCAAGCGCCAAAAGCGAATGCGCCGTTCCGCTTCGACATACGTCGGATTGAGCGCCTGAGCGGTCTGTTGCTGCCGGAGCGCGATATTCAACGCATCCTGAAAGCTCTGGGCATTAAGCTGGAGGGCGGCGGGCACACACGGAAAGCCGCGCCACCGTCGTGGCGGCCGGACCTTTCGATCCCAGCCGATCTCGTGGAGGAGGTCGTGCGCCTTGCTGGCGTCGACCGTGTCCCCGCCACGCCGCTACCGCGCCTTTCCGGGGTGGCGAAACCGGTTCTGACGCCCGCGCAGAAAAAGTCCCGTGCCGTGCGCCGCCTTCTGGCCGGACGTGGCTTGGTCGAAGCCGTGACCTGGTCGTTCATCCCGAAGAACGAGGCTATGGAGTTTGGCGGCGGCCAAGACGACCTCTCCTTAGATAATCCGATTTCCACTGAGCTGTCGCAGATGCGCCCGAGCCTGTTGCCGGGCCTCATCAGTGCTGCCAAGCGCAACAGGGATCGCGGCCTTGCGGACGGCGCCTTGTTTGAGCTCGGCAACGCGTATCACGGTCGTTCGCCAGATGATCAGTTTGCTTCGGCCAGCGGCGTGCGCTTCGGGCAGTCGTCGCTCGATGGCGCAGGCCGTCATTGGTCGGGGGCAGCGCCAGAGGCCGGCTGGTCGGCCGTCAAGGCAGATGCTGTCGCCGCATTGGAGGCGCTTGGTCTCAACCAGAGCAAGGTGCAAATCACGCGCGAGGCTCCGGACTGGTTTCATCCGGGTCGGTCGGGCGCCATCAAGCTTGGCCCCAAAGTCATGCTCGGCGTGTTTGGGGAGCTCCATCCGGATACGCTCGCCGCTCTCGATGCCGATGCGCCCATGGCCGCGTTCGAAGTCTATCTCGACAATCTTCCGCCATCTAAGGCCAAGGGCACGGCCAGGGCGGCGCTCGACGCCTCGGACCTTCAGGCGGTCACCCGCGACTTCGCCTTCCTGGTCGATGCAGAGACGGACGCCGCCGTGCTCGTTCGCGCGGCCTCAAGTGCCGACCGTTCGCTGATCTCCAGCGTCAATGTCTTCGATGAGTTCACCGGCCGGGGCGTTCCTGAGGGCAAGAAGTCCCTCGCAATCGAGGTCGTCCTTCAACCGCGCGACAAGACGCTGACGGACGAGGAGATCGACGCGGTGGCGGAGAAAGTCGTCGCAGGCGTCGCAAAAGCGACGGGCGGCATGCTTCGGTAAGTCTCGGCTAAAACTGCCCGAACCCGAAGATGGTATTGTTGCGCCTCTTCTTGCGGCCTGCGCCGTAGAATGGCCTGTCTGCGCACGCGTCCGCTAAACTTGGGGCGAGCTGTGCTGGAATTGGCGGTGCGGGCGTCCATGATGCGCAGAGTGCGCCCACTTTGCCTCCGAGCGACTCGGACCCCGCCCCGCAATAAAGCCCCGTCCCATCGCGGCGCGGCGTGAAGGCGATGCCTTCGGCGCCTGCGGAGTCCCCGAGCTGACGCCCCAAATAGTTCAGAGCAAAAATGCGGCGCGCGCCTTCTTGCGGCGAAAAACGCTCCGGGCAGATATGAGTGTTGGCGATCGGGATTGCTTCGATTGCGCCGACCGTCCAGTCCTCCCCCGACTTCGCGAGATGCACCTTTGCCATGAGCCCGTAGTCGCGGCACATGCCGAAGCGTTGCATCGCTGCCGTGCCGGGGTGGAGAAAATTGCCTAGTCCATAAAAGATGAGAGCGTTCCCGACCCGTTCGATACCCTGGGCTACATGGGGGTGGTGTCCGACGATCAGATCGATGCTCCTCTCCCGCGCCGCGAAGTCCCGCCAATCGTCGAGCTGACGCTTGTCCGGTACAACACGGCCTTCAACGCCGTAGTGCACAGATAGGATCCGATAGTCAGCGGGAAGCTCACGTAGCCGATTAACGACAATTTCGAAGTCGTCACGACGGCGGTAGGCCGCCTGACCGGGCTTTCCCTCTCCCGCACGATGCTCAGCCTGCTGACGGGTAATGATCCCCGTCGCGGTGAAGCCGATCTTCATGCCGTCAATGTCAAGACAGCTCGGCCGGGTTGCTTCCTCGAAGTCGGCGCCAAGGCCGGCATAGGCGATTGCCTTACCCTTCCCGTTCGCCGCATTCGCGACGGCCATATGATAGAGCGTCTCCTCCGCGCCTGTGGGGCCGTAGTCCATTGAATGATTGTTGGCCAAGGAGAAGAGGTTGAACCCTGTACCGACCAACGCATTGAGCCCAGCCGGGTGGCTTCGGAAATTGTAGGGCGATGTCTGCCCTTTCATTTCCGGTTCCAGATCGTTTCGGTCCGTCACCACGGTCTCGAGATTGAGGAAGGCCAGATCGCCGTCCACCTCTCCGGAGATGCCGCTCAGGCTCTCTGCATAGGTGAGGCTCTGCCGGTTTTTGGTGAAGCCCGTGGCACTGACGGGTGCGTCCTTCGGGTTGAAACCAGTGTCGCCGGCGAGCAGCAGCGTGAGCTGCGTTGGTCCCCCGCTGCCTTTGGGACCTGCCGAGGACTGTGCGCTGCCAATCGCGGCAGTATATTCGGATGGCGCGCAAGCGCTGATCGCCATCTCGGCGCGCGCCTCACTCGCAAATCCGACGCACGCCATGAGCACGGCTGTGGTGTAGACAGCAAGGCGCATCCGCCTTTGGATCCTCATGCGGTGGTTTCGAGCTCGGCTCGGGCCCGAATTGGTTCGACATCGAACCCCAAATTATGGTCACGCGCGAAGTGAACCATCGCTCGCTCGGACAAGGCGCTGATCGTCAGGAGAGGGTTGCAGCCAAGCGACCGCGGTATGATCGAGCCATCGCAAACATAGAGCCCCGCATGAGTCTCGGCGCCCGACGGACCGGCAAAGACCTGGCACTTGTGATTGACCGTCCCACTTTCAGCGGCCTCCCCCATGCCACAGCCGCCGAGCGGGTGCGCTGTCGTAGGACGCGTTCCCATATTGGTCGCGACGAGCGGGTTCTTGATGTAGCGCCCGCCAACCGCTTCTGCAGCCTTTGTCAGCGCAGCATCAACGCGGGCATAAACGTCCTGCTTGGCGACATCCGGCCAATCGACTTCCAACGCATCATCCTTGAGCACGAGGTGCCCGAGCGCCTCGTCGTGGGAGACGCAGAAGAAGCTCTGCAGATGCGCAAGCGGGCCCTTGTATACGCCCTTAATGAGGCTCTGCGCTGCGCCCAGCAAGCGGCCGCCCGCTACAAAAAACACCGGCAGAAGGGGTGCGACAGAGGAAGGCATGGTGCCTTCCTGAATGATCATACTGGCACTTAGATCGGCATTGTCAGGCAGTTCGATCTGACCCGCCACGCAGGGGCCGACGGGGTCCTCTGCAAACTTTGGGGGATGACCGACGCCGACGGCATTAGCGCGGTTCTGTCCGCCGAGCGCAAAGGCAATGATGTCGCCATTGGCAGAGAACCCAGAGCCGAGTCGATCGGACGTCTTCAGTCCGCGGTCGCGAGACCGCAGCAATATCTCCGTGGACCCCAATGTCCCTGCGCCTAGAAAAACTGTCTTGGCATCGACGTAGGAGCCGTCTTCGGCATCATCGGTCGAACGGAAGTGCACCCGCCACCCGGATGTCAGCTTTTCCACGGAACTGACGGACAGTTCGGTGAAGATCTCGGCGCCATGTGTTTTGGCATCGGCCAGATACGTCACAGCAATGGAGTTCTTCGCCCCTACATTGCACCCCGAACAGCAGTCGCCGCAGAGCGTACACGCGGCTTGTGCGATGCCGGCCGGGTTGACGGTATCGTCGAAACTCACGGTGACCGGCGCGGTCACAGGGGGCGTCCCGAAGACACCGCTTGCCGCCTCCAGCGCTTGGTACTTTGTAAGTGAGGGCGCGCTCGCATGACGGGTCGGCCGCAGCATGGCCGAGGCGCGTGCGAAACCGAGTTCGAGCAACCCGTCGTCGCGGACCGCATTGGGCCAAGCCTCATCCGCAAAGACTCGCGCATCGGGGTGCAATGCGACCCCCGCATTAATTAACGAACCGCCGCCGAGACCGCAGCCCACGACCACATTGATGTCGGAACCGAGCCGCACATCGTATAGGCCCGTTCTGGACCCGGAGCGCTTTGCGCCGTTGGTGACCTGAAGCTCGCGTCGAAGCTCCGGCAAGCGCGAGGGAAAGCCGCCGACAGGCACTTCCCGGCCGCGCTCCAGGACGCAGACATGCTGGCCCGCGCGAGACAGTCGCGCTGCGGCGATACCGCCGCCATATCCGGATCCGACCACGACAACGTCGTAAGACGGCCGCATGTCAATACGGGCAAGGGACAGAGTTTCGGGCTGCTGCATGATTCTCAATACCCCGGCTGCGTCGCGAGTTCCAACGTGATGAGCTTGTTTCACTTCCAATCACACAAGCGCGAGAGGCTCTACCGCCCCTGCGTACGAGTCCTTATCGTCAGTTACAGACAACAATGTGGAGATGTTCAATGATCGCGCGATGGATTTTCGCCAGCCTTACAGCCTCCTTTCTGGCCCTGTTCGTGGTCGCCATGCACAACCACGAAGCTGTGGCGCAGAACGCAGCAGAAACAAAGACCGCCATCTTCGCGGGCGGCTGCTTCTGGTGCGTAGAGGATGCGTTCGACAAGGTCGATGGGGTAACTGAGACCGTCTCAGGTTACGCTGGCGGCAATTCGCCGAACCCGACCTATTCCAACCACAAGGGCCACCTGGAGGCGCTCAAAGTCACTTACGATCCCTCCAAAGTGACCTACGCTGAGTTGTTGGATCATTTCTGGCGCAATATCGATCCGTTCGATCCGATTGGTCAGTTCTGCGACAAGGGGCCGGCCTACAGGACCGCCGTTTTCGTTTCCGACGATGCAGAGAAGTCGCTCGCGGAAACGACAAAGCAGGACATTGCGAAGCGCTTTCGAAAAGAGGTTGCGACGGAAATCCGCCCAACCAGCACGTTCACTGCGGCGGAGGAGTATCACCAGGACTATCACACGAAAAACCCGGTGAGTTACAAGTATTACAAATGGAATTGCGGCCGTGCCCAGCGCCTAGCTGAAATCTGGGGCGATAAGAGCAGCTGACGCAGAACCGTTGAGCAGCCGCAGGTACAACCATATAAGGGGCTCGCGCTGAGCGCGGTGCCTCTCTTGTCTTGCAGCCTCAGTTCCCAGCGCTGAGAGTGCGTCATACTCCCAACTTGACGTTCAGCTGTTTGCTCTCGTACGTAGCCGTCCATGAGTGCGCCGACGCCCCTCTCCAAGATCCGCAATTTCTCAATCATTGCCCATATCGACCACGGCAAATCAACCCTGGCCGACCGCCTTATTCAGCTCTGCGGCGGGCTGACCGAGCGCGAGATGAAAGAGCAGGTGCTCGACTCGATGGACATCGAGCGGGAGCGCGGCATTACCATCAAAGCGCAGACCGTTCGGCTCGACTACCGAGCGAAGGACGGCGAGCTCTACGAACTGAACCTCATCGATACGCCCGGCCATGTGGACTTCGCCTATGAGGTGAGCCGGTCACTGGCGGCATGTGAGGGATCGCTCCTCGTCGTGGACGCAACCCAAGGCGTGGAGGCCCAGACTCTGGCCAATGTCTACCAAGCGCTGGACAACGACCATGAGATCGTACCCGTCCTCAACAAGATCGATCTGCCGGCAGCCGAACCGGAGCGAGTCCGTTCTCAGATTGAAGACGTGATTGGGTTGGACGCTTCGGATGCGGTTGAGATTTCAGCCAAGACGGGGCTTGGCGTCGATGACGTCCTGGAGGCCATTGTCACGCGCCTGCCTGCACCGACAGGCGATCCGGACGCCCCGCTCAAGGCCATGCTCGTGGACAGTTGGTACGATGCGTATCTCGGTGTTGTGGTCCTTGTCCGTGTCATCGACGGCACGCTGCGCCAGGGGCAGCGAATCCGGCTGATGTCGACCGGTGCTGGGTATCAGGTCGATCGGTGCGGCATTTTCCGTCCGAAGCAGGAGATGCGCGACAAGCTCGGGCCTGGCGAGATCGGGTTCTTCACCGCCGCGATCAAAGAAGTGGCGGACACGCGCGTAGGCGACACGGTCACGGACGAGAAGCGGCCGACTGCCGAGCCGCTCGCCGGTTTTCAACCGGCGCAGCCCGTGGTTTTCTGCGGGCTATTCCCCGTCGACTCTGGTGATTTCGAAGATTTGCGCGAGGCCGTGGGCAAGCTGCGTCTGAACGATGCGAGCTTTGAGTTCGAGATGGAGACCTCTGCCGCGCTGGGATTTGGGTTTCGGTGCGGGTTCCTTGGTCTGCTGCACTTGGAGATCGTCCGCGAACGACTGGAACGCGAATTCAATATCGACCTCATCGCAACCGCGCCTTCGGTGGTCTACCGGGTGTTCCTCACGGACGGCACAATGGTGGAGCTCCACAACCCGGCCGACATGCCGGAGCCCCAGAAAATAGAGCGGATTGAGGAGCCGTGGATTGAGGCCAGCATCCTCGTGCCCGACGAGCATCTCGGTGCGGTGCTGAAGCTCTGCGAGGACCGACGCGGGCGACAGAAGCAGCTCACCTATGCTGGCGCCCGCGCGATGATTGTGTACGACCTGCCGCTAAACGAGGTTGTCTTCGACTTTTACGACCGGCTGAAATCGGTAACGCGAGGCTATGCGTCCTTCGACTATCACATCACCGGCTACGAGCCCGGGAACCTTGTGAAGATGTCCATGCTGGTGAATGGCGAACCGGTGGACGCGCTATCAGTCATCGTCCATCGCGATCGTGCCGAAGCGCGCGGCCGCGCCATGGTCGACAAGCTGAAGGACCTCATCCCGCGCCACATGTTCAAGATCCCCATTCAGGCAGCACTCGGCAGCAGGGTCATCGCCCGCGAGACCATCAGCGCGCTGCGTAAGGACGTGACCGCGAAGTGCTATGGCGGCGACATTACTCGGAAGCGCAAACTGCTTGAGAAGCAGAAGGCGGGTAAGAAGAAGATGCGTAGCTTTGGCAAGGTCGACATTCCGCAGGAAGCCTTCATCGCGGCCCTCAAGATGGACGCGGACTAGGCTAGGTCCCTTTCAACGCGTCCGACGGAAACCAAATCGCTTCACTCGCGTTAACGATGCAGCACCCGCGCTCCGGACGCGATTTCGCGTGCCTTGTAAATATTGCCCACCTATCGACGCAGTCCTAACAGCCCCTGCGCCGTATATATACTTGTCTATATTTCTAAATAATCGCCTTTTTGTAGTCTAAGTTGCTGCAGAATTGACATACTTTTGTTTATTTGGTGATTATTACTGTATTATTACTCATATCTACTTGACAGAGACGAATACATCACTTTCCATTCGGGCTGGGGGACGTTGTTACGAGGGATTGGTCATGCGTATCGCTTTGGTCCTTGGACTGGCTGGGCTGTGCTTACTGCTGCCCTTCGGACTCACCGAGAGCTTCGCCGAGGACGCCAAAAGCCAACAGAGCGCATCAAGTCCTGACCTGATCACGATCATGTCTGGCATGACATTCGATGGGACCGCCGTAATCGCGCGCGACCTCGCGGCCCTTGTTGAGGGCGACGGGTCGCTAAGGGTTGTTCCAATGATCGGACAAGGTCCGTCCCAAACGCTGCGAGACGTCCTGTCGCTTGGCGACGTCGATATGGGCGTGACGCATTCGACCGTGCTTTACCACTTTGACCGAACGGGCGAACTCGGCCCCCTAAAGGACCGGGTCGTTTATGTCGCTAAACTCTTCAACGACGATCTGCATTTCCTCGCCGGCCCCGACATCGACACGGTCCAAGATCTCGCGGGCAGGGTCGTAAACGTTGGGCCCGACGGAAGCGGCACACAGGTCGCCGCTCAGATCCTTTTCGAGGCGCTTGGGCTTGACGTGCAGACGGCCCACTTTGAGCCAACAAAGGCGCTGGAGAAGCTGAAGGCCGGCCAAATCGACGCGATGATCCTGATCGGCACGACACCCATCGCTGGTCTTTCGCAGATTGACGCGAAGGCGGGTCTCAAGTTGCTGCCTGTGCCCTACCCGCAGGGGCTTGAGGATGACACGTACCCGACGGTACTCACCCACGCCGACTACCCCACGCTGATCGACCCCGGTGCACGGATCGACACGATTGGCATCTGTGCGGTGCTCGTCGCCCGCAAGGACGACGACAACGCCGAGCAACAGGCGAAGCTCCAGCAGTTCGTAGATCGTTTCTTCACGACCTTCGATTCGCTTCAGCAGCCACCTAACCATCCCAAATGGCGCGAAGTGAATTTCGCCGCGACGCTTGAGGAGTGGCCCCGCGCCTCACAAGCGCAGGCCTGGATCGACACTGCAAGAAAGACCGCACTCGCCGAAGCAGAGGAGCGTGAGAGCTTCAAGAACTTCCTAGCGCAGTCGCACAGCACGATAAGCGTCCAGTCCGTTTCCGAGGAGGACCAGGAAGAGTTGTTCCGCGCGTTTAAGGCGTGGAGCGAGTCCCAGCACGCAAACTAAGAACAGCGCCAGATGCTACTGGCATGTTTACAGGGAGGTTATCGTGGTCCAGCAAGCACTAAAACAAGACGGTGTTCCGGAAGAGGTCTTGCGTCTCGCAGAACAGCTTAGCGTGGCCTCGCCGCTCGCGGAGCGGCTAGCAGCTGCGAATGCTGACTATGGCGCATACTCTCTCGCGCAGCGCTTTGCTCCAGATACCATCCGCCGAAGAGCCAGCGCCGATCCGACCGTTTTGCCATCCGTCCCGCCTGCGTCGCGCCGATCAAACCGCGGATCGAGGGCCATTGCCCTCTCAATCGCCGCGGGCTTGGTGTCGGCGACCGCACTTGTTGCGGGCATGATGTGGCTGGGCGGTATCAGCGATCTCGACCTGGATCAGGTCTTCCAAGATTCCTTCATCGTCTGGCCGACAAGCCAACCGCCTCATGCCTCCGCGGCATTGGCGATAAACGTCCACCCGCCGCGTTCCGAGGCTCCGTATCCCAGGCTTGGCGAACCCGAAGCCCCTGCGACTGTTGAGCCAGAGGCGACCGCATTTTCAGATTCGAGCTTTGCCGTGCGTGCAGGGGAGATGGATCGGATCGAGGGTTTGATGGCCCATGGGCAAAAGATGATCGACGTAGGCTACTTCGCGGGCGCGAGGGCCTATTACCGGCGCGCCGCGGAGGTCGGCAGCGGGGAGGCCGCAATTGCCGTGGGCGCGACCTACGATCCCGAAATCATTGCGCGCATGGGAGTCCAAGGCATCAAGCCAGACCGGGCAGAAGCGGCTAAATGGTACGCCAGAGCCGCAGGTCTTGGCATTGCCGACCGTGAGATAACGCTCCGTAGACTGACGGAGAGTTGGGTCAACAACACGGAAGCCCTGGAGCGTGCAGGCATAATGGCCGAGGCAACACCCACAAGAAACGACGATGCGTCTGCGATCGAGCCTCAAACCGTGACGCCACCACCACCCGCTCGGAGCCAGCCAAAGACCCAGCGAGTTGCTAGCGGCCGCGCCTCGGCGGTGAGTTTAGCAGGACCGCAACTCCTGGCATCCGAACAGGATGCGAAACCTGGACCACTGACGATGTTCGTACGAGCAGCTGCGGGGCTATCGGCTCAGGAAAAGTGGATGGAGGTCGCAAGCCCGGTGAACATCCGGAAGGGACCGTCCTCGGACGCAGGGTCGAACAAGGTCTTGCTGAAAGGCACAAAGCTTCGCGTGGTCGGGCGCGAAGGCAATTGGGTACGCGTCCAAGACCCGAAAACCCAACAGCAAGGCTACATCTACGCCCGCTTCCTGAAGGAGACCAAAGCGCCCTAGCCGCTCTTCTCAGCCGGCGCCTTGTGGACTTGCCACGCAAGATAGGTGAGCGCTGCTCCCTCGCTGACTAGGAGTACCCCCAGCATAAAGCCCAGGACCCAGTCGGCCGACAATGGCATGTTGGCCCACAGGACAAACGCCAAGACGATGCCCACAAGGCCGCTTCCGAGGACCCAGCCCCAATTGGGGAACGGGCGGATCGTCAGTGCAAAGATCACCTTCGCGATCCCCTCTACCATGAAATAGACGATCAACAGCATCGTCATGACGAGAAGGCCGCCCTCTGGAGACCGGAGCAGCAGGACGCCAATCAGGATCGCGAGGACCGCCGAGATAAGCTGCAACCAAAAATGGGGAACGTTGCTCGCGCCGATCAGCCCAACGGCCTGCAAGACGCCGCTGATAATCAAGACCCAGCCCAGCAGAGACACAATCGCGACGGAGGCAATGATCGGCGAAAGGATCGCGAGCACCCCTGCAACAATGAGCAATATGCCCTGAATCAGGTACCACCAAGAATACCGCTTCACGGTCTCTCGCATTGCTTCGCGGAGCACGGCAGCCGCAGCATCTACTGGGATAGCCATAGGTTGTATCCTCCTATACGGTGCTGACCGAATCGTTCCGATTCTCTTTAGCAGCATACGCCAACCGAAGACCCGATGGAGCGTCAGACAGGCGAAGCACCCGCCCTTGCGTCGGCGATCCGAAAAGCGGCTATCCGTCTGATCCCGTTCTTGTGTCTTGCCTACACGGTCAATTTTCTCGATCGGGTCAATGTGGGCTTCGCGGCGTTGAGCATGAACGAGGATCTGAGATTCTCGCCCTCGGTGTACGGCTTTGGCGCGGGCGTTTTCTTTATCGGCTACATCCTGTTTGAGATCCCGAGCAATCTCGCCTTGCGGCGCTTCGGTGCGCGCATTTGGATTGCGCGTATCATGATTTCTTGGGGCATCGTGGCCTGCGCCATGGCGCTCGTTCACTCGGAGATGAGCTTCTATGTAACGCGTGCGCTCCTTGGGATTGCCGAGGCCGGGTTTTTTCCAGGGATCATTCTGTATCTGACGTTCTGGTTTCCTGCCGAGGTGCGTGCCCGCATCGTCGCCGTTTTTATGGCCTCGGTGCCGCTCGCAACTGTCATCGGTGGCCCCTTGTCAGGTGCATTGCTGGAGATGCACGGCATTCTTGGATTCAAGGGCTGGCAATGGCTCTTCGTCATCCAGGGACTGCCAGCCATCATCCTCGGCCTGCTTGCATTGAAGGTGCTCACGAACCGGCCGGAAGAAGCCACCTGGTTAACTAGCGAAGAGCGAACGGCATTGTCGGAGGCGATAGCACGGGAGTCCAAGCACACTGAGTCTGTCGGCTACGCAGACTTGCGCGCGGCGCTCACGCGGCCACGCGTCCTCGCACTCGGCTGTCTATACTTTCTAATGGTAATCGGCCTTTACGGGATCGGGTTTTGGATGCCGCAGGTGATTGGCGGCTTCGGATTGGGCTCGCTTGCCGTCGGCTTCCTGATTGCGATCCCCTATCTCTTCGCCGCCATCGCAATGGTGCTGTGGGGGCGTCATTCGGACCACAGAAGCGAACGACGCTGGCATATTGCCCTACCACTCTTTCTGGCAGCGGCCTCCTTTGCCTGGACCGCCTATTCGGGTCCGCTCATTCCGACAATGGTTGCGCTGACACTTGCGACGCTTGGGCTCTACGCAGCATTCGCTCCATTTTGGACGCTTCCGACCGCGCTCCTCACAGGCGCGGGCGCAGCCGCAGGCATTGCGCTCGTCAACTCCATGGGAAACGCCGCGGGCTTCGCTGGGCCTTATGTTGTGGGAATCTTGAAAGAAGCAACGGGAAGCTTCTCCGCCGCGATGCTCTTCATCGCAGCTGCGGCTGCTCTCGGCGGTCTTATGGCCCTGAGCTTTCGCGAACCGCGTTCCAGTACTCAAAGTCCTGCGTAGGCCAGAGCTGGTCTTGAGGCTATCGACGAAGCAAAAAGTGCTTAATCCGCAGTTGCCTCGCGCGTCATGGGACGGAACATCTCACCCGTTTCCAAGGTTTCGGCGTTGCAGACATACTGGAAGACCGTTTGATGCCGACGGTCGAAAATGTCGTCATATCCGACCTCTCCCCATACCAGGATCATGGCTTCGCCGTTCGTGACCCGATCCGCCAGCTTGGCTGTCGATTCGCATTGAGCAATCGCTATCGCGGTCGCGTCGCGGCCAAGGCGCGCTCGCGATGATGTGGCCGACGCATTGTCCGAGATGGACCGGGTGGGCAACGGCTCATCGTCGTCGGTATTGACGACCTCCATCTCCACCGAATCTTCAAATTTGAACGCGGGCGTTTGGCCAGAGTTGCGGAAGGCAATCTTGACTTTGACCACGCCGTCGGCCTCCGGGGTGTCGACAAATTCAAGGGACTCCACATCGACATAAGCCCGTAACTCGGCTTCGCGATACGCCGAGTTTGGCGATCGCGCGCGACGCTCCCGGGCCGAGCTATTGGACGCGGCTCGGCGCGCGGCAAGCGCGGCCGCAATAACCGGCCACAGCATCAGCAGCAGCAGTGCAACACCCGCGAGGCCAATCAGCATGATCAAGCGTGACAGCCGCGCCGTGCTCTCGGAGGCATCTGCGACACGCGTCTGCTGACAGACCTCCGCTTGGTAGGGATGTTGGACGTTGTCGCATGGTCTTGAGATATCCCATGCACCAGACGGCTCTTCGGCCGTGCCCCCGGCTTCGGCGCCCTGTTCCGACGCGGACACGGAGTCGTCCGGCGCATCTTGCGCATGCGCTTCGCGTGGCCCGAGCCCAATCAGGAAGAGCGATACGAGCATCGCGCAGGCAATACAGACCCGAGAGCAGGCACTCTGAATTGAAGGTGTCATGACGATGTGCTGAGCAGTTTCCCCGATCGCGCCGATCCTAGGCGCCGAAACGCTGCTTGTCTCGTCTTTGAAGCCGCTTTCGGCAAACTTCTCTCCAAATTGTCTCAAATTGAAACGATTTGCTGCAGCTTGTGCCCCAGCGGCAGTCCTAGAGCGGCGCAGGAAAGGCGGAACAGGTCCGGGAGCCGCACATTCTAGGGTTTGGGCACAACTACGGCTTCCGGCAAGCGTTCAGGCTGGTTCCGCGCAGCGTGCGCGGCGCTTCAATCGTTACTCGCCCCAAAAAGCGTTCCTATGGAGTATGTGGCTCCCGCCGCAACCGAGCCAACCGCAAGCATCCGCCCGCCACCGCTATCGAATCGGGTTGCGTTCGGGCACCTGCATCGTACCCTCGCTAGATCAACGTTACGACACCCGTCTTAACGTCGAAGACACCGCCGGCGACCTTTAGCGTTCCCGCCAGCACGGCATCGCCTATCAGCTTGGAATCCTTCTTTATCCGTTTTACGCCGAGCCGAACATTTTCTTCGACCGCCGTGTTGAGCGGATCGCTGGAATGCTTACCGTGCGCCGCGATCACCGCCGGCTCCATCGCCTTCACAATCTCACCAAGATGTCCCGGCAACTGCTTGCGCTGGACGGTCGCGCTGAGGGCGGTCAAGACCGCGCTGCAGTCGGTGTGACCCAGCACGAAGATGAGCGGTATGCCGTGGTAGCTGACGGCGAACTCCAAACTCGCAAGCGTGTAGTTGCTGACGACATTGCCCGCGTTGCGTGAGACGAAGATATCTCCCGGCTTCTGGTCGAAAATGATCTCAGGAGGGACGGGGCTATCGGAGGAAGATAGAACCCCTGCAATCGGATATTGCTTATCCACTCGCGTAGCGTCACCGGCTGAAAAATCGCGCCCCTTTCCGCCATCGGAAACATAGCGCGCATTGCCGGTCTTCAAACGCTCAAGCGCTTCTGCAGGGGGAATCGCGTTAGGCGGCGGAGCCTCGTCCTGCGCCCACGCCGCTAAATGCGGCAATGCCCCGACCGCGAGAAATGAGCCTGCACCGGCGAGAAGCGCGCGGCGAGAGAGTTTTAAGCGGTCATGGCGATTGTGCATGCGTCCCTCTGATCTTGTGACTGTTGTTGAGTGCTAACCGTCACGCGCCAACATGGCTCGGTCAAGCTCTCAACTCACATTTCAGCCGCAAGTCAGTCTGCCGATTTATCGCGTGATGCGGATCGTGGTGTTGCTCTTCCCGTGCCTCTGTACGAGCGCGTAAAGCCGCGCGGCGTTCGATGGGTGCAGCCGCACACAGCCATGGGATGCGGGACGCCCCAGATGCTTCGTCTCATACGAGCCGTGAATCGCGTAACCGCCCTTGAAGAAAATGGAATGGGGCATCGGGGAGCCGTCGTAGATCGTTGATCGATGGAATTTGACGAGATTGTAAGGCTTATAGGTCCCAGTGGGCGTTCGATAGCCGGGCCGCGCAGTAGACACCTTCCACGTGTAAGTCGGCTTACCATTCACGGAGACGTACATGCGCTGGGTCGACAAGTCGATCGTTGCTACAACGCCAGCAAAGGCCACACTTGGCAGACATGCTGCGACGCCAAGTATGGCGATCAGGACCAAGAAACGTCGCATTTGTTGTGTCTCCTCCACAGTTCAACTTGCACTCAGGATCGGCAGCATGGAAGCATGGATGCCCCCCAACCTATGACACGGGTCAGTCTAGGGCCATCGGCTGAACATCTCCTGAATGGCGCTGGAGCGTGCGACTGATCCGAATGTCCAAAAGATTGACCCGCCTTAGGGGGCTCCAACTGTTGGTCGTGTTTGTGGTAGACTCTTAAGTTCGTCGTCAGCTAGCGGGGCACAGCATGTGGCTGAGGGACAATGCGTAGGCTCATCCTAAGCCTGCCTGTTTTGATCTTGATGGTTAGTGTTGCGGTGGCCGAAGTGGCCTCACCGCCCGGTGCTTTGCGCCCTCAGCATGTCGCCCCGCCGGACGCCAAGCCTCCCAAGCGGGATGCGGCCCTTACTCAGCCTCAGTCTCTCGACGTTAGCGCCGGCGATGAGGAGGGCGAGGGCGATGCGGCCCAGGCGGACATCCCTATGGAACTGCCTTTGCGCCGGCCAGACCCACCCAAGAACATCCCCGCCGCGAAGCTAGCGCCTGCTAATGACCTTTTTGGATCCGTGGCAGGGCCTGCGCCGCTCGCGGCCCGGGCGATCGGCGGCTACACCAAAGGGTGCCTTTCCGGTGGGGTCGCGCTGCCGATCAACGGACCAGACTGGCAGGTGATGCGCGTGTCGCGGAATCGGAACTGGGGCGCCCCGCAGTTGATTGACTATATGGAGCGGCTCGCGAGCGACGCGCATGCCTTGGATGGCTGGCCGGGACTTCTGGTGGGCGATCTTTCGCAGCCTCGCGGCGGCCCGATGCTCACCGGCCACACCAGCCATCAGATCGGACTTGATGCAGACATCTGGCTGACGCCGATGCCCGACCGCGTTCTCACCGAGGAAGAGCGCGAGGAAATGACGGCTGTTTCCATGCTGAAGGATCCCTTCACCGTCGACACTGAGGTCTTTACCGACCTGCAGGTGAAGCTGATACGACGCGCAGCATCGTACCGTCAGGTTGGCCGGATCTTCGTGCATCCCGCCATCAAGAAAGCCCTGTGCGAGCGCGCGGATGTCGCTGGGAAGAACAAGGCTTGGCTGGCAAAGGTCCGCCCGTGGTGGAATCACCATTACCACTTCCACGTACGCTTGAACTGCCCGAGTGGCATGACAGGCTGTGACAGCCAGGCACCAGTTTCGGACGACATCGGTTGCGATGCCAAGGCATTTAAGTATTGGGATAAGAAGCTGAAGATCTCTGCGAAATGGGCGACGGACAACGGCTTCAGCCCGCTCGATCCAATTCGGCGGCGACCGAGCGTTTCGGATCGGAAGCAACGCGGTAAGCTCAAGGACCTCCCGAAAGCCTGCAAGAGCGTCCTGACGGCTGGCGGTCTTGAGCCACTCAAAGTGGGCGACACGCTGCCGGAGGTCGCCGTCAAAGCTGCGACCAGCAAGGATGCAGGCCCGGGCGTTCCCGTGCTCACCAAAGAGGAACTCGCAGTGGCGTTGGGCAAGAAGAAAAAGAAAGTCTCGATGCAGGTCCCCGAACGCAACCCGATTCGATAGCGGTAACGCCCGGCGTCGGCCTCACTTTACGCATGCGGCAGCTTTAGGGCACACTCGCGCCATGTTGCAGCGGCGCTCAAATCCATTCGAAGGGCAGAGAAACGTTTTCGGCGAACCGCTCAAGCCGTGCTCGGACCGCCCGCTGACAGGATTCTACCGAACCGGCTGCTGTCACACGGGCCCGGAAGACGCAGGCTTGCACACCGTCTGCGTCGAAGTAACGGATGCATTCCTGACATTCTCCAAGGCGCGCGGGAACGACCTGACAACCCCGATGCCCAAGTTCGGCTTTCCTGGCCTTCAGGCCGGTGACCGTTGGTGTCTATGCGCGGCACGCTGGCTAGAAGCTTTCGAAGCCGGGACCGCGCCTCGTGTCATACTCCGTGCGACCCACGAGGCAACGCTCGAACTTGTGACCATCGAGGATCTCAAAAGCCACGCGATCGACATCGCATGAATACGTCGCTGGGGCGCTGCGTGGCCGTTGCAGAACCGTCTTGTTGCGCCCATCCGGAGGTGGCAGCATGCCTGTCGGGAATACGAACGGGCGGGGTGCGACAATGAGCGACAAAGCAGAAGAGAAAACGCCCAAACCCGAACGGCGTCGGCAGAAACGCCAGATTTATTTGAAGGGGCACAAGCGCAAGTTTCTGGTCGTGGTCGATGAGACACCGGAATGTGAGAGTGCGCTGGCCTTTGCTGCTAGCCGTGCCGCCCGGACGAAGGGTCAGCTCGCCCTGCTTTATGTGATTGAGCCCGAGGATGGCGCCATGCACTGGCTGGGCGTCGAAGAAATCGCGCGAGAGGAAGGGCTCAATAAAGCCAAGGCCGTATTTCGACTTTTCGGGCGTAAACTCAAGGCGTTAGGCTTTGAGGACCTGGCGCCTGAAGAAATCGTTCGCGAAGGCAACAAATCCGAGGAAATCACCAATCTCATCGAAGAGGACCCCGACATCGGCGTCCTCGTTCTAGGTGCATCCAAGGATCCGAGCGGGCCGGGGCCCTTAGTTTCAAGCCTCGCGGGCGGGCGCCTTGCGGGAGTCTTTCCCTCACCAATCACGGTTGTTCCTGGGCACCTTTCAACCGAGGAAATCCTGGCTCTAGCCTGACGAATGAGCGGCGCGGCGGCAATGACTTTCCCTGTGGGCACTGCCTTGACTTTGCGCCGGCAGGCCATCAAATATGGAATAGTTCTAATCAAGCAATCGGACTCATTTCGAAGAAGGGCCCGCCATGTTCATCCAGACCGAGGCAACGCCAAATCCGGCGACCTTGAAGTTCCTGCCAGGGCGAAACGTCCTCGGCGACCAGGGTGCCGTGGAATTTCGCGACGGCGAAGAGGGTGAGACCTCTCCTCTTGCTTCCCGAATCTTCGAAATCGACGGGGTCTCAAGCGTCTTTCTCGGGTCTGATTTCATCAGCGTGACTAAGAGCGATGGCGAATGGCCTCACCTCAAGCCCGCCATTCTCGGGGCGATCATGGAGCACTACCTCTCCGGTGAAGCCACAATGGGCGAGTCGGCGGAAGTCCCAGCTGGCGAAGAGGAGTTTTTCGAGCCCGAAGATGAGGACACCGTTAGTACGATCAAGGAACTGCTTGATACGCGGGTCCGGCCCGCCGTCGCGCAGGATGGTGGAGACATCACGTTTCAGGGCTATCGCGAAGGGGTAGTCTATTTGCACATGCGCGGCGCTTGTTCTGGTTGTCCAAGCTCCACAGCGACTCTGCGTCATGGCATCGAGAACCTGTTGAGGCACTTCATTCCCGAAGTGCAGGAAGTTCGCCCGATTTGACGGACAGGCTTTCAGACGACTCCCTCGCTCAGCTTTTCCACGACGCGCGGACTCAGAACGCATGGCAAGACCGCGACGTTCCTGATCACGTCCTGCATGAACTCGTCTCTCTCGTCTTGCTGGGACCCACGAGCGCGAACTGCAGCCCTGCGCGATTCGTATTCGTCAAGTCCCGCGAAGCGAAGGAGCGGCTGAAGCCGTTTCTATCCGACGGCAACAAAGAAAAGACGATGCAGGCTCCGGTCTGCGTCATCCTTGGCAACGACCTCGATTTCCACGAGCACCTGCCGACGCTGTTCCCGCATACGGACGCGAAGAGCTGGTTCACCGGCAAACCGGAAAAAATCGCTCAAACGGCATTTCGCAACGGCACACTGCAGGGCGGCTATCTCATTATGGCCGCGCGTTCGCTTGGCTTGGACTGCGGGCCGATGTCCGGCTTCGATCCGGCGGGCGTCGACGCTACTTTCTTCGCTAGCACAAACGTTCAATCGAATTTTCTCTGCAATATTGGCTATGGCGACAGCTCGGCCCTGTTCCCTCGGTCGCCGCGATTCGACTTCGACCAAGTCGCGCAGATCCTCTAAGACCACTCTATGAACATTCTTGCGCTCGATACGAGCATGGGCGTCTGCTCGGCTGCCGTGCTGCAAGTCCTGCCGTCCGCGCGGAAACAGGTCCTGCGCGAAGCCGAGATGACGCGCGGCCACGCGGAAGCCCTGATGCCTATGGTCGAGGAGGTCCTTGCCGAGGCAAGGGTGCAACCGCATGATTTGAGCACGATTGCAGCCACGCAAGGACCAGGGAGTTTCACCGGCGTGCGTGTCGCAATCGCAGCGGCGCGTGGGCTCGCGCTGACCTGCGACGCCACGCTCTTTGGCACCGACAGCCTCACCGTGATGGCGCGGCGTGCTCTGGTCGAAGGGCTATCGCCGGACGGCCCATTTGCGATCGCTGTCGATGCACGGCGCGGCATGGTCTATTTCGGCCTGTTTAGCGCGGATGGATCTCGTCTGGAAGGCCCCCGCTTGTGCTCGCCCGGCGAAGCCGCAGCCGACCTGCCTTCAGACCTGATGCTCGCTATCGGCAGCGGCGCCAGGTTCCTCATTGAGGCGGCGGGCGGGCGCGACCGCATGTTGACAGCCACCATGTTTGACCTGCAACCAGGTGCGATGGCGCTCTCCGTACTTGCAGCCGAAAGCACCGAACGGCTCCCGATCCTGCGGCCACTCTACTTGAGACCTCCGGATGCAAAGCCGCAAAAGGCCGCCGTGGACCATCAGCCATGACTGGCGATGAGGCTCCTCAGACCAAGAGCCGAATTCGACAGGCGACAAGCTTCGATGCTTCGCTTCTAGCAGCCTTGCATAAGGCTTGCTTCGACAACGCCGAGGGGGAAGCGTGGAGCGACAGCGCGATGATACAGTTCATCGTTAGTCCTTCGACAGTCACCCTATTGGCAACGATAGGGCCCAACAGCGCGGAGCCTATCGGTTTTGTCATCGCGCGGAAGGCGGCTGACGAAGCGGAGCTACTCACAATCGGGGTTCTGGCCGACTACAGGAAAACCGGTTTCGGCGGCTCCCTACTTCGGCAGGCGATGTTGGACTTGAAGGCCGGCGGCGCAGGGACGCTCTACCTGGAGGTGGACGAGACCAATCACCCAGCTCTCGCGCTTTACAAAAGGCTCGGAGCAAGGACCGTCGGGAACCGACCAGGCTACTACGAAAGCGGCAAAAATGCCGCTATTCTCAGCATCGATCTTCAGTCTTTTCCTTTGGAAGCCTCAACTCGATGATGAGCGACCACGTAAGAAAAACGGGCAGAGGCAGCACCAACGGTCGACTGAGCGCCAACGTAGTCGCGTCCAACGAACGCCATGCCCAAACAGACTAGGCGTGAGAGTAGACTGGAGCGCCTTTGCGCAGACCGAGGGATCCGGATGACCGGTCAACGGCGCATCATTGCGCGAATTCTGTCAGAGGCGGACGATCACCCCGACGTGGAGGAGGTGTTTCAGCGCGCGGCGGAGCGCGATCCGCGCATCTCGCTTTCCACCGTCTATCGAACCGTTCGGCTGCTGGAGGACGAGGGTATTGTCGAGCGTCACGACTTTGGGGATGGCAGAGCACGGTATGAGCCGATCGGTCACCAACACCATGACCACCTGATAGATGTGACGACGGGCACCGTCATCGAGTTCACCAATGAGGATATCGAGCGCCTGCAAGAACGCGTGGCGTCCGAGCTAGGCTTTCGCCTGATCGGTCATCGGCTTGAGCTCTTTGGGATGCCGCTGAAACGTCGCGGCGAGGCGGACGAGAAATAGACAGCCGCGCTCGCAGCGCGCAGTAAACAACCAGACTTAAGTGGGGTTTGTCACACGTCATGAGGACCGCGCCTGCTATTGATGTTTCGAGCCTTTCCCCTTTGCTCCTGGCTGCCGAGTTTGGCCTCGACTGATGCATAACGTGCGCGCTTTCCTCGTGCTGGCGACATTCTTCGCCTTCACCCTTCCCTTAATGCCCCTGCAGCACGTTTTGGTGCGATCAGGGTCGCGCTTTGCTCGTACTTTTCCGCATTGGTATCACCGCCAGGTCTGCCGGATCATTGGCGTGCGCATCAATGTGGACGGAGATATTGCGCAACGGAACGGCGTTCTCGTGGTTTCCAACCACGTTTCTTGGCTCGACATCACTGTCCTGTCCGCTGTGGCGCCGGTCTCGTTCGTGGCAAAGAAAGAAGTGTCGACATGGCCATTCGTGAAATGGCTGGCAAAGCTGCAGCGCTCGGTCTTTGTGGATCGCGAGCGGCGCTCACAGACAAGCACGAAGGCGAACGAAATCCTCGACCGGCTTGAATCAGGCGACCACGTCGTTTTCTTTGCCGAAGGCACGTCTAGCGATGGAAACGGTGTTCTACCCTTCCGTTCCGCGCTATTCGCTGCGGTGAAACCCTCGGGGGACGACACGGCACGAGCGGATGTAGCCGTTCAAACGTTGGCGCTCGCCTACACGAAGGTGCACGGCTTGCCCCTCGGGCGGCGTGGCAGGCCAAAAGTCGCCTGGTATGGCGACATGGAGATGGCAGGGCATGCTTGGCGGCTACTTGGGCTGGGGCCCCTCGAAGCTAATATAAGAATTGGACCGCCCGTACCGCTTGACGACTTCGCCGATCGCAAAGCGCTCGCGCGCTACACGGAAGACAAAATCCGTTACGAAGTCGTCCAGCTATTGCGCGGACGGCCCACTGAGTGAAGCCACGTTAGATTGCGCGGCGTAACCTGATCGTGTCCATGACCGATGCCGGCGCAAAGGTGCCATTCGGCATTTGCCGGATGAAGCCCGCTTTGACGACATTCGCGAGCGTCATTTGCACGGTGCGATCGGGATTTTCGCCTTCCGCGAAATAGCCTTCCCGTACAGCGACACCGCACATGTCATCCAGAGTCATAGTGCCGGCTTCACCGAGCTTCCGAATCAGGAAGTCCGCGAGCGGCTGCTTTTGAGACACAGAAGGGCCGCTCTCGGGCGCGTAGCGCTGTGGCTGCTCATTACGCTGCGGCAGATCCTGACGCGCCTCCCGCGCCCGCGTGTCGGGGCGGTACTGTGAGGTCTGGACTGGGCGACGCTCCGCTTCCGAGCGCTCTGTGGGTATCGGCCGGCGAGCGCGGACTTCGGACGTGGCCTGCTGTGGATGATCTACCTCCTCGCGAGCTACAGAGCGGGCCGCATAAGGGGGCTCTGAGTGTCGGCGCGCGGGCCGTTCGTCGGCCGCCGACGTGGCTTCCGGAGCTGGCTCCGGATCGGCGGGGAGAGGTGCACGATAGCCCTCGTCTTCGGCCACCCGCTGCGGCTGATCATCCTCATAATCTGGCTCATCAAAGTCTTCGAGTGCGACGGCCACTGTCTCCGGCTCCGGCAAGGACTGCGCTTGCCGACGCTCTTCTTCGAGATCCGGCGCGCTCATGATACGGCGGTATTCGCGCTCCATGAGCATGTTCACGGCTTCGAGCTCCGCCTGAAGATCGGCGATCTTCGACTCGTGCTCCCGCGTGAAGAGTTCCATTCTTTTCTCGAATTGCGCCTGTGCCGCACCGATTTGCTCCTCAAGGAAGCCGGCGCGGTCTTGAAGGTCCCCGCGAATATCACGCATCAACTACTCCCTGGAAAATTACTGTATGTTGTTACAACCGAACTGCGAGCAAGGAGTTTCGTCAGGCCGACCGTGACGGTGTGAAACACCGCCCGCCGAGCTGCACAGAACTCTGAACGCTACGCAAAACACTGAACTGCGGCACCGAACTCAGCCTCCGCATCGGTACCTGCGTCAATAATTGTAGCCCTAACCACCTGCAGAGTCTCGAACTTCCGCACGCCGGCGGCGCCGAACAACAACGTAACGTTTTATCAACGTTAATTTGGCCATGTGAGAGCAACTCTTCACGACAAAACCAAGACGTCGGTTGCTCGTGCGCCCTGGGTCATGACGCCTGACAGTGTCAATAACTTGTCAAGTTGGGGACGAGTCGACCGTTCGAGGCAGCTTTTCTTTTCAGGCTTCGGAATCTGGCCCGGACATCTCTGGCAAGAACGCCGCGAGCAAACCGATTGCGGGAAGAAACGCGCACACGTTGTAGACGAAAGTGATGCTCGTCATGTCCGCCAAGCGCCCAAGAAGCGCCGCGCCGATGCCAGCGATACCAAAAGCCAGACCAAAAAATAGCCCGGCGACCATGCCCACGCGGCCCGGCAAGAGGCTTTGCGCGTAAACGATGATCGCAGGATGGGCCGAGGCGAGTATCACGCCGATTATCACACTCAATACGGCGGTTGCGAACAATCCCACATGAGGCAATGCCAGGGTGAAGGGCAGAACGCCTAGAATAGACCACCAGATGACCCGACGCCGTCCGATCCGGTCGCCGATGGGGCCACCAATGACCGTCCCCGCCGCAACCGCTCCCAAGAACAGAAATAGGTAGAGCTGTGCCGACTGCACGCTGAGGTCGAAGGTATGCATCAGATAGAAGATGTAGAAGCTTGCAATTGACGCCAGATAGAAGTGCTTCGAGAAGGTGAGGGTCACCAAGATCAGGATCGCCTTGGCGACTTTGCGCCGGCCGAGTGCGGCGATCGCTTCGCGCTCCTCTGGATGAGCAACCGGCTGCAGTTTCAGCGCTTTTCCATACCACCCGCCGACGCCGGCCAGAATTACCATGCCCAGAAGGGCTACGAGCGAGAACCACGCAATGGAACCTTGTCCATAGGGAAGAACAATAAAGGCCGCCAGCAACGGTCCGAGCGCCGTGCCAAAATTACCTCCGACTTGGAACACTGCTTGCGCCGTGCCGTGCTTGCCACCCGAGGCGAGCCTCGCGACCCGCGAAGACTCGGGGTGGAACACCGACGACCCCATGCCGATAAGTGCGGCGGCGATGAGTACGGAAGAGTAGGTCGTCGCATACGCGATCAGCAGCAGCCCGGCGAGGGATGAGCCCATACCAGCGACGAGCGAGTAGGGCGTGGGGTACCGGTCCGTTATGTAGCCTACGAAGGGCTGGAGCACGGACGCCGTAGCCTGAAAAACGAACGTAATGAAGCCGATCTGCGCGAAGTCGAGTGCCAGTGACGTCTTCAACATCGGATAGATCGCGAGGATCAAGGATTGGATGATGTCGTTCAGCATGTGGCACATGCTGATCGCCGCAAGCACAGTCACGGCCATTTTCTGCGCCGGCCCATTCGAAGCAGGCAGCGGCGCGCTTATTGTTTTGGGTGACATCGAATTCGATCCCCTTCAAAACCGGCAGCAGGAGTGGGGCAAATCACACCCCAAGGGCAAGAAAAGTTTCGCAAACTGGAGGAAGCGCGCGGAGGGTAAACTTGCCCCGATGCTCGCAAACCCAGCGCAGACACGGCTTCATGCGGTAGCGGATGCTACGCACATTGCTAGACGCGCCCGAAGCTAGGCCACCCACTTACAGATTTCGGTGAAGTCCGAATAGAAGCGTTTGGCCATGCGGCCAACGTATTCCTTGATGTTCTTGTGACGCGCGACGGCCGTCCGAAGCGGCGTCTCAAAAGTGGGGCATAGCGCGCCAGCCAGAAAAGCGAATGCCGTGGCATCAAGGCCGCTTGGCTCATAGCGCATCATATACGTCTTGTGCCCCAGGAAATCCGCCGCTGCATTCAGTGAGTGCGTCCCCAGCGCGACGATCTCCGAGCCAGAATGCCGGCCCATACCATGGCCTTTGATTTGCGCCGTGAGCTGGCGGCGCACCATGCGCGGCACGATCAGGCGCATGGGCATTGGCAGTCTCTCGAAATAAACACGAGGGCCGCGGTTGTAGTTGTCCTCATCCACCCAACGCGCATACAGAAACGTCCAATAGATGTGGTCTTCGAACATTCGCTCGAAGGCCCAAGCTGTCGCGCGCTCTCTCGCATCCAACCCCTTATCGAAGTCGACTCCGTATTTCCGTTCGATATGTTGTCGTATAAACGTGGAATCGGCGATGATCTCGCCATCGTCATCGATGTAAGGGAGCTTGCCCTTGGGCGCGTTGTTAAAGCCGTTCGTGTCCGTTCGATAGTTGAGACCTGCGAGCTTAAGCAGCATCTCTGCCTTCGTGACGAACGGACTCATATCCGGCAAGCCGAAGGCTGCGCCAAATGTGTACAGCGTAATCATGGAAATCGCTCCCTCTCTCGCACCATTCTTACGGCAGTCCTTGACGGACTTGTGTCAGAATCGCGGTGTCGCGCTGAGCTCCCTTCTCAATGCCGCCTGGCCATAGAGGTGAACCATGCTTCACGACGCAGGCACACGGCAGCAATCTCTTTCGAATCTGCCGGATGATTGGCGCAAGCACACGCTCATGCAGCTCCGCGCGCTCATTCTTCGACAGGGCCCCGACCTCGAAGAGAGCGTAGACTACAAGATGCTGGGCTATGGCGGCCAAGATCGCTTCGTCTTTCATCTGAATGCGCAAAAGGGTTATGTCAGCCTCTATGTGCGCGACATTCGCAAGATCGACTTGAACGAGATCGATTTTGAGAACGCGGAGTTCAAGGCGAACTCGGTTTGCCGGACAGCGAACTCCCGGGCCTATGAGTTTTGATACGAATGTCCGCCTGGGGCATGAGGCGGCATTGAGCCAATCGGCTCGGAACGACGTACTCTTCGTGAGAAATGTCGCGACGCGCCTTGAATGCACCCTGATAACAACCTGAAGGAACCTGTTCCGTGGATAATGCTGCCAATCTCCGTACCGAGATGAAGGAGCTCGTCGGCGCGCAACGCACGCTGCACCTGGCCACCCGCGCGCCGTCCGGCGAGCCGGAGGCGAGCTACGCCCCTTTTGTGGTCGACGAGGCGGGACGCTTCTACGTTTTCACGAGCAGGCTCTCGCGACACACGCGTAATCTGCTGGAGCAGCCGGGTGTCAGCATTCTGTTGATCGAACCTGAAGCCGACGCGCAGCAGATATTCGCACGCAAGCGGCTGAGCTATCACTGTGTTGCGGAAGTGATCGCACGCGACGATCCCGAATGGACGGCACGACTGAATGAGTTCGAGGCGCGCTTTGGTGCTATCATAGATATGCTGCGCAGTCTGGACGACTTCGTGTTGTTCCGGCTGGTGCCGGAGTACGGCAGCTTCGTGAAGGGCTTTGGACAGGCCTACACGATTGAATCAGACATGATTGAGCATGTATCGCCCGAGCGCATCAAGCGCGGCGACACAATCGATTGATGCCTTGCTCAGTAGTCTGCGCACCATTCCCCAATCGCACGCCGTGATGCCATGCCGAAGATGCGACGAAAGAGAGATCTGCCAACGAAGGTCTGCCCATCATGCGGCCGGGACTTCTCGTGGCGCCGAAAGTGGGCCCGCAATTGGGATAGCGTGCGCTATTGCTCAAGGCGTTGCCGCGGCACTACCAAACAGCACACGCGCTAGAGCACCAACACCGCGACGCCGCGACAAGAGGTTCGCTAGGGCGCGAGCCAAACCTGAGATGAAACGCTGTCGTGCCAGTCGAAGCGTGCGCGCCGATGCCCCGCTGCCGATAGATATAACCACTCGAGCGTTTCGATCTTTGCCAGCACGGCGGCAAAATTGACGTAGGCGCCCTCCAGATTCTCGCTCTCGTCAAATGCGACGCTTTCGGGCGAGGCAACGACGGTCCCCGGCGCCTCGGCCTGGCTATAGCATTCCCGGCTCATCAATCTCGTGGCGCGCCACGCGTCACGGCTTATCTCGTCATCATGGTGGATTGTCGCGCGACACGACATGCGAAGCTGAATCTTTTCGTCTTTCGCATAAACATGAACGCCAAGAGCCTCGGTCGCAGCAATCTCGGCCGCCTTGCGCGACCTTGTGTCGGTATGGAAGCGAAGTGTCCGGGTGGCTTTGTCGAAGCCACGCAAGACCACCGACCGGATGCGCGGTGTTCTGTCGGCGCCGACGGTCGCAACATTGATGATATGGTAGGGGGACGCCGCCTTGCTCGACCCCTCGCTGAGGATGCGCCAGGCTTCCTCCAAGATGGCGTCCAAGCCGGTCGCTTCCAAGTCTTTGCCATGCGCCGTGGAAGATGTGCTGGCCATTCAGCCTCTGAACGATCTGGCTCCTAGGGGCGCTCGTGGCGGAGAGAGAGGGATTCGAACCCTCGAGACGGTTGCCCGCCTACACGCGTTCCAGGCGTGCGCCTTCGACCACTCGGCCATCTCTCCTTGGCTGCGCTTTTTTGCGAAGCGCCGCACTATAGCGAAGCGCGTTTCGGGTTCAAGCGAGCTTGCGACCCCGCCCGGATGGAAAAAACACGGGGCCTTGTCCGGTCCATTTGAACCAACCATACGGATCGCGTATTTAGTCGGTGTAAGTTCGACGCTTTAGGAGCGATTGTCGCCCATGCGCTTTATCTTGCGAACACTTGGCATCTGGCTGCTGTTGCTGGCGATGGTCGCCGTCGTCGTCGATGCCACCAAAAGCCTTGGTGGCGGAGGGGCCTGGGCCGTGACGCCGCTCGGCGAGCAATGGCGTCAGCTGTTTCCGGAGATGCTCGAGGGATTCCGCCAATGGGTCATTGGCACGGTGGGCGAGTGGCTGTGGGACCCGATCCTGCTGTCGATCCTGGCCGCGCCGACCTGGGTCGTCTTCGGCATTCTCGGCGTCTTCCTCTATTGGCTGGGCCAAAAGCGCAAAGACGTCGAAGTCTTCATCAACTAACGCGGATGTGATGGCTCGCACGCCCCTTTGACGAAGCCTCCGCGCTGAAATGTGGCAGGAAAAACCCCATGTTTGGGTTCATGCGAAAGTCTCTCACAATCCCATCCGCCAGCGAGGCCATGGCTGGCCGCGATGCCCCTATTCCAACTGCGCAAACGCATTTCGTGAACGGGGCCCCGTTGAAGGGACCCTATCCGGAAGGCGCACAAATGGCCGTGTTCGGCCTAGGCTGCTTCTGGGGCGCGGAGCGGAAATTCTGGCAACTGCCGGGCGTGCTCGTCACGGCCGTTGGGTATGCGGGCGGCCCTACGCCTAACCCGACATATGAGGAAGTCTGCACTGGCCGTACTGGACATACGGAGGCTGTGCTCGTCGTCTTCGACCCGAAGCAGATTAGCTACGACGAATTGCTCAAGACATTCTGGGAGAGCCACGACCCAACGCAGGGCATGCGCCAGGGCAACGATGTGGGCACCCAGTACCGCTCGGCGATCTACGCGTTCGCAGACGAACAAGCGAAGGCGGCTGAAACCTCGAAGGCGATGTATGAGGCGGCACTCAAGGCGAATGGCAGAGGCGCTATAACCACGGAGATCGCGCCGGCACCGCCCTTCTATTTCGCCGAAGACTATCACCAGCAATATCTTGCCAAGAACCCGAACGGTTACTGTGGGCTCGGCGGCACCGGCGTTGCCTGCCCGATCGGAACGGGCGTCGAAGCTTAGCTCCGAATAAACCCGATGATGTCCTTGGTCTTGGCCAGGATGGGATCGGCGACATCGTGCGCGCGGCTGGCGCCATCTGCGAGAATCCGGTCGATCTCGACGGGATCGGCAAGCAGCCGGCGCATCGCATCGCCGATGGGCGTGAGTTTGTCCGTGGCCAATTCCACAAGCGCCTTTTTGAACGTCGAGAATTCGCTATTGCCGTAGTCAGCGAGAACCGCATCTTTGGTGGTGCCGGCAAGCGCCGCGAAGATTCCGACAAGATTGTCGGCTTCCGGGCGATCTTTCAGGCCATCGACGCTGCTCGGTAACGGCTCCGGATCGGTCTTTGCCTTTCTAATTTTCTTTGCGATGGTGTCCTCATCGTCAGTCATGTTGATGCGGCTCAGATCCGATGGATCGGACTTCGACATCTTTTTGGTGCCATCGCGAAAGCTCATGACGCGCGTTGCGGCCCCCGCGATCACGGGCTCGGGCAACGGGAAAAATCCATCTGCGTATCCGGCCCGTGCGCATGTCTCGGCGAAATCGTTGTTGAACTTCTGAGCAATGTCGCGGGCAAGTTCGATGTGCTGTTTTTGGTCCTCACCGACCGGCACGTGGGTTGCGTGATAGAGCAGCACATCGGCCGCCATCAGGTTCGGATAGATGTAAAGGCCAGCGGAGGCCTTTTCGCGGTCTTTGCCGGCTTTCTCCTTGAACTGGGTCATCCGGTTGAGCCAGCCGATCCGCGCGACGCAGTTTAGGATCCAGGCGAGTTCCGCATGGCCTGAGACCTGGCTCTGGTTGAAGATCGTGCTTTGCTTCGGATCGATCCCGGCAGCGATATAGGCCGCGGTGACCTCGCGCGTATTGTGGGTCAATTCATCGGGGTCCTGGAAGACTGTGATGGCGTGCAGGTCCACGACGCAATAGAGGCACTCGTGCTCCTTCTGCATCTCCACGAAGCGCTTGATTGCCCCGAGATAGTTGCCGAGATGGAGATTGCCTGTCGGCTGCACGCCGGAAAAAATGCGTGTCTTCTGTCCTGGTGTGTCTTGCATATTCTCGCCCTAAACCACGCGGGGTTATGGCGTGGGGCAGGCGCGCGCGCAAGACCAGGCGAAAGACTGTTTATCCGATGGACTCTTCCAAGGCCCGGATCTGGTCGGCGATGACCACGAGCCGCTGGGCCATGGTGAAATGCAGCCGCTCGACCATCTGCCCATCGACGACGATCACGCCCTTCTTCTCGTTCTCGGGCTGGCCGAAGGCATCGATTACCTTGCGGGACCATTCGACCTCGTCGTCGGTGGGCGAGAAGATCTCGTTGCATGGGCCCACCTGGCTCGGATGGATGAGCGTTTTTCCGTCCATGCCGAGGATCCGGCTCTTCTCGCACTCGTCCCGGAAGCCCTCAGTATCTCGGAACTCGTTGTAGACCCCATCGATAATGTCGAGCTTGTACGCGCGGGCGGCCACGAGTGTGTTCGCAAGCCACGGCACGACCGCGAAGCGGTCATGGACGCCCCGGGCCCGGGATTCCTTGATCAGGTCGTTGGTCCCCATGACGAGACAATCGAGCCGGTTGTCGTCATAGACTGCGCGGGCGGCGATAGTGCGGGCATTGAGGATTGCCATGGGCGTCTCAATCATGGCCCAAAGCCGCACCTTTGGGGGCGCATGAACGCTTTGGAGTAGCTTGGCAGCGGAGATGATGTCGCCGGAGTGAATGACCTTGGGAATGAGAATGGCGTCGGGGCCGGCTTCACAGGCAGCGAGAATATCGGCGGCACCCCATGGCGTCTCAAGAGCGTTGACCCGAATCACCACTTCGCGGCCACCGTAGCCGCCCTCGGCAGCCGCGGCACACGCCCGCTCCCGGGCCCTGACTTTGTCGTCTGGCGCGACGGCGTCCTCGAGATCGAAGATCAGCGCATCGGCCGGTATTGTCTTGGCTTTTTCCAGGGCCCGGGCATTGGAGCCGGGCATATAGAGCACGCTGCGGCGCGGACGACCTGCCATTCCGATATCCCCATGGTGACTGAGCGCCTGATATTGCACTGCAACATGGTTCGGATGCAACCGGGGTAGACCCTGTTCCTTCGTACAACTCAGCGGCCGAGGACGTCCTTGACGAAAGTCCTGGGCTTCAAGGCGCCCACGAAAGAGCCGACACCAAAGTAGAGTAGAACGCCCACGGCGATCAGGGCGGCTAGAGAAGCCACCTGAATGAGAAGCCCATTTGAGGGAGCAAAATAGGGCTCCAGGACATACGCCGTCGCCCATAGTCCCACCGCCATCGCTATGCTGGCAATAATGATGCCTCGAAAGGCCCGACGGAACTTGTGGTCCAGCACGAACTGTTTCCGCCTGCGCAATGCAAAGGCAAGCAACGCCACATTGATCCAGCCCACAAGGCTAGTCGCGAGCGCAATACCTTGCGGGCCGACCACGTAGAACAGCGTCGGGCTCAGCACCGCGTTCCCCACAAGCGCGAGCCCGGAATAGAGCATGGGCGTCTTGGTGTCCTCACGGGCGAAGAAGCTCGGCTGAAGGACCTTGACCACCACATAGGCAGGCAGGCCGAAGGACAGCATGGCGAGCATCATCGCGGAGGCGCGGGCGTCTGAGGCGGAGAAAGCACCGCGCTCGAACAGCACGCGCATAATCGGCTCGGCGCACAGATACAGCGCGACGGCGGCCGGCACGGTCATCAGCAGTGAAAACTCTAACGCCCGATTTTCGCTGTCGGAGGCCGCCTCGCGGTCACCGCTTCTCAGCTTGTGGCTGAGGTCAGGCAGCAATACGACGCCCACCGCCACGCCGATCAGCCCAAGTGGAAGCTGAAAAATACGATCGGCGTAGTAGAGCCACGAAACCACGCCATCTTCGAGACTGGCGACAATCGTTGCGATGACAAGCGCGATCTGCCCAACGCCGCCGGCGATGACCCCAGGGATCGCCAGATGCACGAGCCGCTTCATGTCGTCGCTCCATTCGGGCTTTGCCAACCTCAATCGAAGGCCCGCCCGGAAAGCGGCAAAAACCACGATGCAGACCTGTAGGAAGCCTGAGACCGCAACACCCCACGCCATGGCTATACCGGCGACGGAGTCCTGACCATGCCCCGTTGCAATCAGGCCAAGCAACACGGTGATCAAGACGAAGTTGAGAATGCTCGGCGCAAACGCAGCAGCGGCGAACTTGCCGAGTGTATTGAGGAGTCCCGTGTACAGAGCAACCCACGACATAAAGAGGAGGTAGGGCATCGCTATGCGGACGAGGAGCACTGTCAAACTGAACTTGTCTGGATCCTCGGCAAATCCAGGCGCGAGCAGCATAACGAGCCAAGGAGCCGCGATTATTGCAAGGACAACCAACAGCACCAGGAGGGCTGATAGGCCGGCGAGGGCACGCGCCGCGTACTCCTTCGCGGCCTCTTCGCCGGCTTCATGGAGCTTTTTCGTATAGAGCGGAATGAAGGCCGCGTTGAACGCACCCTCCGCAAAAATACGCCGGAACATGTTCGGCACGCGTAGCGCGACGAAGAACGCATCCGATATGGCCGATGCACCAAGCACGGCAGCGATGAGAATGTCGCGCACAAAGCCCAGTAGACGGCTGATAACGGTCATACCGCCGACTGTGGCGAACCCACGATAGAGTTTCATTGAAGATGCCCGATTTGAATACGCGACTTAACTGCGGCTGGGGCCACGGGTCAAGAAACCTCAAGCTCAGGCTCTTGCGTTTCCACAAGCACCCGGGTCAACCGCTCTCTGATGAGGGCCTCGCGGCTCGAACTCGCAATCTTCTTGCCTGTGAGGTCCGTCACGTAAAAGACGTCCACGGCCTTTTCCCCGAACGTGGCGATATGAGCCGAGGCGATATCGAGATTGAGATTGGATATCTCCCGCGTGACTTCGTAGAGCAAGCCAGGCCGATCGAGTGCGTTGATCTCGATAACGGTGAGCGCGTCGGACAGCGTGTTGTCGATGATAACCTGTGGCTGGACCGAGAAAGCCGACAGGCGCGCCGTACTAAGAACCTTGGCTTTGATCACATCAACCACGTCCGCCTCGCCTAGGAGCATGCGCTCGATCGATGATGCAATTTTACGGGCGCGCCGTTCCTCATCCTCCGCGTGGTCGAACTCGCGCTGAATATGAATTGTGTCGAGCGCCATGCCATCTCGCGTGGTCGAAATCTGCGCATCCACAATGTTAGCGCCCGCTCCGGTACAGGCGCCCGCGACCATCGCGAGCAGCCAAGGATGGTTCGGCGCGAGAAGCGTTAGCTGCGTGACTCCTCGGAACGCATCCGTCGAGATATGGGTGACGATCACACTTTTCTGCTGCTCTGCCGACCGCATAAGTTCTGCATGTTCAGCGATTACATCGAGGTCGGTGCGGATCCAGTAAGCGGGGTAGTGACGGCCGACAAACTGATCGAACTCTGCGTCCGACCAGTCGGCCAGTCTTTCTCGCAAGGCTGATTGGGCGCACTGCAACCTTTGGGATCGAGTGAGTTCGGTATGGCCGCCCCCGAGCAGCGGCTCGACCTCATAATAGAGCGTTCGCAACAACTGCCCCTTCCAGCCGGTCCACGTCCCAGGTCCAACGGCGGCGATGTCGCAGACCGTCAGAACTAGGAGCAGCTTTAGGCGCTCCCGGCTTTGAACGATCGCCGCGAAATCCCTAATGGTCTTGGGGTCATTGAGGTCGCGGCTTTGCGCAAAAAGACTCATGGTGAGGTGTTGCTCAATCAACCAGGCTGCCGTCTCCGTTTCGGACGACGTCAGTCCAAACCGTGGACCCAGCTCCGTGGCGATCCGGGCGCCGACAACAGAATGATCTTCGTCCCGACCCTTGGCGACATCGTGAAGCAGCGCCGCAACATACAGTGCGCGACGGTTGTCGATGGTCTTGATGACCTCGCTGGAGAGTGGATGTTCGGCTGAAAACTGACCGCGCTCGAGCGCGTCGAGATACCCAATCGTGCGCACCAGATGCTCGTTGACGGTGAAGTGATGATACATGTTGAACTGCATCATCGACACGACCCGTCCCCATTCGGGGATGAAGCGGCCAAGCACGCCTGCTTCGGTCATTTTGCGCAAGATCGTTTCCTTGTCGCGGCCCGATGTCAGGAGCTTCAAGAACAGCTTGTTAGCAGTCGGGTCGTTGCGCAAGTTCTCGTCGATGTAGCGGAAATTTGCCCTGATCTGGCGAAGTACCTGGGGCGACAATGCAGCCTGGCTCTCATCGACGACCACGAATAGCCGAATGAAGTTCACTGGGTCCGCCTTGAATGCGTCAGCCGACACGGTCGAGATTCGACCGGTATCGATGCGGAAATCCGAAGTGCGGCGAAGCTTGGCGCGGCGGCGCCAATCGAACGGCGAAAGCAACTTGCCCAATGACGGAACAGACTTGAGCTGCTTCAACTCAAGCGCCGTGCAAACAATTCTGGTTAGCTGCCCAACCTCCAACGCGATCATGAAATAGTGCTTCATGAAGCGCTCGACACCGTTCAAGCCAGCGCGATCGCGATAGCCCAGCCGGTCTGCCATAGCCCGCTGAAGATCGAAACTCAGGCGGTCTTCTTCACGACCGGTGAGAAAGTGCAAATGACAGCGCACTGTCCAAAGGAAAAACTCGCATCGTCGGAAACTCGCATACTCGCTGGGCGTAAACACACCCGCCTCGACGAATTCGTCTTCCGCATGATCGGGATAAATGTGCTTCGCGAGCCAGTGCAGCGTATGCAGGTCGCGTAGACCTCCCATTCCCTCTTTGACATTCGGCTCGACGAGATAGCGTGACTCGCCGGCACGCGAGTGACGCGCATGTTGCTCCGCGAGCTTTGCTTCCACAAACGCGCGCGCATCCACGTCTAGAACTTCGCGCCGGAAGCGATGAAGATACTCGGCGAAAAGTTTTTCGTCTCCTAGGAGAAGCCGTGAGTCGAGGAGCGCGGTGCGGATCGTCATATCGGCGGTGCTGAGTCGCACACATTGGCTGATGTTGCGCGCCGCATGTCCCACCGTAAAGCCGAGGTCCCACAGCACGTAAAGAATGAACTCGGCGACGCTCTCGCCCCAAGCGGTCTGCTTGTATGGCAGCAGGAACAAAAGGTCTATGTCCGACCCCGGAGCCAGCAACCCCCGTCCATATCCGCCTTGAGCGACGACAGCCATGCGTTCTGCGGTCGAGGGATTCTCCGCGCGATAGACATGCTGTGTAGTGACATAGTAGGCGAGCCTGATCAGTTCGTCCTGAAAGGCCGAAAGACCCGCGGCGCAGGCGCGGCCGTCCCCGTCTTCCTCAAGTTGGGCTTTGGCCAGTACACGGGCTTCTTCTACACGCGGCTTGAGAAATTCGACGAGAGCCGCACGCATCTGCGTATCCTGGCCGGCATGCGCGAGAGCCATATCGTCCGCCTGCTCGCGCAACAAGGCAAAATCCAGATAGGGCGCGTTCTTGTTAACTGCTTGATCCATACGGCAGAACCTTACCACATCCCGGTGCTAGGCATCGTCCTCTAACAGCGCCCGAAGCCTATATAGTGCATCGCTGGCCTCTTTCGGCGTCATCGCATCCGGATTGAGTTCACGCAACGCCTGTTCGAGCTTAGACGGCGATGCGTCCTGGTTTTGTGCCCCGGCTGCTTGAAACAGCGGTAGGTCGCCCGCGAGATCTGCTGGCTTTGGGCGCCCATCAGCCCTTTCCAGCTCGCTTAACACAGCGTCGGCGCGGTCCAGCACGGCCGCTGGCAACCCTGCGAGCTTGGCCACGTGGATGCCATAGGATCGGTCCGCGGCGCCCATTTTCAGGCGGTACAAAAACACGACCTCCTCCCGCCACTCCTTGACTTCGACAGTTGCATTGGCCGCATGGGGCAGCCGATCCGCGAGCGCCGTAAGCTCGTGGTAGTGCGTTGCGAACAAGACACGCGATCGATTGATCTCATGAAGATATTCAAGCGCAGCCCAGGCAATGCTCAGCCCGTCGAATGTGGCTGTACCGCGTCCAATCTCATCGAGAACCACGAATGAGCGCGGCGTCGCCTGATTTAGGATGGCCGCCGTCTCCACCATTTCGACCATGAAGGTAGACCGGCCCCGTACGAGGTCATCCGAGGCGCCGACCCGGCTAAAAAGCCGATCGACGAGCCCAATATGGGCGGACTTTGCGGGCACAAATGAGCCGATTTGGGCCAAGACCACGATCAATGCGTTTTGGCGCAAGAAGGTTGACTTGCCTCCCATGTTCGGCCCCGTGACGACAAGCGTGCTGGGGCTTCCGCTTCGGTTGTCCTCGCCGCCGCACAAGCTGCAGTCGTTGCCAATGAATTCGCTGGCCTGCTCGCGCCGCAAGGTCTGCTCGACCATGGGGTGGCGTCCCTCCTCAATCGAAAAGAGGGCGCTGTCGTCGACTTCAGGGCGTACGTAGCGCTGCTCTACCGAGACCTCCGCGAGCGCGGCATAGTGATCGAGCTCGGCTAGCGCGGCACTCGCCGCGGACAGATCGCTCTCCGCCGCCAACACTTCGCCGGTCAACTCAGCGAAGACTTCCAATTCAAGCGCCAAAGCACGATCGGCGGCGGTCGTGATTTTCGACTCAAGCTCGGCGAGTTCCGTCGTCGAGAAGCGTGTGGCGTTTGCCATGGTCTGGCGGTGTATAAACGTCTCTGAATGAGGCGGGCCCATCAGGGTAGGCGCGTGGAGCGCTGTTACCTCGACGAAGTAGCCAAGCACATTGTTGTGCCGAACCTTAAGTGCCTTGACCCCCGTGGCCCCCGCGTAGGTCGCCTGCAGGCCCGCGATGACTTTCCTGCTGCTATCGCGCAGGGCACGCAGCTCATCGAGAGCGGCATTGTAGCCCTCGCGCACAAAGCCCCCATCTCGGCCGTTCGCCGGCAGTTCGTCGGCAAGCGCAGCCTCCATAGATTTAGCGACCTCCGCCGGTGCTTGCGCCAACCGCTCGGCAATACCCATCAGCTCTCTTGGCAATCCCAACGCTTCGCCAGCACTGAGCAGTCGGGCCGCGAGGTCGTGTGCCACATTGATTGCAGCACCGACCGTACCGAGATCACGGGGCGCGCCTCTTTCGAAGGCAATACGGCTTAGCGCGCGGGCGAGATCGGGCGCAGCTTTTAAGCAAGTTCGCAAGTCCTGTCGCAAACGCGGTTCGTCGGCCAGATACCCGACAGCATCCAGGCGGGCGTTGACTGCCGAGCCGTCCGTGAGCGGACTTGATAAGCGACTTGCAAGTTCTCGAGCGCCTGCTGCTGTGACCGTTCTATCAATCGCCGCAAGCAAACTGCCTGCTCGCGTCCCCTGGTTCGAGCGGACCAGCTCAAGATTGGCGCGCGTCGCGGCGTCGATCAGCAGCAACTGATCAGCGGTCTCTCTGCGGGGTGGGCGCAAGAGCGGCGTCCGGCCAACTTGTGTGAGTTCCACGTAAGTGAGGAGCCCAGCAAGCGCCGCGAGCTCAGCGCGGGAAAATGCGCCAAACGCATCGAGCGTGGCCACACCAAGCCGGTCCTTGAGGGCGCGCTCGCCACGCGTCGAATCAAAATGAGCGCGCGGACATGGGGTCATTGCTGCACCGGATTGGTCAATGTACTTGCGGATGTCGGCGTCGCCCGCGAGGTCTTCGCCAACGAGCACCTCGCCGGGGCTGATGCGCGCGAGCTCGCCGGCAACATTTGTGCACTCGCACATTGCCGTAATCAGTTCGCCGGTGGAGATATCGATCGAGGCCATTGCGAAGCGCCGCTCGGCGCCGTCCGTTTGCGGCGCTCGGAATAGGGCGGTGAGGAAGTTATGCGCACGTGCATCGAGCAACGTTTCCTCGGTCAACGTACCTGGTGTAACGAGCCGTACGACATCACGTCGAACGACGGCTTTCGAACCGCGCTTCTTCGCCTCGGCTGGGTCCTCGGTCTGTTCACAAACGGCGACGCGATGGCCGAGAGAAATCAGTTTCTGCAGGTAATCGTCGGCGGCATGGACGGGAACGCCGCACATGGGGATGTCCACGCCGAGATGTTTGCCGCGTTTTGTGAGTGCGATCCCGAGCGCACGCGAAGCGACCGAGGCGTCCTCAAAAAACATCTCGTAGAAATCGCCCATGCGATAAAACAGCAGGCTGTCGGCGTTGGCGGCCTTGATCTCGAGATACTGTGCCATCATTGGCGTTGCGCCTTCCGGCGCGCGGAACGGCTTCGTTTTGCCGCTAGTCGCGGTCAAGTGTGTATCCACAGTTGTTGAGGGCGTGTCCGACTTCATGGCCGTCTGTGAATGAACGCCCATTTGAGCGGCACTGCAACCTCTTCATCCCAGGTTGCAAGAACACCCGTAACGCCCGCTGCTCCGTGCAAGCTCAGGACTTCGCCGCGCCAGGCGATCGCAACAGTCCCGATTCCTTACCGCGGGGCAGACAAGGGTTCTCGCTGCGTACATTTGGCTAAAGGGCTTTCCGCGCGTTTCGGTGTCCTCTAGGGTGCGCGGCCTTAATTCCTTTCTCTTGAGGAGAGCCGCCATAACACGCCCGTCAAACCGTGCACCCGACGCATTGCGCCCTGTGAGCCTCGAACGCGCTGCTTCGCGTCACGCAGAAGGCTCCTGCCTAGTTCGCTTCGGCGAGACCCACGTCCTGTGTACCGCATCGGTTGCCGAGTCCGTTCCACCTTGGCTGAAAGGGTCGGGGCGCGGCTGGGTGACGGCGGAGTACGGCATGCTGCCGCGCTCCACGCACGACCGCACCCGCCGAGAAGCCGCCGCCGGGAAGCAGTCTGGGCGGACCCAGGAAATTCAGCGCTTGATTGGCCGGTCTTTGCGTGCCGTGACCAATCTCGCAGGCATTGCCGAGAAGCAGATTGTCGTCGATTGCGATGTTCTTCAGGCCGATGGGGGCACCCGAACAGCCTCGATTACGGGCGCCTGGGTCGCGTTGCATGACGCACTGGCCTGGATGGAGGCGCGCGACATGATCAAAGGCGATGTCCTGCGCGACCACGTCGCCGCGGTGTCCTGCGGCCTGTATGGCGGCGAGGCGGTGCTTGATCTCGACTACGCCGAGGACTCAGAAGCCGACGCGGACGCTAATTTCGTCATGACCGGCGCGGGCGGCATCGTCGAGGTGCAAGGCACGGCCGAGACCGAACCGTTCAGCCTTGAGCAGTTCGATCAGTTGATGGGGCTCGCGCGGGCCGGCATCGCCGAATTGGTCGAGCTACAAAAAATGACCATTGCCTAAGGAGGCGACCGTGCTCGGATCGAGCGTCCTGCATCGTGGCTCGAAAATCGTTATTGCCAGCCACAACGAGGGCAAGGTTCGCGAACTCGGCGAACTGTTCGAGCCCTATGGGATCGTCTGCGTCTCCGCAGGCAGCCTTGATCTTCCGGAACCAGAGGAAACCGGCGACACGTTCGAGGAAAACGCGTTGCTCAAGGCCCATGCGTCAGCGCAAGGCTCGGGCATGCTCGCCCTCTCGGACGATTCCGGGCTAGAGGTCGAGGCTCTCGGCGGCGATCCTGGCATTCATTCGGCGCGTTGGGGTGGGCCGACGAAGGACTTTGGACTTGCTATGCAAAAGGTGCACGAGGCACTCGAAGCGACGGGCGGTGCCTTCAGTCGCGCCAACTTTACTTGCGCTCTCGCGCTTGCCGCCCCCGACGGCGGCGAAGCCGTCTACACGGGACGCGTGTTCGGGCACATCCAATGGCCCCCTCGTGGAGACCGAGGGTTTGGCTACGATCCGATCTTTGTGCCGGAGGGACACACAGAGACATTTGGCGAGATGGACCCGGCGCTCAAGAACGAGCTATCGCATCGCATGCGGGCCTTCGAACAGCTGATGGCAGCAAATTATGCCGAAGACGGCGCTTCAGACTGACGTCGCAACTGCCGCGGAGCCTTTCGGCGTTTATGTGCACTGGCCGTTCTGCGCGGCCAAGTGTCCGTATTGCGACTTCAACTCGCATGTCCGCCATGGGGGTATCGATGGAGACCGGTTCCTGGCTGCGTACCTAAAGGAGCTTGCCTATTTCGCGGAGCGCACGCCGGGTCGCGAAGTCACAAGCGTCTTTTTTGGCGGCGGCACGCCGTCGCTCATGTCGCCGCACATAACAGGCGCCATCCTCGAGAGGATCGCGGAGCACTGGACTCTCGATGAGGATGCGGAGATCACCCTTGAGGCTAATCCCACCAGCGTGGAGGCGGGGAACTTTCGCGGCTACGCGTCCGCAGGCGTCAACCGGCTGTCGCTCGGAGTCCAAGCCTTGGACGATAGGAGCCTGAAGGCGCTGGGCCGGTTGCACACGGCGGAAGAGGCATTGGCCGCCTTCGCCCTGGCGCGGGAGACCTTTGACCGTATTTCGTTCGACCTGATTTACGCCCGCGAAGGCCAGTCGCTAGCGGACTGGCGAATGGAGCTCAACCGCGCGCTTTCCTTCGCCGTCGATCATCTGTCGCTGTACCAGCTGACAATCGAGGACGGAACACCCTTCGCCGCGCTTCACGAAGCCGGGCGCTTGCGGGTGCCCCACGGCGAGACAGCACGTGACATGTATCTTGCAACCCAGGAGCTCTGCAACGCGGCAGGCTTGCCCGCTTACGAGGTTTCCAATCATGCCAAGCGAAGCGCGGAGTCCCGGCACAACCTCGTCTACTGGCATGGACACGACTATGTGGGCGTCGGTGCGGGCGCGCATGCGCGTATCACAACGGACGGCGTAAGACGCGCCCTTTCCACGTTGCGACTCCCGGAGGACTGGCTAGCTCACGTCGAAGTCCACGGCCATGGGCTAGTCAGCGATGAAGCGCTGACAAAGCGCGAAGCGGCGGAGGAGTATCTGCTGATGGCCTTAAGATTGACCGAAGGCATCGATGTTTCGCGCTTTGAGGCGTTGGCAGGCGAGCCGCTTGATGAAACGCGCATAACCACTCTTGTTGAGGACGGCTTGCTACTTCGGGATGGAGCGCGCCTTATGGCGACAGTTCGAGGGCGGCTCGTGTTGGAGCGCATGATCGTGGAGCTAGCCGCCTGAGCGACGGGTGCGCACGCGTCCGAATCCGCATAACGTATTCGTTCGATATCGCGACGGACAAGGGAAACAGACCCTGTGCCTGACGACGGCAGTGCAGAAGCCAGAACGAGAACAGTTGCCCGAACAAGTGAAGCGCTCGCCGAGCTGCTGGACCGACCGCTCGCGGCGGGCCTCTATGTCGTTGCGACGCCGATTGGCAATCTCGCCGACATCTCGCTGAGGGCGCTCGCGGTTCTCGCGCGCGCACAGCTAATCGCTGCCGAAGATACGCGGCACTCCCGCAAGCTGCTGTCGCACTACAACATCTCTAGGGAGTTGACGGCCTACCACGACCACAACGCAGCACGAGAGCGCCCAAAGCTGCTCGCAAAGATCGAAGCAGGCGACGCGGTAGCACTCATATCCGATGCTGGAACGCCTCTTGTATCCGACCCCGGATACAAGCTTGTACGGGAGGCGCTCAATGCGGGGCTTCTTGTAACGAGTATTCCCGGACCTTCAGCGGCACTCGCCGCGCTGACGAGCGCAGGGCTCCCCACCGACTCTTTCTTGTTCGGCGGGTTCCTGCCGCCACGAACGGGCCAGCGTATGATTCGCCTCGCCACTTTCAAGGACGTGCCTACGACGCTCGTCTTCTTTGAGACGGCACCGCGGCTTGCAAAGAGCCTTGTTGACATGGGCAAAGCCTTAGGACCGCGCGAAGCGGTGATCGCGCGCGAACTTACGAAGCTGCACGAGACCCTTTATTGCGGGACGCTGGAGTCACTGGCCGCCGATATCGCGAACTCCTCCGTCAAAGGTGAAGTGGCCGTCGTAATCGCCCCACCACGTAGTGAAGCAACGCACGTCGACGATGCACGGCTCGCTGCAGACCTTTCGGCGGCACTCGAAACCATGACCCTGCGCGACGCCGTTCGCGCAGTGACCGATGCACACCAAGTAAAGCGGGCACGAGTCTACGAGCTAGGGCTTTCTCTGACAAAGCGCGGAACGCCATGAGCAAGGCTCGGGTCCGAGCATACCGAGACGGTGTCTTAGCCGAGACGCTGGCCGCGATACTATTCAGTCTCAAAGGCTATCGCATTATTGTAAGACGCTACCGTTCGCCGGTTGGCGAGGTCGATCTCGTCGCGACAAACGGGGAGCGCCTCGCATTCGTGGAACTGAAACGGCGGAAAACACAAGCGCATGCAGCCTTTGCGGTAACGGCGAAGCAGAAGCGGCGCATTATGCGCGCGGCTCAGTATTGGCTATCGAGCCACCCCCATTTCGTCGACTACGCTATTGGCTTCGATGTCGTGCTTTGTGCACTTTGGTCCTGGCCACGCCACGTAAAGAACGCGTTCCCTATCTGACGGCACCAGACGCCGGTTCAAACACCCTTGAAATGGTCATGCTTGAAATGCGGCTCCCTAACGGTCAAGTTTCGCCGCAACTGGCCGCCAAATACCTCGCAGGACACCATGGCACTCAAAGTCGCGTTTCAAATGGACCCCATAGAGCTCATCGACATCAATGGGGATTCGACCTTCGCGCTTCTCTTGGAAGCTCAACGGCGCGGCCACGACGTGTTCTACTACACGCCTCCCAATCTCTCGCTGAAAGATGGCAGGCTGATTGCATTCGGTCATAGCCTCACGGTCGAAGACAAACCCGGCGACCACTATCGGCTCGCGCACCCACGAAGCGTCGACCTTGCCGACTTCGACGTGGTGCAGCTCCGCCAGGATCCGCCCTTCGACATGGCCTACATCACGACGACTCACCTGCTTGAGCGCTTGCAACCCAGACCGGTTGTGGTCAACGACCCGGCTTCTGTCCGCAACGCACCCGAGAAGATCTTCGTGCTCGATTTTCTCGATCTGATGCCGCCGACGCTCGTGACCCGTTCGCCAGACGAAATCCGCGCCTTTCGCGAGGAACACAAGGACATCGTGGTGAAACCGCTTTATGGGAACGGCGGCGCGGCGATCTTCCGGATCGCCGAGGGCGACACGAACCTCAACTCGCTGATCGAACTCTTGGGACAGACCTTCCGAGAGCCCATCATGGTGCAACGCTACCTCCCCGAGGTGCGGGCTGGGGACAAGCGTATCATCTTGGTCGATGGCAAATTCGCGGGGGCCCTCAACAGGGTTCCGGCGGCCGACGAGACGCGCTCGAACTTGCACGTAGGCGGGACCGCCAAAGCCACAACGCTAACGCCACGCGAAGAGGAGATCTGTGCTCGGCTCTCGTCGGAGCTTAAACGACGTGGACTGATTTTTACTGGCATCGATGTGATAGGCGACTATCTCACCGAGATCAACGTAACCTCACCAACGGGGATACGGCAGGTCAAGGAGTTCGGCGGCAACGATATCGCCGCGATGATCTGGGATGTGGCTGAGCAGAAGATTGCTGAGCGCTAAGGCTCGCTGCGGCGCTCCGACGAACGGGTTGGACGGCGCCTGTTCACAAGCGCAGCCCAGCCATGGACCGTAGCACCGACACCCCAGCCTAGCGCAACCCAGACAGCCCACCAATGATGCGTGCCGGCCGCGATGTTGACGCCGAAAAGCAGGGCAACGAAAGCCACATACACGAAAGCATGGATTGCCAAACCGCGGACCCGCGGATCGGCGAGCACGCGGACGCTATGGCGCGCTTGCGTAAGCCAGACCGCCAGCGCATGGGCGGCGAGCCCAATGCCCCAACCGGCGGCCACCCACAGGAACCATTGGCGCGGGGGGCTGTGTGACAGGGCGAACGCGGCGCATAGCGCGATCACCGCGATATAGGCGACCGCGTGGATCAGAAGAGCGCTCTTGGCTGAGTCGACTCGCATAAGGCGAGAGAAACACGATCGGACGGATTTGCGGAGCCCTTCATTATTGAAGCAGGTCGGGATTGAAGGAGGTCGCGGCGCCCGACAAAGAGGGGCTTGGGCTCTTGCGCGACGCGGCTCGGACTTTGGGAACTAGCGCGCGCGGTTATCACCGTACCTTTCGGGTTGCGCGCACCTTGGCGGATTTGGACGGAGCCGAGACAGTTGCCTGAATTCACGTGGCAGAACCGTTGAGTTATCGAGGCGAAGCTCTGCGCCACACAGAGCTCGCGGTCTGATGCGCTCGCCCGGTGTCTGCGAATATCCACTGCCTGTCATATAGGGTTCGAATTGGTTTGCTAACGCGGTTCAGATGTGGCCGAATCGGAGTGGTCGGAAGGCCCTGCGAACCATAGAGAGCCCACTCAGCTCTCACGGCACGTTCCCCAATGTTGTCAGGTAGGTACACCCATGCCGACAAAAACGACTCCGGGACGATTTGCAGAACTGTTCCTCCCTGGCGCGAAGTTTCCCGGCTTAAATTTTCGGGCTGGCGTCCCAGGCTCACTCCCGCTCATGGGCAGAGGCCTTGGTTTCGCAGTCGGCCTTCGCGAACGTTCGCAGCCAGCACCGGTCTATGGCCGAATCGGCTCGCTTGAGGTTCGTCTCGCCCGCAAGAAGAGCGAAATTCGCCGAGCACAGCGCCTTCGCTACAAGGTCTTTTACGAGGAGATGGCCGCCACGCCCACCGCATTAGCGATGCTGTCGCGACGCGACGAGGATGCTTTTGATCCCATCTTCGACCATCTGCTGGTCTTGGACCACGGCGATCCCAACCGCAAAGGATGGCGACGACCCAATGTGGTGGGCACCTACCGCGTGCTGCGTCAGGATATCGCTGATGTGCATGACGGGTTCTACACGCAGAGCGAATACGACATTGCCCCGCTAATTCAATCCAAACCGGGTGCTAGCTTTATGGAGCTCGGCCGCTCATGCGTGTTGAAGCCTTATCGGAATCGCAGAACCGTTGAGCTTCTGTGGCACGGCATCTGGTCCTACGTTCGGCAGCACCGGGTCGATGTAATGATCGGCTGCGCCAGCTTCCCAGGAGTGGACCCCGTTCAGCACGCGATGGCACTCAGTTTCCTGCATCACACCGCACGAGCACCGGAAGAATGGCGTGTCGCGGCGCACGACCATCTGCGCGTCGATATGAACATGATGCCGAAGGAAGCGCTGAATATGCGCACCGCGCTGAAGGCGATGCCGCCGCTTATCAAGGGATACATGCGGCTCGGGGCCTATATCGGCGACGGGGCCGTGATCGATCGACAGTTTGGGACAACCGATGTTCTGATTATCTTGCCGGTGGAGCATATCAACTCGCGCTACTTCGCACATTTCGGCGCCCCGGACGAACTACCCACGCCCGTTACCCAGAATTTCGGGCCGCTCAACTGAGTGATGGGGGAAACGCCGTGGTCAACACGGTTTGACGCCGTGCGGAGCGCTTCCTAAGTTTCCTGCATGGGACATGTAGACACTAACGGTGCCAAGGCGGATTCCTCTGTCGGGCTTCGTCAGCTCAACGAGCGGTCGCGAGAAATCTTTCGCCAAATCGTTGAGACATATCTGGAGACAGGCGAACCCGTCGGGTCGCGCAATCTGAGTCGCGCCTTGCCGATGACGTTGTCGCCGGCCTCCGTTCGCAACGTCATGTCCGACCTCGAGCATCTCGGTCTCATCTACGCGCCGCATACAAGTGCTGGTCGGCTACCGACGCAAACCGGCTTACGGCTCTTTGTGGACGGGCTTTTGGAGATCGGAGACGTTTCCGAAGCGGAGCGAACCGAGATTGAAGCGCGCATGGTCGCAAGCGGTCGGCATCGCGGCATCGACGACTATCTCGCCGAAGCCGGTGAAATGCTGTCGGGTCTATCACGCTGCGCTGGTGTTGTGCTCGCCGAAAAGCAAAGCAAGACGCTGCGCCACGTTGAATTCGTCAATCTCGGTCAAGGCCAAGCCCTAGCGGTATTGGTGAGCGAAGACGGAGATGTCGAAAACCGCATCGTGGCGATTCCCGAGGGGTTGCCTTCATCGTCGCTGAACGAAGCCACCAACTACATGAACGCGCGCATCACCGGCATGACGCTTGGAGAGGCACGCAAGCGCGTCGAGACAGAGATCGAAGAGCGTCGTGCCCAGCTCGATGAGCTGACTGCCCAAGTGGTAACAGACGGCCTGGCGACTTGGTCCGTAGACGCCAACGACCGGCAGAGCCTGCTTGTTTGCGGCCACGCGCACCTTCTCGAAGACATCAAAGCGATGGAAGACTTGGAGCGGGTTCGGTTGCTTTTTGAGGACCTCGACGCCAAGAAGGGGCTTATCCAACTGCTGGGCCTCGCGGAGCGCGCCGACGGCGTCCGTATCTTCATTGGTTCCGAGAACAATCTGTTCTCGTTATCGGGATCCGCTCTGATCGTATCGCCGTTCGAAGATTCTGAACAAAGGATCGTCGGGGTCCTCGGCGTGATCGGCCCGGCACGGCTCAACTACGGCCGCATTATTCCGATGGTCGACTACACGGCCCGGCTTCTGGGACGGCTTGCCCCATAGGCGGCCGGCCTCACCTGTGACTGCCCGTCGACGGAATGACCAGCCGTTCCGGGCCGGTTCCGTCGATCTCTCTTGATTTTTATGCCCGCCCGGTTGATATCCGGGCTTCATCCGATCAATTCTGACCTCCGAGATATGCGATGCCGGACGAACCTTCCGATCCACGCCCCAACGACAAACAGCCTGCGCAACCGGGCTCACCAGAGGCGATGGCGAGCAACGAGGCGAGCGCCGAAGTGACTGGGGACCTTGAGGCCCTTCTCGCCGAGAACACCGACATGCGCGACAAGTTGCTGCGGACCATGGCTGATATGGAGAACCTGCGGCGCCGCACTGAACGGGAGAAGGAAGACACGGCGCGCTATGCGATATCGAACTTTGCTCGGGACGTTCTCACCATTGGTGACAACCTGCGCCGCGTGATCGAACATGTGCCGGAAGAGGCCGCCGGGAAGGACCCGGCGTTGAAGAGCTTCCTTGAGGGCGTAGCGCTGACGGAGCGCGAACTCCTCAAGATGATGGAAAAGCATGGGGTGACGCGTTTGGAGCCAATGGGGCAACGATTTGATCCCAACCAACAGCAGGCCATGTACGAGGTTCCGACAACCGACGTGCCTGAAGGCACCGTGGTACAGGTTATGCAGGCGGGTTTCACAATCGGCGACCGGGTTTTGCGCCCTGCGCTGGTGGCGGTATCTAAAGGCGGTCCAAAGCCAGCGCCAACCCCAAAGGCAGGCGCGGAGGAGCCTCAAGGCAATGGCTTTGGACCTGGCCGTGCCGCCAATGATGACTCGCCGGCCAAGGGTTAGGCCTCGATAGACTGGCTAGTTGGGCTTGGTCACGCGACGGAGCGTGAGGTTGAAGCGCCCGCCTTCTTCGAGCAGTTCGCTCGTTTCGGGCAACACGCGGTCAATCCCGTGATAGGCAAGCCGATCGGCGCCTTCGAGAACAATAACGTCGCCGGACCTGAGTTCCAGCTTTCGCGTTGGCCCTTTGCGCGTGGTCGCGCCAATCCGAAATATCGCCGTGTCGCCGAGTGAGATCGAGATCACGGGGGCCGCAAAATCCTCTTCGTCGCGATCTTGATGCAATCCCATCTTGGCAGCGCCGCCATAGTAGTTGATCAGGCATGCCTCCGGCGGATGGGGATAGTCCGCAAGCTTGGCCCATAGATTTAGGAGGCTGTCCGGAATATCGGGCCACGGACGGCCACTTTCGGGATGGGTCGCTTGATAGCGATACCCGCCCTCCTTGTCGGTCACCCAGCCAAGTGGCCCAGCATTGGTCATGCGGACTGACATGGGCGTGCCTGAACGCGGCATTCGAGGCACGAAAAGCGGCGCTCGGCCCACGATTCTCCGAATTTCGGCCAGCAGAGTGGCTTGTTCCGTGGCTGAAAATTCTTCCGGTAAATGCTGCACGCGCCCGCGGCCCCTTCACGCCAGTTAACAGGTCTCATACTGCCGTACAGGCGTGCGCGCCACAGAGCAATCTCTTGTGCGCCGGCCTCCCGCCGACCGCGACAGGTAGACCCAAGGCCCAAGCACCGGGTGACTTGCTGGGCGCGCCGCCTCTTATCCTTGCGAGCCATGGGGTTGGCACCTATATAACCGCCGAACCCCGCGTGAATTTCCGCACGGGGGCGCTGCGAAACAATTGGGAACCAGACCGCGCCGCCTTGGAGAGAGGCCTGGCGCGTCAGTCACTGCCGGGTGCCGAGAGCGGGCCCGGACGGTTTGCCAGAAAAGAGAGGCTCCGAAATGGCTAAAGTTATTGGTATCGACCTCGGCACGACAAATTCCTGCGTCGCGGTCATGGATGGAACAAGCCCGAAGGTTATCGAGAACGCGGAGGGTATGCGCACGACGCCATCCATGGTGGCATTCGCCGACGACGATGAAGTGCTGGTCGGCCTGCCAGCCAAGCGCCAAGCCGTTACCAACCCGGAGAACACCTTTTTTGCGATCAAGCGTTTGATCGGGCGCCGTTTCGACGATCCAACGGTTGCCAAAGATCAGAAGCTTGTTCCGTACCAAATCATAAAGGCGGACAATGGCGATGCCTGGGTTGAGTCCCACGGCAAGAAATACTCACCCTCTCAGATCTCCGCTTACATCCTTCAGAAGATGAAGGAGACTGCCGAGGCCCATCTGGGACAGAAGGTTGAGCAGGCCGTCATCACGGTTCCAGCCTATTTCAACGATGCACAGCGCCAGGCCACAAAGGATGCGGGTAAAATCGCCGGCCTTGAGGTTCTGCGTATCATTAACGAGCCGACGGCGGCAGCGCTTGCTTATGGCCTCGAGAAGAAGGATGGCCAAACAATCGCCGTGTACGATCTTGGCGGCGGAACGTTCGACGTTTCGATCCTCGAAATCGGCGATGGCGTATTTGAAGTGAAGTCGACCAACGGCGACACCTTCCTCGGTGGCGAGGACTTCGATATGCGGCTCGTCGACTACCTGGCCGATGAATTCAAGAAGGAAAGCGGTATCGATCTGCGCGGCGACAAGCTCGCCCTGCAGCGCCTCAAGGAGGCGGCCGAGAAGGCGAAGATTGAGCTGTCGTCCACGCAGCAAACGGAAGTCAACCTCCCGTTCATCACGGCCGATCAATCCGGTCCAAAGCACCTGACCATGAAGCTGACCCGCGCAAAGCTGGAGAGCCTCGTGGAGGATCTCATCAAGCGGACTATTGCACCGTGCGAGGCTGCGCTTAAGGACGCCGGTCTGAAGGCGGGAGACATCAACGAAGTCATCCTTGTCGGCGGCATGACGCGCATGCCGAAAGTCGCCGAAACGGTGAAGAACTTCTTCGGCAAGGAGCCCCACAAGGGCGTGAACCCCGACGAAGTCGTGGCGATTGGCGCTGCTATTCAGGCAGGCGTGTTGCAGGGCGACGTCAAGGACGTGCTGCTGCTCGACGTGACGCCGCTGTCGCTGGGCATCGAAACGCTCGGCGGTGTGTTCACCCGTCTCATTGATCGCAATACGACGATCCCGACGAAAAAGAGCCAAGTCTTCTCCACCGCCGAGGACAACCAGAATGCTGTAACGATCCGCGTGTTCCAAGGCGAACGCGAAATGGCCGCAGACAACAAGCTGCTCGGTCAGTTCGATCTTGTCGGTATTCCTCCCGCACCGCGCGGCGTGCCTCAGATCGAAGTTACGTTCGATATCGACGCCAATGGCATCGTGAACGTCTCGGCCGCAGACAAGGCGACCGGCAAGGAGCAGTCAATACGGATCCAGGCCTCTGGCGGTTTGTCAGACGCGGACATCGATCGGATGGTCAAAGAAGCGGAGAGCCATGCCGAAGAGGACAAGAAGCGGCGTGAACTTGTAGAGGTCCGCAACCAGTCCGAAGCACTGATCCATTCCACCGAGAAGATGCTCACCGATTTCGGTGACAAGGTATCGGCCGAGGACAAGGCCGCCATCGAGGCGGCCGCAGCCGACGTGAAGACAGCAGCCGAGGGCGAAGACGTCGAAGACATCAAGCAAAAGCTTGAGGCGCTCGCACAGGCTTCCATGAAGCTGGGCGAGGCTATGTATCAGTCGAACGACGCCGAGGCCGGGGCAGAAGGGCCGTCCGCAGATGCGCCCGGAGGCGATGGCGGCGACGAGAATGTGGTCGACGTCGACTTTGAGGAAGTCAAAGACGACGACGATAAGAAGTCCGCATAGCGGCAAGATCCAATAACGCAGCGGAGTCCGGTTCGCCCCGGGCTCCGCGAACTACCCAAAGAGAGGCCCGCATGTGGCCTGTTCGCAAGCGAACGAGGCAGGAGGGTCCGGAGGGGTGATGGCGAAGCAGTGCTACTATGAGGTCCTGGGCGTTGCCCGCGGCGCCAACGATGTCGAGATCAAATCCGCGTTCCGGCGGCTCGCGAAGGAATGTCACCCAGATCGGCATGGGGGGGATGAAGCTGCCGAAGAGCGCTTCAAGATTGTCAATGAAGCATACGAGGTCCTGAAGGACCCTCAGCGCCGTGCGGCCTATGACCGGTTCGGCCATGCGGCCTTCGATGGCCGTTCGGGCTTTGGTGGCGGGGCAGGGGCGCACGGCTTTGGCGCTGACTTCTCTGAGTCCATGTCAGCCATGTTCGACGATCTCTTCGGAGAGTTCATGGGCGCGCGCCGGCCCCGCCAGCGCTCGGGGCGAGAACGTGGGGCAGACCTCCGCTACAACATGCATATTTCGCTGGCTGAGGCTTATGAGGGCCGCAACGCTCAGATCCGCGTTCCGACCAGCGTCACCTGCGAAGTGTGTTCGGGTACTGGAGCCAAGCCGGGGACATCCCCTGTCACGTGCAGGACATGCGGCGGCGCCGGCAAAGTGCGCGCCAGCCAAGGTTTCTTCACGATCGAACGAACATGCCCAACCTGCGATGGCCGCGGCGAGGTCATCGAGGATCCATGCACGAATTGCCAGGGATCAGGGCGCGTGACGCGCGAGCGGACGCTTTCTGTGACAATCCCAGAAGGCGTCGAAGACGGCACACGTATTCGACTGGCAGGCGAAGGCGAGGCCGGTCTGCGCGGCGGTCCGCCCGGCGATCTGTATATTTTCCTGGCAATCAAGCCCCATGAGTTCTTCCAGCGCGACGGCGCAGATTTGTTTTGCCGTGTGCCAATCGCCATGACGACTGCCGCGCTTGGTGGTCAGATCGAGGTTCCGACCATCGATGGTGGGCGCAGCCGCGTGAAGATCCCGGAGGGAAGCGAGAGTGGCAAACAGTTTCGTCTCAAGGGCAAGGGCATGCCGATCTTGCGCTCCCGGCAGCAAGGCGATCTGTACATTCAGGTCGAGGTCGAAACTCCGAAAAATCTTACACGCAAGCAGCGTGACCTCCTTCGGGAATTTGAAGACATGTCGAATGCTGAGACGAGCCCGGAGTCGGCTGGCTTTTTCGCCCGCGTGAAGGAGTTTTTCGACGGTATCGGAGAGTAGGCGCATCGCCGGCGTCTTCATCATGCGAATTCGACGACAGATTGCTCGCCAGCCTCTTTTGCTTTCACCGAGCAGTCCCCACATGCATCGTCGCGCGGACAAAAGGAGGGCGGCACCTGCGCACTTCGCCGGGTGGTCATGGCGGGGCGGTGCAAGTGTCAAACAAGTACGGAGACGCTAATGCGTTTGTTGTTTTTCGCAGGGAGCGCTCGAGAGGGATCTCACAACAAGAAGCTTGCCCGTCTTGGGCAGAAGATCGCCGAGGCGAACGGTATCGAGGCGGTCTTCGCCGATCTCGCGGATTATCACATGCCGATCTATCACGGTGACCTGGAGGCCACCGAGGGCGTTCCCGAACGCGCTCGGGCCTTCAAGGCTCTGCTGGGCGAGTACGACGGCGTGATGATCGTCACGCCCGAATACAACGCCGGTATTCCCGCTTTGCTAAAGAATACGCTCGACTGGGTCAGCCGTGTACAGACGGAACCTAATGTCTTTCAAACGCGCGTCTTCGCGATCGCTGGAACATCGCCTGGCTATTTCGGCGCCATGCGGTCGCTTCTGCAGCTCCGAGAGATTCTCGCGGTAGGTTTTGGTGCGCAGGTCATTCCGCAACAGATGGCTCTGCCCGGCGCGATAAAGGCCTTCGACGACGATGGAAGCCTTGTGGACGAGGCACGGCAGAAATCCTTCGCAAATGTCATCGAGGCGCTGGCCGTTGCCGCGCGGAGGCTTACCGCTTAAGACAGAGAACGTCCTGGGGGAGAGATTATGACGACTGAGGGTTTGACGCCGAAAGATCGTATCGTTGTGGCACTCGATGTCGCCGACCTTGGAGAGGCGCGCACCCTCGTCGATCGGCTCGGCGACAGCGTGGGCGTTTACAAGATCGGCCTTGAGCTAATCTATCGCGGCGGTCTTGGTTTTACCGAGGAGCTGTTGAGGAAAGGCCACAAGGTGCTCCTCGACGCCAAATTGCTCGATATCGAGGCGACAGTGGAGCGGGCAACTGCGGCAATCGCCGATACCGGCGCGCAGTTCCTCACCGTGCATGCAACTGATCGCAAGACCTTGGATGCGGCTGTTCGCGGACGCGGCGACAGCGCGATGAAACTCCTTGGTGTCACGGTGCTCACCAATCTCGACCGTGCGGACCTCGGCGAGCAGGGAATTGACATGCCTCCACTTGCTCTCGTTCAGGAGCGGGCGCGCCTGGCGCAAGGCGCAGGGTTCGACGGAATCGTTGCCTCGGGGAAAGAGGCCGCAGCACTCCACGAGCGTCTGCGCAACTTCTTGATCGTTACGCCGGGCATTCGGCCAGCCGGCGCAGATCCGCACGATCAGGCTCGGATTGTGACTCCGTCCGACGCTGTCAGAGCAGGGGCGAACTACCTTGTCATTGGGCGACCCATCACGCGTGCCGACGATCCGCGCGCAGCAGCCGAGGCCATTGCCGCAGAGATTGCTGCCGCTTAGAGACCGGCGCTTCGGAGTTTCGCAAGGCGCGCGGCGACCAGAGCCGATAAGCCTATCGCATTCCCATCGATGGAAACGATCTTGATCCGCGACTTGGCTCCTTGAATCACAGTGACAGTTGAGCGCGGGACGTGGAGCCAATCGGCAACCAGTGCTTCGAGCGCGACGTTGGCTTTGCCGTCTTCGGGTACGGCGCGCACGCGTGCCTTCAATACCGGATCGCCGCCGAACTCGCCGAGGCCGTCTATGGCATCCCGCGCGGCACTGGGCGTAACCCGTATGGCAATCGCGATGCCGCGCTCCGTTTGGCGAATTTTCAGCTCGGGCGTACGGATTCCGGAAACGCCGTCGCTCATGGGAACCTTAGACGAAGGCTGGGAGCAGCCAGCCTAGGAGCACCACGTCGCGGACGAAGAGCAGGAGAAGGATGAGGATCACTGGCGAGATATCAATACCGCCAAGATTGGGCAAAAAGCTTCGGATCGGAGCGAGCGCGGGTTCGGTTACGCGGTACAGCGCTTCAGCAATCGAATAGACGAAACGGTTGTTCGTATTGACCACGTTGAATGCGATTAGCCAGCTCAGTATCGCGCTCGCGATGACAACCCAAATGAAGAGGTCGATAACCAGGGCAATGAATCCGATTAAAGGCACCATCTAGCGGCCCCTCCTCGTGCGGCCTCGAACCCCATGTAGCGGACGCGCGCGCCCAAGGGCAAGCCCCGCGACGAAAAGCCTGATCGTTTGAACCAGCCGGTACTTCACTTCCAGCGCCGGAGCCAAGCGGGAATACGTTTGAGATATCGAAAGTCCGCGCTGGCCTTGCTTGACAGAGCGGAAGGGCGCTCCCTAAATGCTGGCCTCAAAATGGGGCCGTAGCTCAGTTGGGAGAGCGCAGCAATCGCACTGCTGAGGTCAGGGGTTCGACTCCCCTCGGCTCCACCATATGTGTCTCGTTCGTCACTTTTTTCGTGGTTCTGATTCCGGATGCTCAAGCGTTTTGGGTTCGACCGGAACGCCGCTTTCGTCGCGCACACTGAAAAACCAGCCTGATGTCGGAACTAGGAAATAACCTGGCACGAAGCGTGCGAGGGCGACGACGGTGCGGTTTAGCCAGCCTTCGATAATGACCCAATTGCCACGCTTGAAACGGCGATAGGCCGCCTCGGATATATGTTCGGGCGTCATTCGAGGCAGGTGGATCGCATAGACCGAGTTTTGGGCACCACCTGTTGCATGAATATCCGTATCGATGACGCCAGGGGCGACCATGCACACACGCACCCCCGTTCCCATTACCTCATACGCGAGAGCGCGGCTCCATGAGATGAGCGCGGCTTTCGTCGCGGCGTAGGTCGCCTGATAAGGAACCGGCATAAAGCCCTCGACCGAGGACACGTTAAGGACGCCGCCCGCCCCACGCGCTATCATGTCTGGCAGAAAGCGGCGCGTGAGATCGATCGTTGCGCGAAGATTGACGTCAATTGTCTTAGCCAACGTGTCCGGGTCCTGCTCCCAAAAATGGCCGGCCGTCATCATCGCCGCGTTGTTCACCAGCGACTCGCAATACAAGCCCTGGTCCTTAAGTGCGCGCTCTATTTTGTTTCCAGCATCCGGCCCAGCCAGATCGCACGCGACAGAGTAGACGGGGACATTGTGCGTTGCCCTGATCGCGTCAGCCGCCTCGACAAGGCGCGCCTCGTCACGTCCCGTAAGCATCACCGCATGGCCATTCTTGGCGAACTCATCTGCGAGAGCCCGACCGATACCTCGGGTGGCCCCGGTGATGACGGCGGCGGCCTTAAGCGTCTGGCGCTGTTTCTCAGCCGGAGGCATTTGTTGAAACCGTCATTCTTCGGTCACCTGACCTTTACCGATAGGCGGCAAGCAACCACTGATCGCCTCTAGGTGCAAGCGATGGCGCAGGGCAATTGGTACAGCTGCATTTCGGAAGTTGCCGGAGACGTGGCATTCTGGGCGGAGCAAGATAGAGACGGAGAGCGCACAATGGCGGCCGAGAAAACAACGGCTGAGCCTGATCGGCTCTCATGTAAGGGCATCACGCTCACCAATCCAGACAGAGTCCTCTACCCGTCGATCGGCCTGACGAAGCAGGACCTCGCTGCGTACGACGCCGAGGTCTCGGCGGCTATGCTGCCTTATGTCCAGCGGCGGCCAATCAGCCTCGTCCGCTGTCCGGCTGGGCTTGGCGGTCCGCGCTTTTTTCAGCGGCATGCGACGAAGGGCATGTCAGCCGCCATAAAAGAGGTCGAGGTTCCGGGCGGAGGTACGGACCGCCCCTACCTCTACATCGAAGATCCCGGCGGCCTCATAGCGTTGACTCAAATCGGAACGCTTGAAATCCACGATTGGGGCGTCTCCATCGACTCCCTCGAAACGCCCGATCGCTTGGTTTTCGATCTCGACCCGGACGAGGCGCTCGGCTTCGAGGTCTTGCGTCTCGCGGCACAGCAGGTCCGCGACTTTCTGTTGGAGCTCGACCTCACCAGCTTTCTCAAGGCCACAGGCGGCAAGGGCTTGCATGTCGTGGCTCCTCTGAGACCGAAGGCTGGCTGGGACGACGTAAAGAAATTCGCTCGCGCTGTGGCCGAGGCCCTCGTGGCCGACGCGCCCGATCGCTACACGGCAAACCCGCTGAAGCGCACCCGGACAGGGAAGATCTTCGTCGATTACCTCCGAAATGCTCCCGGAAACTCCGCGATCAGCTGCTACTCGCCCCGCGCCAAGCCCGGTGCACCGGTGGCCACGCCGTTGCGCTGGGATGAACTCGGTAACCTGAAGAGCGGGGCACCGTACACGGTGAAGACGTTGCCGGCGCGCCTCTCACGGCTGAAAAGCGACCCCTGGGAGGGCTACTTCAAGAGGTCGCAGTCTATCACCGCAAGGGCGTGCAGGTTGTTGGGCCTCACCTAGGGAATTACTGGCTGCAATTCGTTCGCGATTCCCGACGCTTAAATGGCGCCGCATTGAAGATTTGTTCACGACCTCAGGCACAGAGTCTTGCCCATGTTCGGGGTTCGTATTGCGTCCATGGCCGCAGCTCTCGCAGCTTCGGTCCTTCTCAGCTCATGTGGCGGTGGCGGCGTTCCGCGCGATACGCGTGCGGAATGGCGGGATCGTGCGGAGGCACGATGCATGGCCTCGGGCAAGGTGCGCGCGTCGCCCTACGTGACCCAGGTCTCGTCAATCCGCGGCCGCAGTGCCTGCGGCATAGTGGCGCCTCTGCGGGTTTCGGCTGCGCTGGGAGGGCGCGTCCGCGTGTCCCCTCCGGCTACAATGGGCTGCCCCATGACGGCCGCGCTGGACCGTTGGATCCACAATTCCGTTCAGCGAGCCGCGATGCGGCAATTCCGTCAGCCTGTGGTCGAGATCAAGCAAATCTCGTCCTATAGCTGCCGCGGTCGCAACGGCAAACGGACGGGAAAGCTATCCGAGCACTCGTTCGGCAATGCTCTGGATATCGCCGGATTTACGCTCGCGGACGGACGCACAATTACGGTTGTGAAGGGCTGGTGGCGCGGTACGCCGGCCGAAAAAGCCTTTCTGCGGGAGACCTTTGCGGGTGCCTGCCGAGAGTTCTACACGGTTCTCGGACCCGGCAGCGACCGCGCCCACTACAATCACTTCCATGTGGACCTGCTCATCACCAACGTGACGCGCAGCGGCAAGCATTACTGCCGTCCGCAACCTAAGCAGGGGGTATTCGTGGCTGCAGACGATACAGCTCCGGTATCGTCGGCCTCGGCGAAACCAATTCCCTTCACCGGGCCAAACGATCCCGATGAGCACATGCCCGCCTTCACGCTCGGACCCAGCCAGTAGAGTAGAAAACAGCCGACTGTGGCTCCTGGGCAACTTCGCAGACGCACCATTGAGGTATGCTTGTTTCGGGGAAGAATCGCACCAGTACCGCTTTAACCCAACTGCAAGCCCCTCTTCTCCCTTGGGCTTTGTTCGATTGGAGGACGCGATGGCAGCCGAATCGTTGGTGCAGATGCTCGAAGAAATCGCCGTAGGGCTGAAATCCGGCGATGAGGAAGTCTATGGCTGGCTTCGAGATCAACTCAAAGAGTGCGGCGGCAGCGAGGTATCCGTGGAATTAGCCATGGGCGTGATCGCGAGACTGCTGCCCGAAGAAGCGCAGGGCAGCATCGAGCTGGCTGAGCATTACAACCGCCGCTGGGCCCACTAGCGCCCCGCAGCAAGATCCACCCTGTTAGGACAGGGCCTGAAGCGCGTCGCTCAGGCGCCGCCATTCTATTTCCTTTCCCGGAAGACCGAACCGCAGCAGCTGCGGATACTCATCGAAACGGCGTACATAAACACCGGCCTCTCCGAGGGTCGCGAAAACCTGCTCGGCGTCCTGCGTTCTGACAAGGCAGAACAAGTCCGTTCGGCCAATCGTCGCGAGACCCGACCTTTGAAGCAAACTTGTCAGTCTTTTCGAGGCAGCGCTCAACCTGACACGCGTCTCCGTTATCCAGGCCTGATCGGCAAGCGCAGTCGAACCGATTGAAATAGCCGGTCCTGATACAGGCCAAGGGCCAAGACGAGCTCGTAGCTGGCTTGCGAGTTGGGGGCTGGTTACGGCAAAACTGAGCCGCAATCCTGAGAGACCGAAGAACTTTCCGAACGACCGCAGCACTGCGATCGGCGCCAGATCAACGCCGTTCGCCAGGCTTGTACTTTCAGGGCCAACCTCCATGAACGCCTCGTCCGAGACAAGAACGCCTCCTTGCCGTGTTGTGCGCTCCGCCGCAGCCAATAGTTCGTCGCGGGACACGACACGACCATCGGGATTGTTGGGATTGACGACAACGGCGAGCGAAGCCTGATCGAACTTGTCGAGGGTCTCGACCGTACTCACCTCATGACCGCTAAGCGCGGCGACACGCGCATGCTCGGCGTAGGTCGGACCAAGCATCGTAGCGCGCCCCTGTGGAACCAGACCCGCGATCATCGCCATGAGAACCTGGCTCCCGGGTGCCGTGACGACGTGCTCCGGCGACGGCGCACCGTAGAAGACGGCCGCAATGCTGGTGAGCCGCGCTAGTGCTGCTGGTTCTGGAAGGCGTGCAAATACCTCCACACTGATATCCCCGATAGGATAGGGATGAGGGTTGACGCCGGTCGACAGGTCGACGATTGGCTCAGGCGCGCCGGGAAAATGCGCGCGCGCCGCGTCGAGGTCGCCCCCGTGCGTCACGGGTGCTTCAGGTGAGGGCGCAGCCTTTGGTGTAGCAGAGGGTTTTGATGAGGTCGGATCGGGCAACGTCATGGCAGCACCGCTAGCGCTTCTTGCGATGCTCGTCGAGCTCGCCGTGGGATATCCGGAGCGGCTCGTGCAGCGCATCGGCCACCCCGTGACCTGGATGGGGAGCCTCATACGACGGCTCGACAACCGGCTTAACGATACCGCCAAGGAGGGTGCCGAACGCCGGCGCGCCGGTATCGCCGCATTGTTGGTGCTGCTGCTCGTGACTTTCGCCTGCGCGTTCCTTCTGGAATCCGTATTGCTCCTCTTGCCGTTCGGCTTGTTCTTCGTCGCGGTTGCGGCCAGCACATTGCTTGCCCAGCATAGCCTCTACACCCATACCGCCGCCATTGCGGAGGCCCTCGAAACAGGAAGCTTGGAGGACGCGCGCACGGCCGTATCGCACGTCGTCGGCCGTGACACGAGCTCGCTCGACGCAGCGGGTGTCGCGCGCGCGGCGATCGAGAGTTTGGCCGAAAGTTTCTCCGATGGCGTCGTGTCGCCGGTCTTTTGGTTGGCGCTGGCAGGGCTCCCGGGAGGCGCGGTCTTCAAAGCAATCAACACTGCCGACAGCATGATCGGCCATCGCTCGTCCCGCTACAAAGACTTTGGATGGGGCGCGGCCAAGCTGGACGACATCGTTAACTTGCCAGGGGCGCGACTGTCGGCAGTGCTTTTGGTCGGCGCCGCTGCTCTGACGAAAGAGGCATCCCCGAGCGCGGCCTGGACGACGATACGACGCGACGCCGCTAAACATGCCTCGCCCAATGCAGGATACCCGGAGGCGGCGATGGCAGGCGCGCTTGGCTTGGCACTTGGCGGCCCCCGCAACTATTCCGGCTCCAAAACGGATGGCCCATCGCTCGACCCATGGCTGGGGACGGGCCGCAGTGCAGCCACGGCGCACGATATTCGTACAGCGCTGCGGCTCTACGCTGTGGCAGATGCCTTGCTGATCGCCCTGATTGCCATCGTGGCTGCAATCAGCGTGCTGCTTTGAGAAGTCCATCGATATCGACATGCGCCTCCAAATGAGCGGCGAGCGTGTCAAGAACGCTCTCGACCTGCTCGTCGTATCGAACCTGCGACGATCCTGCGGCAAATCGCTTGAGCCATGCGGTACGCTGCCTATCGTCCGAAAACAATCCATGCACATACGTACCGAACACCTGGCCGTTTGCAGAGACCGCTCCGTCGCGCGCACCGGTATCGAGGCTCGCAAAAGCACGTTCGCAATCGGGTCCGACCGTACGGCCCATGTGCATTTCGTAACCCTTAAAGGGCACGCCATCGAAAGTTTGCCCCCGCGCTGGCTCGAGACGTTTCTCACCTGTCAGCGTCGTCTCCACGTCGAGCAGCCCGAGCCCATCGGCTTCACCAGGCTCACCCTCAAAACCCTCCGGGTCCCGCAGCAGCCGACCCAACATCTGATAACCGCCGCAAAGTCCGAGCACACAGCCGCCTCGGCGCAGATGCGCTGCAAGATCGATATCGAAGCCAGCTTCGCGAAAGGTCCGTAAATCGGAGAGTGTCGCCTTGGACCCCGGTAGGATGACAAGCTGCGCATCCCCCGGCAACGCTTGGCCTGGCCGTATACGGACGATCTCGACCGCCGGCTCCGCGGCAAGCGGGTCAAGATCATCGAAATTGGCTATGTGGGGCAATACCGCAACGGCGACTCTCAACCTCGCATCGGACTTGGCCGCTTGTTGCTGCTCAAGTGCAAGCGCGTCTTCCGCTGGCAGGGTTCTTGCGCCTGCGAAGAATGGAATTAGTCCCATTGCCTGCCACCCTGTTGCGTTGGCGATGTGTGCCATACCGTCAGCAAACAGGGCTGGGTCGCCCCGGAACTTATTGACGAGAAACCCGCAGATCATCGCGGCATCGCTCGGGTCGAGCACGACTTTCGTGCCCGCAAGGCTGGCGATGACGCCGCCTCGGTCGATGTCGCCAATCAGCACGACCGGTACATCCGCAGCCCTGGCAAAGCCCATATTGGCAATATCGTTTGCCCGCAGATTCACTTCCGATGCGCTACCCGCTCCCTCCACCAGAACGACATCTGCATCGGCTTTCAGGCGGACAAAGCTGTCCTGTACAGCGCCCATCAACTCAGGCTTCAGTGTTTGGTATTCCGCAGCCTTGGCCTTGCCGTAGATGCGCCCGCGGACCACGATCTGCGCGCCGACCTCGCTTTGTGGCTTCAGCAAGACCGGATTCATGTGGACGCTCGGCGCAACGCGCGCCGCGCGTGCCTGGAGCGCCTGCGCCCGCCCGATCTCGCCACCATCGGCGGTTACGGCCGCATTGTTCGACATGTTCTGCGGCTTGAACGGTGCGACATTCAGTCCACGCAAGACAAGCGCACGCGACAGCCCGGTAACAATCAGGGACTTGCCTACATCGGAACCCGTCCCCTGGAACATGAGCGCGCGGGCGGTCATCGCTAAAATTCGATGCCGGCTTGCGCCTTCACCCCAGCAGCGAAGTGATGCTTCACGAGGGTCATCTCCGTCACGAGGTCCGCGGCCTCGATCAGGCTGGGTTTTGCGTTGCGGCCAGTGACAATGACATGCAGGTCCGGCCGCCGCGCCTTCAGCGTTTCCAGGACCGCGTCGAACGGCAGATAGTCGTAGCGGAGCGCGATGTTCAACTCATCGAGGATCACGAGACTGAAGCTTGGATCGTTCATCAACTCGACCGCCTTGGCCCAAGCACGTTCAGCCGCCGCAATATCGCGTTCCAAGTCTTGGGTCTCCCACGTGAAGCCTTCGCCCATCGAATACCACGCGACCTGATCCCCGAACCGTTCCAAGGCATCTCGTTCGGCAGTGTGCCAAGCGCCCTTCACGAACTGCACGATGCCGACGCGTTCGCCTCGGCCAATCATGCGCAAGGCCAAACCGAATGCCGCCGTGGTTTTACCCTTACCGGTTCCCGTGTGGACGATGAGGAGGCCCTTCTCGAGGGTCTTCTCGGCAACTTCGGCGTCTTGAAGCTCTTTGCGCTTCGCCATTTTTGCGCGATGGCGCTCGAGGTCCTTCTCGTCGACGGTCTTTGTCATGCATTTCCCTTCACAATGAGAGGCTGGCCAGCGACTACGAAGATCACGCGGTCGGCTACGGCGGCGATCCGTTGATTGAGGCGTCCCTGAGAATCTCTGAAAGCACGTCCCAAAGGCGTTTCGGGGACGAGCCCTAAGCCCACTTCATTGGAGACAAGCACGGTCGCCTTCTTCCTAGTGCGCAGCGCGTCTTCGAGCTGAGCCGTGGCATCGCCGACGTCGTATGGCCCGTGCATGATATTGGAGAGCCACAATGTCAAACAATCGACGAGCACGATGGCGTCCTCGGGCGCACCGCGAATGGCAACGTGCAATTCGTGGGCTGCTTCCAGGGTCTGCCAACTGGACGCGCGACGGGCTTGGTGCTCGGCGATGCGTGCCGCCATCTCGTCGTCATGCGCTTCGGCGGTAGCGATATAGACCCATGGCGGCTGAAGACTCTCGACAAGGCTCTCAGCAAAACGGCTCTTTCCCGAGCGGGCACCCCCAAGAACGAAGATGATGCCTTCGTTGCCTCGGCTGGCACGATCCCTAGGGCCGCTGTCAGGCACGGCCTAAGCGCGCCCCGCGAAAAACGCACGGGTATAGCCCGCAGAAATCCCCAGCGGGTCCCCATGCACCGATTTGGCCATTGATTCTTCCTTTCGGCACCCTCCACCCGAGGGCGCCAATCGAGGTTTGAGCCGCGGGCAGGTCTCCTGGCTTTGTGGGTCTGCGCTCCCCCTCGGTCTTCCCAGAGCCTGGCTCCAGTGGCCTAATGAGGGGTGCTCGCCACCAACAGTTGCGGGGGCAGCCACGGACTAGAGTGTTTCCCTCACCGTGTTCCCTTCTTGCGTCCCGCCTCATGCGGGAACCTGCGGCGCCTCAAATATAGAGCCCAAGGGGCACGCCGCAAGAAGAACCTGACCGCGAAAACTAGGCGCCTACAGGGTCGCAAGCCCCTGCGATGCATTGACAAACGCTCGTCGCAGGGCCTTATGTGCAGGATCGACGGTTGCTCAATTCGAGCAAACAGGGAACGCGGTAAGGACAATGTCCAAATCCGCGGCTGCCCCCGCAACTGTAAGCGGATAGCTCATAGACCGGTTTCCAGATCGATCTTGGGCGCCCAAGCCAATGCCACTGGGATGGAGCCCGGGAAGGCGGCCTAGGGAGAGACCCGCGGAGCCAGGAGACCTGCCGTCGATCTAGTCGTCCGCCGGGCGGGGTGCCTCTGCGACGGTTGGTTTCTGTTCGGCCCCGGTGTGGGCCGGTTTGCACCCTGCACGATGTTGCTTTTCGTTGAGAAGCGCCAAGGAAACACCAGGGTGGCAGTCCCCGAAGCGAACAAAGATGGCACGGACGAGACCCGCGAGGGCCCAATCGTCTATGTCTGCGTGACATGCCGATTAGCCGGCGATCCTGACGAGGGACCTCGGGCCGGGCGGATGCTTGCGGACGCCACAACCGAAGCCGCTCGGGGCACCGGGGTCTCGGTTCGTCACGTCGAATGCCTGGCGAATTGCAGCCGTTCGCTCAGCGCAGCGATGCGCAAGAAGAACAGCTGGACCTATGTTTTCGGCGAACTGAACGCGCCAGATGACGCAGCGGCACTGGTCGAAGGCGCAAAACTGCTCGCGACCGCCGAGGACGGAATTCTACCCTGGCGCGGCCGGCCTCAAGCGCTGAAGGGCGGTCTTATTGCGCGTGTCCCACCCCTAGGACTTGGCCCGTTCCCGGAGGATTTTGAATGACGTCTGTCGCCCGCATTCCCTGCACGATCGTAACTGGCTTTCTCGGCTCGGGGAAAACCACTCTAATCCGCCACGTGCTTGCAAATGCCAATGGGCGTCGGCTGGCGGTGATCGTCAACGAGTTCGGCGATGTCGGAATTGACGGCCAGATCCTAAAGGGCTGCGGCGACGAGAACTGCAGTGAGGAGAACATTGTTGAGCTTGCCAATGGCTGCCTATGCTGCACGGTTGCTGACGAGTTCGTCCCAGCACTCGATGAGATTCTCGCACTCGAGCCGCAGGTCGATCACATCGTTATCGAAACGTCGGGTCTTGCTCTGCCCAAACCACTGGTTCAGGCCTTCCATTGGCCGGCAATCAAGAACCGCGTAACGGTGGACGGTGTCGTTGCCGTCGTAGACGGCGCCGCGCTTGCTGCAGGACAGGTGTCAGCCGATCTGGAGGCACTGTCTGCTCAGCGGGCGGCGGACGATGCGTTGGACCACGACAATCCAATCGAGGAGGTCTTCGAGGACCAGGTTGCCTGTGCAGACCTTATTGTCCTGAACAAACGGGACCTGCTCGACACGGACGGCTTGGAGCGTGCCAAGGCAGCGGTTTCCGGCGCTCTTCCGCGTGGGATCGGCGTGGTGACAGTGTCTGAGGGCAAGGTTGATTCCTCCGCATTGCTGGGCCTTGGGGTCGGTGCGGAGGACCACATCGAAGACCGCAAGACCCACCACGACAACACGGACGATCACGAGCATGACGAGTTCGATACGCTCGTGGTCCCGATTGACGAGGTCGACGATCCGGCGGCCATCTCCAAGCGAATCGCAGAGGTTGCCGAGGCACACAATGTGTTGCGCGTGAAGGGGTTTGCGGCCGTGACAGGAAAACCGATGCGGCTATTGATCCAGGCTGTGGGACCGCGCGTGAATCATTATTTCGACCGGCCATGGGGCGAGAGCGAGGACCGCCAGGGTAAGGTTGTCGTCATTGGGCTGAAGGGTCTAGACCACGACGCGGTGGCAAAGTCCCTCTCCGGGAACGAAGCCCGTTCGGTAAGCGAGTCCCGCTCTAGTGTAGAGTCCGTGTCTGGGTAACCGATAGGTAGCGCGGATGCACCTTCTGCAGACAAGTAGCGCAACGCTCGACGACATTGCCGAGCCGATTGACCTCGGCCAAACGCCTGGCGACATCGCTATATTGTCATTTACGGACACGGACCTCGCAGGCCTCGCGGCCGCATACACGCTTGAGAAGGCGAACATTCCATCTGTGCGGCTCGCTCACTTACGCGACCTGCGCCATCCAATGTCGACAGACTTATGGATTGAGACGGTTGCACAGCATGCCAAGGTGATTGTCGTTCGGCTTCTGGGTGGGCTGGAGTGGTGGCGCTACGGCGTTGAAAGACTGCATACCATCGCCCGTGAACGCGGCGTCGCCCTCGCGATTTTACCCGGCGAAGACAGAGACGATCAGCGTCTATTCGAGCAATCGACGATCGACGAATCGGAACTCAGAACGCTGCTGGCCTATTTTCGCGAGGGCGGCTCGGCAAATCTTCGCGGGCTTTTGAGACGCCTTGCGTCGCTTGGGGGCGCAGCACTCGAGGTGCCTGCTCCGCAGAGTTTTCCGCTCATGGGCGTCTATTCGCACGATGGTAGAATCACTGATATCGACAACCTGATTGCCCAAGACAATCAGATTACGGATGGTTTAGAGAGGCCGGCCACCGTTCCAATCTTATTCTACCGTGCATCACTTCTTGCCGCCGACACCGCGCCCATCGACGCGCTCTGCGTCGCGCTGAAGAAGCATGGTTTGCGTCCAGCGCCCCTATTCGTTCCCAGCTTGAAAGTGCCTAAGGCCATCGCGTTTGTGCGCGATGCGCTCGATCGGCTCCAGCCATCGGCGATCGTGACTACGACGGCGTTCGCTGCCGGCGACGGCGTCTTCGACGGATGCGATGCTCCCGTCTTCCAGGCGATCATCGCCAACACGCAACGCGAGGCCTGGACCTCCAATCCGCGCGGCCTTGGGCCCTCGGACCTCTCGATGCATGTGGTGTTGCCGGAACTTGACGGGCGCGTGCTAGCTGGAGCCCTCGGCTTTAAAGACAAAGATGCCCGGGATGAGAGCCTCGGTTTCGAACGAAGCGTCAACCGCCCGGAGCCCGACCGTATCGAGGCCGTCGCCAGCAAGATTGCGGCCGTCGCCCGCCTTCGGTCCTTGCCGCGCGCAGAAAGGAAGATCGCGCTTGTCCTGCCCGACTATCCTGGCGCCGGCGGCCGTGCAGCATATGCAGTAGGGCTTGATGTGCCCGCAAGCGCGCTGGCGGCGATGACGGATCTCAGCAAAGCCGGTTACACTGTCGACGACGTTCCAGCAGAGTCGCACGCGCTACTCGAACGCCTCACAGATCCGACCGGAGGCCTGAGCCTAACGCTCAATGCTTATGAGCGTCTTTTGGCGACGGTCCCGTCTTCGGTTGGCGCGACGACGTGGGAGGCCTGGGGTCGTCCACAAGACGATCCGGACTTTCGCGATGGCGCGTTCCGCTTCCAAGCGGCCCGATTCGGCAACCTCGTGGCAGCGCTTCCGCCTGATCGAGGAAAGACGACCGAGCGACGCGCCAACTACCATGACCCGGTTCTGCCGCCGCGCCATGCGTTGCTCGCCTTTGGTCTTTGGCTTCAATACGAGATCGGCGCTAATGCTGTTTTGCATCTCGGGGCGCATGGCACGCTGGAGTGGCTGCCGGGGCACGCCGTCGCGCTGACGTCCGCGTGTTACCCTGAGGTCGTGCTCGGCGCGCTGCCTGTCTTCTATCCCTTCATCGTGTCCAACCCGGGCGAGGCCGCACAGGCCAAACGTCGCGTGGCAGCCGTGACCATTGGCCATTTACCCCCACCCCTCACCGGTACGGAGATGTCGGGAGCTGCGCTGGAACTGGAGCAGCTAGTCGATGAGTACGCCATCGCCGATGGATTGGACACGCGGCGGCGAGACAGGCTTGCCGGACTCATCGTGGACAAAGCGATCGAGACAGGGCTCGCAGCCGAGGCAGGCTTGGCCCAAGGCGAATGCAAACAGGAAGCGTTGCAGAAGATCGATACCTGGCTCTGCGATCTGAAAGACCTCGCTGTCAAAGACGGGCTGCATGTCTTTGGACGGCTCCCGCACTGTGACGACGCCGACTGGCGCGCTTGCGCAGACGTGGAGCGCGCCGCGCTCCTTGATGCTCTCGACGGCAAGCGTGTGAAGCCGGGCCCAGCTGGAGCGCCGGCACGGGGACGGCGCGACGTGCTACCGACAGGACGCAATCTCTACACAGCCGATCCGCGCGTTCTGCCGACCCAAACCGCCATGGCCTTGGGCGAACGTGCGGCGGAAGAGGTCGTTCGCGGATACATGCAAGAGCACGGAGACATGCCCCGGTCGCTGGTCATCGATCTGTGGGGCAGCTCCACATTGAGGACGGGCGGCGAAGAAATCGCGCAGGGCCTTGCGCTCATGGGCTGCCGGCCTGTCTGGGACCCCGCCACAGGACGGGTAACCGGTGTTGAGGTTCAGCCGCCCGCTACGATCGGACGACCCCGCGTCGACGTTACGTTTCGAATTTCAGGACTGTTCCGCGATCTGTTTCCAACGCAAATCGCCCTCCTGGACGCAGCCGTCAAGTTGGTCGCCGCGCGCGAAGAGGAGCACGCCGAGAACCCGCTGGCATCGGCAACCAGGGACACCAGCGCGAAACCTGAGCGCATTTTCGGGACCGCTCCAGGGGCCTATGGCGCGGGCATCGAGGGCTTGCTGGGGTCTGAGACGTCAGAAGACGTTTCAGATGACGCCTTGAGCGCGGCCTATCTTGGCGCAACATCTCATGTTTACAGTGGGCCAGAGGGGGAAGGCGCCGAGCGCGAAGGGGCGTTTGCCGAGCGGGTGGCCAAGGCTGACCTCCTTGTCCATATTAGCGATGACCCAACGCGAGATATCTTGGAGGGCGCGGAGGATGTAGCGCATATGGGCGGTTTCGCCGCAGCTGCGCGCGTCCTTGGATCCAATGCGGATCTTGTTGTTCTGGACACGACAAATCCTGACAGCCCGAAGGCGCGTGCGCTGCCGCAAGCCTTGGCCCGGATCGTCCGTGCACGGGCCATCAGCCCGGCCTTTATTGCAGGTATGATGCGCCATGGTGCGCGTGGGGCGGCCGAGTTAGCGGAAACAGTCGACCGGCTTGCCGACTTTGCCGAAATCACCAACGCAGTTTCGGACACGCTGTTCGACGCAATCCACGATGCCTATCTCGCCGACGACACCGTGCGGGATTTCCTTATCCGTGAGAACCCACAGGCCGCGCGTGCGATCGCCGAGAGGCTTGACGACGCGCGGCGCAAAGGGTTTTGGCATCCCAAGCAAAACGATCTTCGGACGAACGATGTGCTTGGAGTTTCGGAGGCAGCGGAATGAGCAGGGAAGTGCACAACGCTGCCCGGGCTGCCGCGCCGCGACCTCTTGGTGCCTGCCCGCGTCTTTCGGAGCCCATGGAGACCGGAGACGGACTGCTTGTACGCATTGTGCCGTCAGGTCGTATCGGCATAGACGCATTTGCTTCGCTGTGCGTTGCTGCGCGGACCCATGGCAATGGGCTCATGGAGATCACGGGCCGCGGCAGCTTACAGATCCGAGGGTTGACCGAGATTTCGGCACAACACCTCGCGACCACGATAGAGGCGCTCGATATCCCCTTCAACGACCGAATCCCTGTCGCTGTGTCGGCGCTGCCCGGTGCCACGGGAACACGCATCCGGCCTGACGAGATTGCCGCCGAACTACGCGACATGGCGGACCGGCGCCGACTGGATCTTGCACCCAAGGTTTCTGTTGTAATCGATGACGGCGGCCCGATTTCCTTGGACGCACTTGCTGCCGATATCCATCTTCGTGCCTTGAGTGGAACGACATCACCCCGGCTCCACGTCAGCGTCGGCGGAGATATCGAGACAGCTGCGCCGCTGGGGATCGTAAGCGCGGCCGACGCGGCCCAGCTAACTGTGGATTTGTTGGCTGTGTTGGCAGCCGGTGGCACGCAAGCAAGGGCGCGCGACGTTGTTGCGCGAGAGGGTGTAGGCCGGTTCTTGAAGGCAGCAGGAGATCTCTTGGAGACGGCGTCAGACATACCTGCCGCGCGAACGACAGAAACGATCGGACTCCATCGGCTTGACGACGATAGCTGTGCGATCGGCGTGGCGCTGCCGTTTGGACAAGCACACGCGCTGGATCTGATCGCGCTCGCACGCATTGCCCGAGCCAACGGCGCTGAATGGGCAGTGCTTGCGCCACAACGCACGCTGTTGCTGGGACCAATCGGCGAGATGACCGCGTTCGCGCTCGGGACGGCTGCGGATACGCTCGGCTTTGTCGTCGACGCCCGCGACCCGCGCCGGCGGATAGCAGCCTGTGCCGGCGCGCCACTCTGTGCTTCCGGACACATACCCGCGCGCGAACTTGCGGCGCGCATTGCCGAACGCGTCCCTCAGGGGAAGTTCTCGCTGCACATTTCGGGCTGCAGCAAAGGTTGCGCTCATCCGAGACCTGCACCCCTGACAATCCTCGGCATAGAACAAGGAGCCGGGTTTATCGATAGCGATGCTATTCTCCACTTGCCGAGAAGCGAGGCGTACTCGGACGACTTGGTAGAAGAGGTTGCCCGCAAGATCGTCGCGGAGAGCGAAGATGCTTAAGCACGACTACATCCGCGATGGCGCCGCGATCTATGAGCGCTCCTTTTCGATTATCCGTGAGGAGTCAGACCTTTCGCGGTTCACACCCGAGCAAGCGGAAATCGCCGTACGCATGATCCATGCTTGCGGCCGGGTCGATGCTGCC
>JARFRF010000125.1 GCA_029287395.1 Methyloceanibacter sp. | reverse complement strand
ATCAGGCGTCAGTCGTTGACTGCGAAAAACGAGGCGATGGCTTCGATCTGATCGCGTTCGGCAAGCGTAGGCGCATGCCCTTGGTCAGGCACTGTCATCGTTCGGAGGTTCGGGTGACGCTCGACCATCTCGTTGAGGGTCTCGGTGCTGAGGACGTCCGAAAGCTCGCCGCGAATAACAAAGGCCGGAAGCTTGCTCATCGCGATGAACTCCGGCCAGAGCGGCGGGAAAGGTCGGCTAAGATCGATCGTGCCGATAGCCTTGGCTAATTTGCGATCATAAGACAGTACGAGCCGTCCTTTACGCTCCTCGAAAACGCTGCGAGCCATCTGGTCCCACTGGGCATCCGTGAAATCCGGAAAACCCCGTTCATTGATTTCGCGCATGATTTGCATCGCATCTGCCCAGGTCTTCGGCGTCGGCATACGGCGTACATAGTTGACAATGCGGGCAAGGCCCCTGGTCTCGATCACCGGTCCGATATCATTCAGTACGACAGGGCCCATAACGGTCGGGCGCGCCGCTGCCATCGCCATGGCGATGATACCGCCTCGGGATGTGCCCACGATTCCGACTTGGTGCAAACCCTGAATAGTCAGGAGATCGAGTACATCATCCAATTCTACGTGGGGCATATAGTTGCGCCAGTTCGGATCGAAGTCAGACTGCCCCCGCCCACGATAGTCGACGCAGTAGACATTGCGGGGCGTTTCCGGATGGGTCGATAGGTGTGTTGCGAGAGCGTGAAAGTCGCGGGAGTTGCGCGTTAGGCCCGCGAGGCAAACGACACTTCGGTAACGCTCGTCTGGCGCAGGATAGTGTCGCGCGTAAAGCTTCAAGTCGTCCGACGACCTGTAATGGATGTCGCGCCAGGGCTTGCTCTGGAGGTCAAGCATAGTCCACCGCTAGTTTGGCAAGCGTCTGCAAGGGATGCGTCCGACGCGAACCGATGGGCCTCGCTACTTCAAGCCCCTTGATTGCGGATCAATGCCAAGAAAGTCAACCGCGCAAGCGGCATGCTGGCTATGGAGTTTTGGCCGTTGTCGTCACAGGCTGCACCGACGCGGTCTCGGATGGCGGCACGCGCCTGCCTCGATTGAGATCCTGCACCAAGTGCAGTGCATTCTCCGCCCCTGCAAGTCGCGAGCGATAGAGCTGCAACGTTTCCATGATCTTGATGACGTAGCGCCGAGTTTCCGTGAACGGAATACGCTCAATCCAGTCGACGGGGTCGACATCCGGATCCCTTGGGTCGCCGTAGATACCAACCCACTCTTTCACGCGACCGGGACCGGCGTTGTAAGCAGCGAGTGCCATGAAATACGACCCGTCATAGTTCGAGATGAGATCACTCAGGAATGCTTCACCCAGCTGAGTGTTGTACGCCGCATTGGTGAGTTTTGACTGGGAATAGGCGACCTTATAGCGGCGCGCCACGCCGCGCGCTGTAGCCGGCATAAGCTGCATGAGGCCACTTGCACCGACTGGGCTCTTTGCCTTCGCGTTGAACTCACTCTCTTGACGTGACAACGCGTGCACCAACGCCGGGTCAACCCGCTCTTCAAGTAGGCTTTTGAAGTTGGGCATAACGCCAACGGGCAGCGCATAGTCGCCGAGGGGCAGATCGCGGTTGAAGGCGATCTTGGACAGGCGCAGCGCCATCTGCTTTTGACCGACAGCTTTGGCGTATTCCGCGAGCAGGACAACCTCGGCCGCACTCTCAAGCGTCCGCGAGAGTGAAAGCAGGAACTGCGGCGTCACCCATTGGACGCCCATAGCGCGCGCAACGCCGAGCGCGCGCACGGCCTTGTGTTGCATGAAGCGGTCGATGTCTTCCTGGGTCGGCACGGGTGTTGGTGTCACGGCGAGCCGGGCAGGGCGAGGATCAAGTGCCTGACGGCCAAGTTGTCCATAAAAGTATTGCGGATACTTCGCGGCGACGTGGAAGTGTACCGCCGCCGACCCTCTGTCTCCGAGGACCAGCGCCGTGCGGCCCAGCCAATATTCAGCACGAGAGATATCTCGTGAGTCCGTGATCGCGGCGCCACGACGCATCGCTATGAAATGACGCAGTGCCGTTTCCGGTTCGTCGAGATAGCGCAGAGCGATCCACCCGGCCAGAAACTCGCCCTCCACGAATTGGTAGGGCAAATTATCCCGCTCAGCTTCGAGACCATGCTTCGCAGCAATCTTGTATGCGGTCCGGGGCTGCCCGTCGTTTAGAGCGGCCCGGACGTTGACTCGGCGCTCGATCCACCACTCCTCCATGTCGAGGAGCAGGTCCGGCTCCGACGGCGCGCCGAGCAGCAGTTCAAAAGCGGTGAGCCGCTGTTCCTTATCCTTTGTGCGACGCAGCCACTGAATGTTGTTAAAGCGAAGCCCAATATCGGCCTCGACGGCATCATCCGGAAGCGCGTCAAGGAGCTTGCCGGCATTCCCGCTGCGCTTGACCACGGCCACGCGAGCTTTGACCTTCTTTTGCTCGGCTTCCGGTAGCTTCTTGGCAACGCGCAACGCAGCGCTACACAGCTTCTCCTTGTCCGGATAAAGCAGAACGTCGACTCGTGCACGGTGGTCATCAGCATCCAACATGCTGCCGAACTTGTCGAGGATCTTAGCCTCTGTGTCTGAGCCGAGATCGTCCTCGCGCCAGGCTGCGGCCACAGCCTTCTCTGCGGCCTCTTTGTCTCCGGCCTTTAGGTAGACACCAGCGAGGGCCGCGCGGCCTGCACCCGTTTCCGGCTCCGAGTCCTTGAAGAACGCTTTGACGCGTTCCGGGGACGCGTTCGCATGAAACAGAGAGGCCTCAGCTTTTTCGCGAAGCTTATGAAGCCGAGGCCACATCGGGTGGCTCAGGCGAAAAGCCTCCACTGCTTCCGCATTCAAATAGGTGCTCTTTACATGGCTGTACCGATACCAAAGCGAGAAGTCGCGTGCGGCGGGATCGCTGATCTTCGCCGCAGTCTCTCCGACCGTGCCCTTGTGGCGCATTACGAACCGAACGCGGTTGCGATCGGAACTACTAAGCTCGTAGTTGAGCAATGGCTTGAGGATTGACGCATAGTCCAAAGCGGGTTCCGGTGCTGGCGGAAACGCTTTGTCACGGCGTGGATGAATATCGGGCTCCGGGACGCTATCTGGCATAAAAGAAGCCGACGCCTTTGCAATCTTCTTCTCATTGCTGTTCGTGCCGGCGGCCTTTTCGTCTGATTCTGTGTTTTCCTTCGCCTCGGCAGCGGTCTTGCCGGCTTCCTCAGACGCCGGTTTCTCGACAGCGTTTTCGAGATTTGCCTCAGGCTGAGTGGCGGCGGCGATCGTCGAGGCGTTATCGGCCGTTTGGGACGCCTTGGTTGCCGTAGTCTGATTCGGTGCAGCGGCAGGAGCCAGGGCGCCGTCCGCTGTGCTTTCGACGGCCGAATCTGCCTGCGACCGATCTGGGTTGCGCTCCGGCAGCGCCACCATTCCCGACTTGGCCACC
>JARFRF010000109.1 GCA_029287395.1 Methyloceanibacter sp. | reverse complement strand
TCAACTTGGATAGTTGGTCTATGCCGCCAGGACTACTCGATGCCCTGATGCGAGAGACCGCAACTGACGCCGATTTTGTTGTTGTGGAAGGCGTCATGGGCCTTTTTGACGGGATTGCTGGCCCCCCAGGCCGCACCGGCGCCACTGCGGATTTGGCGAGCCGCTTCGGCTTGCCCGTCATTCTGGTCATCGACGTCACATCGCAAGCTCAGTCGGCCGCCGCATTGCTGCGGGGGTTTGCGACCCATGATCCAGCCGTAAAAATTGCAGGCGTGGTCCTCAACCGTGTCGCGAGCGATCGGCATGCCAAGTTGGTCTCGCGCGCCATTAAAGCCTTGCGGATTCCCATTCTCGGCCAGCTGCCGCGAAATAGCACGGTGTCCTTGCCGGAACGCCATCTTGGTCTCGTCCAGGCTGGAGAGCATGACGATTTGGACCATCGGTTCGCAGCTCTTGCGGACATGGCCGAAGCGCATCTCGACCTCGATGCGATACTGGCTCTTGCGCGTCCCGCCCAGATCACTGGGGAAGCGGTCTCAGGTCGCCTGCCGCTACCCGGCAATCGTATCGCTGTGGCTCAGGATAGGGCCTTCACGTTCCTCTATCCCCATCTCGCTCGTGCATGGCGCGAACAAGGGGCAACCCTGGTGCCCTTCTCACCGTTAGCGGACGAAGGGCCTGATCAAACATCGGATGCCTGCTGGCTGCCGGGGGGCTACCCGGAACTCCATGCAGGTACGCTCGCTTCCGCCACCAACTTTAAGGCCAAACTCGCGAGCTTCGCGCAGTCGCGGCCCGTCCATGGAGAGTGTGGCGGGTACATGGTTCTCGGTGAGGGTCTGGTGGATTGCGACGGGACGCGCTACGCGATGGCGGGGCTTCTCAGCCACGCTACGAGCTTCGCCGATCGCAAGCTACATCTTGGCTATCGCCAGGCCGAATTGCTGGAGCCATCCGTGCTCGGCGACGTCGGGATGACCGTGCGCGGTCACGAGTTCCATTATGCCCAAGTGATCGAGTCAGGGCACGATGCACCGTTGGCCTCGCTTGCGGATGGCGAAGGCCAGCCCATGGGCTCCGCAGGCGGGCGGCGAGGCACTGTGACAGGCAGTTTCTTCCATGCCATCGCCGCTGCATAGAAGCCCAACCTAAGATGTCGATTTTCCGGAGACCTGCGCTTCGTCGAACGTCGCCATGCCGGTATGGCAGGCAAGAGCCGCGCGCAAAACGAGGAGCGCCACGCTCGCGCCCGTACCCTCGCCAAGGCGCATACCGAGATCAAGCAGTGGGGTCATGCCGAGTTCCTGCAAAAGAAACTCGTGACCGGCGTCAGCCGATTTGTGCCCTACGCGAGTATGGTCGAGCGCGTCGGCCCGAAGCACTTTGAGCGGCGCGACGGCGGCGGAGCTGACCATCCCGTCGATTAGAACGGGGATACGCTTGTGGCGTGCGGCGAGGCATGCCCCCATCATGGCCGCGAGCTCGCGACCGCCGACCGCAGCGGCGGCCCGTAATGGGTCTCCGAGCACATCGGAGTGACACAGGAGCGCCTGTTGAATCACGGCACGCTTGCGGCCGAAACCATCCTTGCCAACGCCGGTGCCTGTGCTTGCAAACCGGGCGCCGCCGCCAAAGAGCGCGCCGGAGATTGCCGCTGCAGCGGTCGTGTTGCTGATACCCATCTCACCCAGAATGACCAGGTCGGCATCCTCAGACACTTTATCGTAGCCAGTTCCCACGGCGGTGAGAAACTCTTCCTCGCTCATGGCCGGCGCTTCCGTGAAATCCGCTGTCGGGCGATCAAGCTCCAGTGACGTCACGCGCAGGTTCGCCCCGTTGGTGCGCGCGAGCTGATTGATGGCCGCACCACCGGCGACGAAGTTGGCCACCATCTGCGCCGTGACCTCGGACGGATAGGCCGAAACGCCCTGAGCAGCAACGCCGTGGTTGCTGGCAAAGACGAGAATCTCGCACTTGTCCAAGGAGGGAGGATTGCGTCCCTGCCAGGCGGCAAGCCAACAAGAGAGCTCTTCGAGCCGTCCGAGCGAGCCGGGAGGCTTCGTTAGCTGATTCTCACGCGCGGCCGCCGCGTCGGCGGCTGCCTGATCAGACTCTGGCAAGTCAAGGCACGCTGCGCGCAACTGTTTGAAGGAAGAAAATCGAGACATTTCGGCGTAGGGTCCCACAACGGTGTTTGGGGAGACGGAAGGAAGTTCACTCCATGGGCGGCATTACCACGGACCTCAGGACGGGCCTAGCCTTTTGCACGCGGCTGCCTATGCGCGCGCCGGACGACACACCGCTTTCGCGGGCCGCTTGGACGCTTCCAATCGCCGGCCTTGCGGTCGGCTTGATTGGCGGCCTGGTGTTGTATCTCGCGCTTGGTTTCGGTGTGCCTCCGTTTTCAGCCGCGACGCTTGCCGTGGCCGCAACGGCCCTCACAACGGGCTGCCTTCACGAAGACGGACTCGCGGATACCGCCGATGGGTTCGGCGGCGGTAGGGAGCCGGAGCGCGTCCGTGAGATCCTGCGCGACAGCCGGATCGGCACCTATGGTGTGATCGCACTGATTATCTCATTCCTGCTCCGCATTGGCGCACTCGCGAGCCTGGCAGCCGTCGGCGTGGGGCCTGCAGTTTTTGCCCTAGTCGCTGCCCATGTTGGAGGTCGAGCTGCGCTGCCTGTGATGATGCGGGTCGTGCCGCGTGCCAGAGAGGACGGCTTGTCGGCTACCGCGGGCCGGCCAAGCGCAGGCGTTACTGCGGGTGCGCTTGCCATTGGTCTCGTCGTGGCCGTCGCCTGTCTGGGGCTTGGGGCGACCCTGACCGCCACGGCCTTGGGGACGGTGTGTCTCATCGTTCTTGCACGCATGGCAATCCGGAAAATTGGCGGTCAGACCGGCGATGTCTTGGGAGCAGCAGAGCAGGTCACCGAGATCTTGATCCTGCTTACAGCGGCAGCGTTGCTCTCCGGATAGCTTGGGTACGAGTTAGGATAATAAAAACGCTAAAGGCTGTGTAAGGCGGCGAAAAGAACTTGCTGGTATGGTGTCACCAGCATTGCCCGAAGCGGCCCTAGACCATTAGGCCAGAAGGAGCCCAGTCACTTACGTATTTTGATCGCAGCCTTGTCTTGGTTGGCGCAGCTTTGGTCGTCCCAACGCCGTCGCAGGCTGAACCTGTGCCGCTAACCGGTACAGCGAGCCACACGCTTGCCGAGGACGCCGATTTGGCGGTCGTGGAGGTCGCCAAAAGATCGCGGAGAACGGTGCGGCGCAGCGCGCGAAAGTGTGGTTGGCAATGCAGGCGCTATTACACTCCGTATCAGTATCGCTATTGGAAGTTTTACTACCCCTTTGGGGGTCCGTTGTTCTACTCGAGACGGTAACCTGCTTCATCAGACTGCGATAAAAGGGGTAACACGGCACGATGTCCTTGTGGCAGAGTGCGCCGCGTGACGCCGCCGCTACCAGCCATAACCACACGCGCGCTTGCGCTTCTCGAGGCCGCCCGGACCCGCGCGGGCGCTCCCGAAGTCCTGCCCGGCCGAGTCGTCATCGTCGATGTCGAGCGACAAACGGCGACGTTGGTCGACAATGGTTCGGCCGTCCGGTCATGGCCGGTCTCAACCGCGCGCAACGGGATCGGAGGCGAGGAGAACTCTTTCAAGACTCCGCCCGGCTGGCACCGCATCGATCGAAAAATCGGCGCCGGCGCGGATCAGGGAACCGTCTTTGCCTCACGGGAGCCGACCGGCGAAGTGTGGCGTGGCGATGCTCGTGATGCGGACCTTATCCTGACACGTATCCTGACGCTGGATGGCCTCGAAGAAGGCATCAATCGAGGGCCGGGCTGCGACTCCCGAGAGCGGTACATCTATTTTCATGGCTCTAACCATGAGGCGCTGATCGGGCGGCCTGCATCATGCGGCTGCGTGCGCATGCTCAACGAGGATATCGCTACACTTTTTGACACAGCTCAGGAAGGGGACCTCGTTCTTATTGCACCGCCCGAGGACCGCGCCATCCCTGCCGTATCTTCTGGTCGTTTTCACTATGCGGGGCTGGGCGGCTCGGGCATGAGCGCGATTGCTCAGTTTCAAGCGATGAAGGGCGGGCGCGTCAGCGGCAGCGACCGAGCTTTCGATCATGGCGAGCGGGCTACCGTCCGCGCTCAGTTCGAAGCGCTCGGCATCCATGTGTTCGAGCAGAACGGCAGCGGCATCGGGGATGATTGCGCCGCACTGGTCGTCTCGACGGCCGTGGAGGAGACGGTCCCCGACTTTGCAACGGCAAAAGCGCGCGGCGTGCCAATCGTCCATCGATCCGAGATGCTCGCGCACTTTGTTGGCACTTTCCGCTCGATTGCCGTGACGGGCACAAGTGGGAAGTCGACCGTGACGGGTATGACCTTTGAGATTCTGCGCGGGCTCGGCGTCGATCCATCCGTCATAACCGGCGGCGAACTGCCGGTGCTGCAAGCGGAAGGTCTGATTGGCAACGCGTTCGCCGGCACGTCGGACCTCCTTGTTGTTGAAGCGGACGAAAGTGACGGTTCACTCGTTCGCTACGCGCCGGCGATTGGCGTCATCCTTAATCTTCAGCGCGACCACAAGGAAGTGGACGAAGTAGCCGCCATGTTCGCCACGCTGCGCGCCAGGACACGGGAAGCCCTGGTAGTTGGCGATGACCCCAATCTAGACGCGTTTGCTGGCACAGCGATACGCTTCGGCGTCAGCGAGCGCGCCGATATTCGGGCAGTCAACGTGGAGCATGATGCGAGCGGGACGCGTTTCGAGGTGGACAACGTCGCTTTTGCCATCCCGGTGCCTGGACTCCACAACGTGACAAATGCACTTGCGGCCATTGCCGCGTGCCGGGCCGCCGGACTGCCCTTGGAAGACATGGCGAAACCGCTTGCGGGCTTCTCCGGCATTGGGCGGCGGTTTCAGACGATTGGCCATGCGTCGGGAATCGAAGTCGTGGACGATTTCGCTCACAACGCGGAGAAAATATCCGCCGCGATACGCACGGCGAAGCTGAGGGGGCGGCGCGTTCTTGCGATTTATCAACCGCACGGCTACGGGCCCACGCGATTTCTCTGGGATGACTTCGTGGAGACATTTTCTCGTGAGCTTGCCGAGGACGACAAACTGTTCATGCTCGAGGTCTTCTACGCCGGCGGCACAGCGACGCGAGACTTCTCCGCCGCCGATATCGTGAACGAGATTGCCGCAAATGGAACGCAAGCGATCTTCGTACCCTCACGAGAGCAGCTGACCGACGCGATTGCGCGCGAAGCGCGGGAGGGGGACGTGGTTCTTGTGATGGGCGCAAGAGACCCATCTCTCACAGCTCTCGCGCGCGATATTCTCAGCGCCATCAAGTAAGTCTCGGCTATTCGGGCCGCGTCCACGCCTAGTTGCCAAGAATCCCTGACAGGAAATCGTCAACGGTGGTGGCGCCGCCGCGCCGGCGGCGAGGCTCCGAATACCGTCGATTGGGCGTTGTTTCTGCGAATTCGGCGCCGGAAAACGGCACGTTGAAATAGGCCGGATTCTTGAACAGCTTGGCCGCCATCTGATTGTCGATGCCGTAGACGTCTCCGAACTCCCGAACCGAGCCGAAGCCGTCCGCAACGAGCGTGTTGTAGGTGAGGTGGACAGGGATTTTCCGCCGGAGCGAAATAACCTTTGTCTGACCCTGGGAACGCGCCAGCACGTCTTGAACCGAACCCATTGACCACCCCTTGTCCTCTGCAAGCAAGACGGCGGCGAACTGTGCAGGTTGATGCACGCGGATACACCCATGGCTGAGCGTGCGAACTTGGCGGCCGAATAGTTCTTTCTGCGTCGTATCGTGCATGTAGATGGCGTGCTTGTTCGGGAAGTTGAACTTGAACTGGCCAAGCACGTTGTGGGGGCCGGGATCCTGCTGGAACGTATAGGAGTGGACGTTCGCAGTCTGCCAGTTAACCGCATCCGCATCGACCGGTTTCCCGCCGCGACTGACCGTTAAACCATAGCGCCTGAGCATTCTGTTTCGGGATTCCCGCCCGCCAAAAAAGCCACCCGAACGCTGCGGGCCCTTCAACTTAGGCGCAATGTCTTCTTTGACGATCGTCGGCGGGACTGTCCAATTTGGGTTGAACACGATGTTGCGCATTGGCGCCGAGAAGAACGCCGTCGCATACTTGGTCTGACCCACGATCGTTATTGCCTTGTAGATTTCGCGACCGCCCTTCACGACACGGAAGTTGAACTCCGGGATGTTATTCCAAACGTGGAAGTTGCCGAGGTCGGATGGTAGCCAGCGCCAGCGCTCCATATTGATCACAATGAGCTGGACCATTCGGTCATCGTCCGGGTTACGGCCAATATCCTTTGCGGAGGCGCGGGCTTGGACCAAGGCAGTATGCAAGCTTTGATACTGCTGATGTTGCGGATGGAGAGCGAGCAGCGCCTTGTCGGGTGTTTTCGATTCCGCAATCTCGATGAGCACCGCTTTGGGATCACGTGCCTTCGGGCTGAAATCGAAAAGTTTATGAGCCTTGGACGGTGTGAGCCGCCCGTTTTGCGCATGCCGGGCATATTTCAGCACGGCTGCAGACAGCGCCGCCTCGGCATCGGCCCTTTCTTCGTCCGTCGTCAGCACTTTGTTGGCTGCAGGCACGGCATAGGCGTCCGCATCCAGACCCCAGTCGTCAGCGTCGCCGATCGTTGCGATGAGCGTCTTGGCATTTTGCGTCAGGCCATCTCCGGCGATCCAGAGCGGGTTGTCGTCACGCTCGCCATAAAATGCCTTCAGGGCTTCCAAATCCGCAGACGCAACGCGTGGGGCTGAGCTCGACAGTTTAGAGCGAACCACCGCTATGACAGGGTCGACGGGGGGAGGAGGAGGCGGGTCCAAATCCAACGATACATTGTCCGCTCCCCCGGTCGAGGACTCGCGACCAGTGGAGAGTTCCGCTTCCGTCGAGATTGCCGCAGACTTCGTGTCCTCACCCTTCGTCTTTGCGTCAGACGACGACTCTCGATCTGTAGCCACGTCGTCGGAGCGATCGCTAGCGGAAGGGCCATCCGCAGAGGGTCGCAATTCCGGAGAAAGCGCCGCGACCTCAGTGTCCCCGACCTCCGTTTTCGCGCTGGGAGGCGGCGAGATATCGAGAATAACGGTGGCATCATGGACACGAGAATCTGGTGTGGCCGTCTTGTCAGCGAGCGCATCGGTGGCAGCGTCGCCGTTATCAGTCACGCCGTCAGCCTTGGCCAGACCTTCCGACGTGTTCACAGTGCCTGACATGCGCGCACTTGCTGGCTTCTGAGGCGGTGCGGGCGGCAAGGACGCCGTGACATGCTTATTGTCGTCGGCCCCAGCATCGGAAGCCTCAGCCTTATCAGCGGATTTTTCGTCCTTGGCGGCCGTCTTCTCTTCGTCGGCACTCTCAGGCGTCTTGTCTTCGGCGACACGCGGCTTGGCCGCGTCGTCGCTCATGGCGTCGGGACGCCCGTCGGCCTCTGCAGTTTCCTTGACTTCTGCCGGGTTTTTCGCCCCAGGCTCCTTGGTGTCAGTTGCCGACTTGGTGTCTGTCGCCGGCGTTGTCGCGTTTGCGGCAGTCTCAGTATCCGCTGAATCCTCTTCAGTGGCTTCCGCTGCCTTGGAGGTGTCGGCAACGTCCTCCTCAGATTTCCTGGTCGACCCACCTGAGGCGGCGCTACCATCGTCCTGCGCTTTTGCGTCTGCGCTCTTCGACTCGAACTTTTTCGTTGGCGTTTGCTCTGCGGTCGCCGTGTCCGAGCTCTTGTCGTCTGTGGTCTTCTCTTGAGAGGCCTTGTCCTTATGGGCGCTCTCATCAGCGTCCGCCTTCTTCTCGGCAGTCTTGGACCCAGCGGCCTTGGAGTCGGCTGTCTTGGAATCGACGGCATCGTCTTCCGAGGCTTGGCTCGCAGCCGTCTCGATCTCGTCTGACTTCAAGTCGGTGTTTTCGTCCGCCGTAGCCTTTCTCTTGTCGTCGGACTTCGCGGCCTCTGCGGTCGAGCTCTCAGAGTCCTTCTCAGTCTCGTCTATCGCCGTTGTCTCAGCCTTGTCGTCGGTGTCGCTCGCCTCAGTCGCCGTCTTTCGTTCAGCCTCAGCATCATCCGTATCGGACGCTTTGGCCGAGGCTGCACCCTCGGCTTCTAAGTCTTTTTCGTCCGTGTCCGCCTTTTCCTTCTTGGCCGTTTCGATACGCGTCTTATCGGTTTCCGAAGACGGTGTGGCGTCCGATGCCGTCTTTGAAGCATCCTTATTGCGGTCCTCTTGCTCGTCCGCATAGCCCGCACGATCCGCGACGCGCCTCGGCGCTGGTAGAGCAAGCGAGACCGTGGCCGCTGATGCGGTGCCGACGCTGAGGGCCGCAAGGCTGTTCTTTGCGATGTCTGGAGAAGTCGCCTTGGCGGAGACGGCGGCGAAGGTCCGATCCGGATTTCGAAGCGGCTGAACGGGCGCGGCCCGACGATAGCGCTTGCGCTTCACAACCTTCTTGCCACCGAAGAGACCGGGCACACGGAATTCAGCCGTTGCCGAAGTCGGAACTGCTGTGGTCCCTACCCAAAAGCCCGCCACGGCCAGAATCGTCAGTCCAACAATGACGAATCGTCCTCTCATTCGTCGTCCCTCAGAGCCTCTGAGCGCCAAATTTGAATGTAGACGGCGCTTTTCTGAATGTGGAGAGGTTTACGTAGAAGATTTAGCATAGGGACGAAACAGGGCGGTTCCTTGGCTAAACGACTTGAGCGCAACGATTTAGCTCGCAAGAGAGCTTCGCATCTTCTCGACAGTTTCGCGACGACGATGTTGGCTCCGCCGATAGTCGATCTAATGACTTCATCGTCCCTATGCTCATAATTTCAGCATAAGTTTCGGTTTGAGTTGGACTTCGGGTTGGCCTGGATTTGATCGATACACGCTTCGATGCAACAGTTCCTCAAATCAAGACAAATCTAAGTTGTTTCGAGCGCAATTGCTGGCACGTGCAAAGGCACGCGAACTCGGCCCTATTCTTGCTTAATTTTTCAAATGGGCTCTCGCGCCCAATCGAAACCGTCACCCGAAAAGGCATAAGCGTATGTGTGGATTGTGCGGCGAGATCACATTCGACGGCTCGCCAGCATCGGTCGAGGCTATTGAGGCCATGACCTGCGCGATGGTTCCGCGCGGACCGGACGCCGGCGGCATTGTGTCCCGCGGTTCATTCGCTTTCGGTCACCGACGCCTGAGGATCATTGATCTTTCCGAACGTGGCCAGCAGCCCATGGTCGATTCGGAGCTTGGTATCACGCTCGTCTTCAACGGCTGCATCTACAATCACAAGGAGCTTCGCGCAGAACTAGAAACCAAGGGTTATCGCTTCTTCTCGACAAGCGACACCGAAGTCGTCCTCAAATCCTGGCACGCCTGGGGGAGGGAAGCGCCAAGACGGTTCAATGGGATGTTCGCCTTTGTGGTCTGCGAACGCGACACGGGCCGGGTTGCAATGGGCCGGGACCGCCTCGGCATCAAGCCGCTCTACTATTCCAAGACCGACAAACGAGTGCGCTTCGCTTCCACGCTGCCCGCGCTCGTTTCAGCCGGAGATGTCGACACGGCGCTCGATCCTGTTGGTCTTGCCCTCTACATGACGTTCCACGCGGTTGTCCCGCCTCCGCACACGATCTTGCGAGGGATCCGAAAGCTGCCGGCGGCGACGCTTCGGGTGATCGAGCCCGATGGGACTTTCAAGGACGAGCAGTACTGGGACCTTAGTTTCAAGCGGTCTGCAGAAGATTTGGCGACGAGCGACTCGGAGTGGAAAGATCGCGTCGGAGCGGCGCTACGAAGGGCTGTCGATCGGCGCATGATCGCCGATGTCCCCGTGGGTGTTTTGCTCTCAGGCGGCGTAGACTCGAGTCTCATCGTGGGCCTCTTGGCCGAAGCCGGTCAGCAACATCTGAAGACATTCTCCATCGGCTTCGAAGCTGCGCACGGCGAAGCGGGCGACGAGTTCATTTACTCGGACATCATCGCAAAGCACTTCGGCACGGATCACACCAAGATCATGATCCCGACCAGCGACATGTTGGAGGCTCTGCCGCAAACGATTGCGGCAATGTCCGAACCAATGGTTTCCTATGACAACGTCGGGTTTTACCTGCTCTCGCGCGAAGTCGCGAAGCACGTGAAGGTCGTTCAAAGCGGCCAAGGGGCGGATGAAGTCTTCGCCGGCTATCATTGGTATCCAAAACTGGCCAACTCCAATCACGTTCTGACGGACTACAAGGCGCTGTTCTTCGACCGG
>JARFRF010000071.1 GCA_029287395.1 Methyloceanibacter sp. | reverse complement strand
GCTTCAATCGGGGCTCCGTGGAGGGCGGTTCTATTTGCGCAAGGGGCATCGTGGAGGATTTGAGCCCGCATCGCAGCCAGGACGCGAGGCTTGGGATACATGAGCACGCAAACTTGGCTCTTTGTTTGCTATAAATGCCCGCGAGTCGCCGCGCTGAATGCGGCGGCGAAGACCCAAGGGAGGCTTCTATGACACCAGACCAAGCAGCAATGCAGGCCGCGATTTCCGAAAACAAGGGATGGTTCTACTTCCTCGGCATCCTGCTCATTCTCTTGGGCATTGCCGCCGTCGCATTTCCCTTCGTCACCACTATCGCAGCGAAAGTATTTCTTGGTTGGCTTTTTCTGATTGCTGGCATTGTGCAGGTCTTTCACGCGTTCTCTACACGGACATGGAGTGCGTTTTTTTTCGACCTGCTCATTGGTGTGCTCTACGTCATAGCCGGTGCCTGGTTAGCATTCTTTCCGCTCACCGGCATTATCACACTTACATTTCTGCTCGCTGTGATGTTCATTCTCCACGGCGTGCTTCAAGGCACAATCGCGTTCAATATTCGTCCATACGTCGGATGGATTTGGATGTTGCTGGCAGGCATCGTCGGCGTGGTGGTTGGCGTGCTTCTCATCCTGAAACTGCCAAGTTCCGCGACGTGGGCAATCGGCCTTCTCGTCGGCATTAACTTGATCATGTCGGGCGTTGCATTCCTGTTTCTGCCTAACGCAGCTGAAGACGCTTAACGCTTGATCCGCATCGAAGCGAAGGGTCGGCGCCCAACCCGTGATGGGGTAGCCGCGCCAGGCGCCGATCCCCGGCTCGATGTTCACCGACGCCCAAACTCGCGGCGGGCGCGGTCCTGCCTGGGCCCTAAGTACAACGGCGGATCCTCAACGAGCACGTCGTAAAGACGAGCACCCGACTGCCTTTGGAAATGCCTGTTGGCGCGCAGAGCGAACTCAGAAATCGCAAGGGCGGATGGCGGGGGCCCTACTCTATGAATAGGAGTCCGCGCAGCACATACGCCGTGGCGGCGACCGCAGCGCCGCTCCCGAGAGCAATCAGAACGAACCAAGCAAGACGCTTCCATAGCGGTCCCTCGCCCGCGTCTCTGTCGGACGGCGGCGTCGGGTCCAAGAACCCGTCAGGCATGATAGCCGTCTCCCGGTTTCACCTTTCCCCAGAAGAGCGAATACACATAAGCCGTATAGAGCAAGATTAGAGGCAGCATGATCGCCGCACCGACCAGCATGAGCCCCAGAGCGTTGTCCCGAGCAGCGGCCTGCCAGAGATTGAACTCAAACGGAACCAGCCACGGAAACAGACTGATGGCCAAACCAACGTACCCAGACAGAAAGATTCCGATTGCCAACAGATACGGCCGCCACTCCGGTCCCGACTCGGGTGTACCGATGCGCAGCAAGTCACGAGCCAGCCAGAATGTAAGAACGAGACCTGCGAGGGGTACGGGGCTAAGCGGTAAGATCTTTGCAAAATCGAACTGGGTCATTGATAGGCCCCAACGTTCGGTAACGCGAGGGTCGATCGACAAAGTTGCGAGGCTAACAAGCGCGAAGCAAATTGACACGGCGATCAGCGCCATCAAGCCGAAGCGCTTAGCCTTGGTCTGCAGCTCTCCTTCCGTCTTTAGGACCAGCCAGCAAGCGCCGAGAAGGATGTAGCCGATGGTGACAGACACACCGGTCAACAACGAGAACGGCGACAGCCAGTCAAAGGCCCCGCCAGCGAAGTTTCGACCATCGGTCTCGAAACCCGTAATGAACGCGCCAAGAATAAGTCCCTGGCTGAAGGCAGCCACCAGTGAGCCACCATAGAATGCACCATTCCAGAAGCGGCGAGTTGGTGGCCTGACCGCCTTATGCCGGAACTCGAAGGCTACGCCGCGAAAGATCAGCGCAGCGAGCATCACAAGCACAGGCAAATACACCGCAGGCATGATCACGGCATAGGCAAGCGGAAACGCGGCGAACAGCCCGCCACCTCCGAGAATGAGCCAGGTCTCATTTCCATCCCACACAGGCTCGATTGTTGCCGACATCATGTTGCGCTCTTCGTCGTCCTCGGCGAACGCGCTCAGCATGCCAACGCCAAGGTCCATACCGTCGAGCACGACATACATCATCACGGCAACTGCGATGAGTACGGCCCAAATTAGCGGGAGATCCATGTTCCTCGCTCCCTATTCTGCTGCAACAATGTCGCCCGGAACCTGCGCCGGCTCGTCGACTGAACCAAGCGGCGAACCCGGAGCGCGGCGGCTATCCGCTGGCGGACCCGCTCCATCGTCCTCGAAGCCGCGGGTTGCGATCCGCGCCATGTAGACGGCCCCTGCCGTGAAGACGATCGCGTAGACCACCATGAAGACCAGCAAAGACGTTGCCACCTGTCCGGTAGAAACCGGCGCTACGCTTTCCGCCGTGGTCAAATGACCGTAAACCGTCCAAGGCTGACGGCCGACTTCGGCTGTAATCCAGCCGGTGAGAACAGCGATAAAGCCCAGCGAGCCCGATGGGACGGCAAGCCAATGGAAAAGACCTGGTGTGTCGATCGTGCCGCGCCACCACTTCCAGACACCCCAAAACGCGAGGCCCAGCAGAATGAGACCCGCGCCAACCATGAATCGGAAGCTCCAGAAGACGATCCAAAATGGCGGCCTCTGGTCCTCGGCAAAGGCGTCCATGCCTTTGAGCTCTCCATGGGCGTTTGCGAAGAGTATCGGGCTCGTATTGGGGATCTCTATCACATCATGACCACACTCGTTGTCCGCGGGCCAGGCCAGAAGAACCGTACCCTGAATATCTTTTGACTCGCACCAACCTTCCAAGACGGCGATTTTTGCCGGTTGATGCTCATGAGCAACATCGCCAGACCAATGGCCCGCCCAGATCTGCAGCGGCATGAGGACGGCGAGCGTCCCTACAGCCATGCGCGTCTGCCAGCGGGTCGGTTGTGACGAACGCCCTCGCAACATCTGCCACGCGCCTGCTGCAAGTATGACGGCAGCTGTCGTTATGAATGCGGCGAGCATCATATGAACGTAACGCGACGGAAAGCTCGGGTTGAAAATCACCGCGATCCAGTCGGTGGCGTAGAATGTGCCTGTTTCGGGATCCAGGGCAAAACCGGCGGGCGTTTGCATCCAGCTGTTAGCTGCCAGAATCCAAAAAGCTGACAACGACGTTCCGATGGCCACCGCGCACGTGGCGACAAAGTGCAGTGTCCTACCGACCCTATTCCACCCAAATAGCATGACGCCGAGGAATGTCGCTTCAAGGAAGAAGGCCGTTAGAACCTCATAGCCAAGGAGCGGCCCCATCACCGAACCTGTCTTGTCCGCAAAGACAGACCAGTTGGTTCCAAACTGGTAGGACATGACCACGCCGGATACGACGCCCATCGCAAAAGCGAGCGCGAAAATCTTCACCCAATGGAGATAGAGCCGCTTGAAGACATCGTGACCGGTCTTGAGCCAAAGCCCCTCACATACCGCAAGGAATGCTGCAAGGCCGATCGTGAAGGCTGGGAAGAGAATGTGGAACGCCACCACGAATGCAAATTGGATTCGTGAGAGCAATAACGCGTCAAATTCCATGGCCGGCTTCATCCCCCCTGAGCTGGCGCCCCGATGCTCAAATCACGCTTGTGATATTCGCTTTGCGAGCGCCGAGCTACAAGTTTCTAGGCGCAAAATTTACGTGGCAATTCGATGCGGTCCCAGGCGTCGCGACATGCCGCTGTCGTAGTAGCCAGCGCTACGGCAGCTTAACCAAAGGTATCCGTCCAGCGACGCGTTGGTGCACCTACCAAGGACGACGAACCTCTCTGATGGCGGCCGAACCGCGCGCTGGCGCAACAGCACCGCAGAAAAGGTCCTTTTGGCTGGCAGATCGACCCTGCCCGCGCGGCCTAAAGTCTCGCCGGAGCGGCATTTTCTCTGCGGCGCACTGACCCGAATCTATGCTCTATTGGGGCACGTGAGACTGCTAATCTTGATCCTTCAGCGCTTGGCGATCCTCAGCCTCGGCGCCATTGGCATTTGGCTGATTGTCAACGTGTTTCAATGGGTCGACGGCGAACTACCGTCAGTGCTCGCGCTTGTGGCCACCTATGCGGTCGCGGCCTAC
>JARFRF010000040.1 GCA_029287395.1 Methyloceanibacter sp. | reverse complement strand
GAAGCCTTCAAGTCCGGACTCGTCGACCTTCGCAGCGAACTGTCGCCGACGCGATGGGCGCAAGGTTACAACTTTCCCGCTTTGCGTCAGGGAAGAGTCGTCAAGGAGGCGTTGCCTATCGAGACACCAGCCGGCATGTCGGCTCTCGTCTTCAATACACGCCGGCCAATCTTTGCCGACCCGCGCGTACGTCAGGCGCTCATACGTCTTTTTGATTATGCTTGGATCGACCGCACGCTCTATCACAACCTGTTCGCATACTCGCAAAGCTACTTTGCGCGTTCGGAGCTGTCCTCGCATGGGCGCCCAGCGGATGCGGCTGAGATCGAACTTCTGGCTCCGTTCCCCGATGCGGTCAAACCGGAGATCATGGACGGCACCTTTTCGTTCGAAGCGAGTGACGGGACCGGTCAGAATCGGGAGGGGCGCCTTGCCGCACTCAGGCTCCTCTCCGAAGCTGGATATGTTCTGAGAAACGGCACGCTCGTGAACGCGGAAACGGGCGAGCCGTTTACATTCGAGATCTTGGCGCGCACGCGGGGCCAAGAACGCCTCCTTCTCACTTATGCGAACGCGCTCAAGGGCGTGGGTATCGACGTGCGCATAAGCCGCGTGGACTCCGCCCAGTATGAGCGGCGCAAACAGACTTTCGATTTCGATATGATCCCAAATTTCTGGGGGGCATCCCTTTCGCCGGGCAACGAACAGTCCTTTCGCTGGGGCAGCAAGGCTGCCAATACACAGGGCTCGTTCAACTTGGCGGGCGTGGAGAACGAAGCCGTAGATGCGATGATCGCAGCGATGCTCGAGGCGAAGACACGGGAAGATTTTGTGTCGGCCGTGCGCGCGCTGGATCGTGTTCTGTTGTCCGGGGACTACGTTGTTCCCCTCTTTTACTTGCCGGACCAGTGGGTCGCTCGCTGGAGCAAGTTGAAGCGACCTGAAAAGACGCCGCTGTACGGCTATCAAATCGACACGTGGTGGGCCGATCCAGCTGAGGCTACCGGCAGCCAAACGCAGTAGCCCAAGTTGTCGGGGTGCGGTTTGCCGATCTTCGCGCCGACCGCAGCCAAAGCGTTCCACAAGCTAGGCAGCCTCCTTGGCCGCTCCGGCGATCTTGGCAAGTTCCTTCAGAAAGTCGCGCGCTCCAATCAACCGATCATCAGAGGTCGGCCAATTGCCGTAGAAGATCAGCTTCTGGTCAGGTTGCACCTTTGTTTTGCGCGCGTACTTGCTGATGAAGTGCATAAGACCTTCGGGATTTGCGAATTCGTTGTTCCGGAACTGGACCACAAGCCCTTTCGGTCCGGCGTCGATTTGCTCGACACCAGCCTGACGACAGAGCCCCTTGATTTCAACAACATCCAAGAGGTGTCTTACCTCATCCGGCAATGGACCGAACCTATCGATAAGTTCAGCCGCAAACGCCTCGATGGCCTCTTGAGTCTCCACACCCGATAGGCGGCGGTAGAGACCCAGGCGAACTTGTAGGTCCGGCACATAGTCCTCGGGGATAAGGACAGCCGTACCGAGATTGATGCGCGGGCTCCATTGGTCCTCGATCATGGCGCCGTCGCCATCGCGTAAGGCGGCCACGGCCTCTTCCAGCATCGATTGGTAGAGCTCGTAACCAACCTCGCGAATATGTCCGGACTGTTCCTCGCCTAGGAGATTGCCGGCACCCCGTATATCGAGATCGTGGCTTGCCAGGATGAACCCCGCGCCGAGCGTATCGAGGGATTGCAACACCTTGAGGCGCTTCTGCGCGCCGGGTGTAATGCGTGCATCTGCCGGGATGGTGAAATAGGCGTAGGCGCGGATTTTCGAGCGGCCAACGCGTCCGCGCAATTGGTACAGCTGCGCAAGCCCAAAACGGTCCGCGCGATAGACAATCAGCGTATTGGCGGACGGTATGTCGAGTCCGCTCTCGACAATCGTCGTCGACAGCAATACGTCGTATTGGCGGTCGTAGAATGCATTCATCACGTCATCGAGTTCAGTCGAACTCATCTGACCATGCGCCCGCGCCACGCGCAGCTCAGGCACGTGTTCCGTCAAAAAGGCGCCAGCTTCTTCGAGATCGGAGATTCGCGGCACCACAAAAAACGTCTGACCGCCCCTGAAGCGCTCACGCAGCAATGCCTCGCGCAGCGTCATAGGATCGAACGGCGCCACATAGGTGCGTACGGCAAGCCGATCTACCGGGGGCGTTGCAATCAGCGACATCTCGCGCACACCGGACATGGCGAGCTGCAACGTGCGAGGGATGGGAGTCGCGCTGAGTGTCAGCACGTGGACGTCTTCGCGAAGCTCCTTTAGACGCTCTTTATGCTTCACGCCAAAATGCTGCTCTTCGTCGATGATCAGCAGCCCAAGATCGGCAAAGTCGATTGACTTTCCGAGCAGCGCGTGCGTGCCGATAACAATATCAACGTCTCCCTTCTTGAGGCCTTCCTTTGTCGCACTCAACGCCTTTGCCGAGACGAGCCGTGAGGCCTGCGCAATACGTACTGGGAACCCGCGAAACCGCTCGGCGAATGTGTTGAAGTGCTGCCGAGCGAGGAGAGTAGTTGGCACAACAACCGCCACCTGCTTGCCCGCCAACACGGCTACCAGGCTCGCCCTTAGTGCTACCTCGGTCTTTCCAAAACCAACATCGCCGCAGACGAGACGGTCCATTGGCCGTCCACTGGCCAAATCGTCCAGCACCGCGTTGATGCTGGTCATCTGATCTTCGGTTTCCTCATAGGGGAACCGGGCCGAGAACTCCTCATACGTCCCATCTGGCGGTGCAAGTGTCGGGGCCGACCGCAACTCACGCAACGCAGCGACTTTGATGAGCTTCTCAGCCATGTCTCGAATGCGCTGCTTCAGCTTGGCCTTGCGAGACTGCCACGCGACACCGCCGAGCTTGTCGAGAACGACGCCAGCTTCGTCAGAGCCGTAGCGTGTCAGAAGCTCAATGTTCTCGACCGGTAGATAGAGCTTGTCATTACCTTGATAGTGGAGTTCCAAGCAGTCGTGCGGCTCGCCCGCTGCCTCGATCGTACTCAGCCCAACGAAACGCCCAATCCCATGATCGGCGTGCACGACGAGGTCGCCGACCGTGAGGCTCGACGCCTCCGTTAGAGCGTCGGAGGCCTTCGGCTTTCGCACTTTGCGGACGAGACGGTCGCCAAGAATGTCCTGTTCGCCGATAACGGCCAGGCCCGGGGACTCAAAACCTGTCTCAAGCGGCAAGACGGCAACGGAGACCGCATCGCGAGGCGCGGAGACGGCCTGTTGGAACGTCTCAACCCGCACTGTCCCGTCTAATCCGTGCTCCGCGAGCAACGCCGTCAGCCGTTCCCGGGCGCCCGCGCTCCAACAGGCTACGATGACGATTTTCTGTGCGGCAGTTAGCTTCTTGGTGTGGGCAACAACGGCGTCGAAGACATTTTCGCCGTCGGTCTGTCGTTCTGGGGCGAACGACCGGCCCTGCCGGCCACCAAAGGAAACAACGGTGATAGCCTCTGTCTCAGGGCGCTCGAACGCATCGAAAGAGACAACATGCGGCGCATCAGTCAGCCGTGTCTGCCATTCCCGCTCGTCAAGGAACATGCTGTCGGCAGGGACCGGATGATAAGGCGGCGCGCCGAACGCCTTCCGCTCCAGAGCCTCAGCTCGCGCATCGTAGTGATCTGCGACCTGCTCAAGCCGATTCTCGCGCGCATCGTCGGACAGCGGATCGAGTGTGATAATGGCGCCCGGCAAATAGTCAAACAGAGTGTCGAGCTGCTCGTGGAACAGCGGCAGCCAGTGCTCCATGCCCTGATGATGTTGCCCCGCTGAGATGGCTTCATAGAGCGGGTCGTCGCCAGTCACCGGCCCAAACAGCTCCACGTAACGTTGTCGGAATCCACTCCGCACTTCGGGTGTCAGCGCGATTTCGCTCATGGGAAGGAAATCTACGGCTTCGATGCGAGCCTCTGTCCTCTGGGTCTCTGGACTGAAAGCCCGAATGGATTCGATCGTGTCGCCGAAGAAATCGAGCCGTACCGACTGCCCGCCAGGCGGATAGAGATCGAGGATCCCGCCTCGAACGGCATATTGACCCGCATCGGTTACGGTGCCGGCTCGCACATAACCTGCAGACTCAAGCCGTTCGACAAGCTTTCCCATGTTCAGGACATTGCCGGCGCGGAGGCGTAGGCTTGACGCCGCGATGAGCTCTCTCGGCGGCACCCGCTGGATGGCTGCATTCACCGAGGTGAGCAGCACCAACGGTTCGTCGGCCCCAACTTCCCGATGCGCGAGCGCCGACAGTGTCTCGATCCTGTCGCCGATGATCTCAGCGTTGGGTCCAACCCTGTCGTAGGGAACGCTGTCCCAGGCGGGAAAACTCAAGACTGGCAAATCTGGCGCGAAGAAGCGGATGGCATCCTCAAGCGTCGCCATGCGCTGGCCATCTCGAGCCACGTGGAGAATGGATGCATTACCGTGACGGGCCAATTCACCGAGCAGCACTGCGTCGAGTCCCTCGGGAACGCCGCTCGCGATCGCGCGCTGTCCCGCCAACAAGCGATCGACCGGCAGGACTGGCAAAGCAGCTTTAGAACCCATAACGCGACGACTTACTCAGTGGGACGGCTTATTGCCGGGCCCCAGGAAAATTGTGGAACTCGCGGATCAGGGCGATCAAGGTGTCGAGATCCTTGTCTCCCAGAGAGTACCCCTCGAAGACGGACAGCTCGATTTCGGGGTCTTGCAATTCGATCAAGCGCTCGAGAACGGCGATCTCATCGGCATTCATGCTGTCGACGCTCTGCTCAGCGAAGTGGCCGAGCAGATAGTCCATTTCCTTCGTGCCTCTATGAGAGGCCCTCCAGACAGCCCGACGCCGCCGCATTCCAAGATCACTCGACATGATCCAAGCATCCAATCCTTTTTGGTGCGTTAGACATAGTGGTCCCGTCTATGTCAAGGCCGCGCCAAAGGATACCAGCGCCGCGCTATTCGGCACCGAGGCAGGTACGAATCGCCTGATAGACTAGGCTCATGCGCCCTGCCCTGCTGAGTCCACTTTTTGCACCCGTACGCACGCTGAAGGGTGTCGGCCCGCGAATCGAAGGCCTCCTAGACAGACTCTTAGCGCCCAAAATTCCAGGACCAAAGATCGCCGTGGATAAGAGTGAGCGCGGGAGGGTATTAACAAGGCACGCCCGCCTCATCGACCTGTTGTGGCATCTGCCGACTGGTCTTATCGACCGGCTGCACATGCCCTCCATCGCCGAGAGCCCGCTTGAACACGTCGTTACGCTGACAGTACGAATAGCGGAACATCGTCCTGGCGGCACTCGCAGGGGACGGCGTGCGCCCTACCGTGTCCTTGTGGAAGACGGCACGAGCGCCCTGGAGCTCGTCTATTTCAAAGCCGATCCGCGCTACCTGCAGCAGCTTCTTCCTGTAGGCGAGACCCGCGCGATATCCGGCCGGCTTGAATCCTACGACGGCCGCCTACAGATGCCTCATCCCGATCACGTGACGCCCCCTAATGGAAGCGCGAGCCTACCGGATATCGAGCCGGTGTATCCACTGACGTCGGGGCTTTCCAATACAAGCGTCCGCAAGGCCGTTCAGGGGGCCGTCGCGGCGCTGCCTGATTTGCCTGAGTGGATCGACGCCGCCTTTGTCGAGAGAAACGGCTGGGCCTCGTTCTCCGACAGCATCCAACAACTTCATAGCCCGAAGACCGAGAAGGACCTGCTGCCCACGAACGCGGCTCGAGAACGGCTCGCCTATGACGAGCTTCTCGCCAACCAACTTGCACTCGCCATTCTTCGACAATCGATGAAGCGCCGGGCCGGCCGACCAATTATGGCCCCTGGACGGCTTCGCAAAGCGATCGTCGATGCCCTGCCGTTTGCTCTGACGGGCGCGCAAGAAAAGGCCCTTGCCGAGATCGATGCGGACATGGCCGAACCCCTCCATATGCTGCGCCTGTTGCAAGGCGATGTCGGCAGTGGCAAGACGATCGTTGCGCTACTGGCCATGGCCACGGCGGTCGAGGCCGGACATCAAGCCGCCCTGATGGCGCCGACCGAACTCTTGGCGCGACAGCACCTCGAGACCATCATTCGCTTCGCCGATCCTGCAAAACTCAGGGTCAAGCTTCTCACGGGCAGAGAACGGGGCAAACAACGCCTGGCGATACTCGAAGAGCTTAAGGGCGGCGAGATCGACATCCTGATTGGGACACATGCCCTCTTTCAGGAAGCAATTGATTTTCATGACCTGGGCCTGGCCGTTATCGACGAACAACATCGCTTCGGCGTGCATCAGCGGCTAGCGCTTCAGGCCAAGGGCATTGGCGCAGGTGCCGAACTGCTTGTCATGACAGCCACCCCGAGTCCGCGCACGCTCTTGCTCACAAGCTACGGAGACCTAGACGTGTCCCGACTAGATGAGAAGCCAACGGGACGAAAGCCCGTGCTAACGCGAACAGTCCCGCTGGATCGCCTCGATGAAGTCGTCGACGGCGTCGAACGGGCCGTGCAAGACGGTTCACAGATCTACTGGGTATGCCCTCTCGTAAGCGACTCGGAGATGCTCGATCTTGCGGCCGCGGAGGAGCGCTTCGCCCATTTACGTGAACGCTTCGGCAATCGCGTCGGCATCGTGCACGGCAAGCTTCCCGGCAAGGAGAAGGATGCCGTCATGGCACGCTTCGCCGCAGGCGAACTTGCCCTGCTGGTTTCCACCACGGTTATCGAAGTGGGCGTAGATGTTCCCAACGCTTCGATCATGATCATCGAGCATGCAGAACGCTTCGGTCTTGCTCAGCTCCACCAATTGCGCGGGCGTGTGGGCCGTGGCGCCGCGCAGTCGTCCTGCGTGCTCCTGTATAAACAGCCTTTGGGCGAGATCGCGCGCGAGCGTCTCAATGTTGTGCGTAACACGGAGGATGGCTTCCTCATCGCAGAGGAAGATTTGCGTTTGCGTGGCGGCGGTGAAGTCTTAGGGACCCGCCAAAGCGGGTTGCCTGCCTTTCGCATCGCGCAACTGCCCGAGCATCAAGACTTGCTCGCGGCTGCCCGTGACGAAGCGCGTTTGTGCCTCACGCGCATGCCCCATCTGGCGGGCGAGCGCGGCGAACGTTTGCGGCTCTTGCTGTACCTTTTCGAGCGCGACGATGCCGTCAAGCTCATGCGCGCCGGCTGACCCTAAGCGGCCGTTTCTTCTTCCGCCGGTGGTTTCTTCGGCAGCGCGTTCTCGCGCTTCGCTTGCTTGCTTTTGGCCTCCTCGGCCAGCTGTTTGAGCTTGTTTTGCTTTGGGGCCACAAGCCCTGCGGAGATCACAAGCTTCACACCATCGTCGATCGCCATGTCGAGCAAGATTACGTCCTTCGCTGGCATGAACATCACGAAGCCCGTCGTTGGGTTCGGCGCGTTTGGCATGAACACTGTCATGAGCTCGTCGTCGTCGAGCTTCTCCTTGATCTCGCCCGGGGGATCGCCTGACACGAAGACAATCACAAAGAGGCCACGCCGCGGGAACTCGATGAGTCCAACACGCTTGAACGACGTTCCCTGTTTGGCGAAGACCGTCGTGAAGATTTGCTTCAACAGCCGGTAGACACCGCGCACTACAGGCATGCGATCGAGCAGGATGACACCGTAACTCACGATCGTCCGGCCGAAGAGGTTTGCGGCCAACGCCCCGATCAGCATCAGGCTGATAATGCCGAACACAAGCCCGACGCCGGGTATGTTGAAGGGCAGAAAGCTGTCTGGGAGGTAGGCGTCCGGAATGAGTGGCCGCACGAAGCCGTCGACCAGATTGATGAACCACCAAACCACATAAATGGTGATCGCGACCGGTCCAACAATGATGAGACCTGTCAGGAAGTAACCACGAAGCCGCGCAAGGAAATGCGACGATGTGGGCTCGAGAGCGCCAAAGAGGCTGTGGTCTTCCTCGTCGTCCAAACCCGGAAAATCCGGGTCATCGCGATTAGGTTCTCGTTCGGTCTTGTTTTCGTTTCGCTTGGTCATCTTGGAGAACTATCAGCGTAGGGGTAAACGGAAAACGGCGAAAATCGCGTATTGCCACAGCGGGAGTTTTGAATACTCGACCGTTCGCGTACGCGGTGGGACCTTGTCAACATACAATGGTGAGCCGATTTGAATGATGCACAGTAAACTGAAATAAATGACGCTGCTCCGCAGCGACCTCTGCCACGGTTGCCTCCCTAGGCTTCCTAGCCGCCTGACGCAACGACAGTACAGTCGGTTCCGACACGTTTGATGGAATTGCAGACCTTAGAGCCTTCGTTCTTGTTCGCAAAGGGTCCGATCTTGACCGTATAGAACGTTCCCAGACTCCCCATGTTAATGGTCTCTACGCGAGATGGGGCACTAGCGAGGCTCGAATTCGAGCGCTTCGCCTTTGCCCATTGTGCCTCTGCCTCAGACCTGGAACTGCTGTTGGCAAGCTGAACTGTGTAGCCACGCCCGGACGCAGCCGAGGATGCGGCTCCCGCCCCCGTCAGCGCTGCCGTTTGACGTGAGAACCAGCCACCAACGCCTGAACCGCCGCTGCCACGACTGGTCTGTGCAGCTTGTGGCGCTGGGGCGGATCTCGTTGCGCTGGTTGTGTTGGCAGCCGACGCGCTTGAGGCCGCGGGCGCTGGCGCGGTTTGAGCGGATGGTGTACCACCGCTCCCGAGCGAGTCCCACCAGCGCGTGACAGCGTTCCCACCGGACCCCTCTCTAACCGAGGCGTCCCATCCGGAGGTCGGCGCTGCCTGAGGTGCGGCAGCCGCTGATGCCGACGATGCACCTCCCGTGGTTGGAGCCGTCGCGCTCTGAGCCGATGTGCCCTGCGCTCCGAAACTTGGTACCATCCTCTCCCAAACACTCTTCTGTTCTGCCGGTGCCCCCGCGCCCTGTGGCTGTGCTGCGGTCTTCCGCGCCCCAAAGCTTGGGACAACGCTATCCCACATGCTCCCAGCGTCCGGGATGTAGCTGGCGACGCCAGCGCTCGCGACTGGTCCCACGCCACCGTCTTGGGCAATAAGTTTCTGCACTGTGCTTGCGCTGGAGTAACGTCGAGCCTGCGCCATAGCCGACGCACCTTGGCTCTCCATGCCCGCAGCCTGGAACGCCAGGCCCCTGTTCACATAGGCGCGCGCCTTGTCGGAGGATGGAAGACCGAGCCACAAAGCGGCGCCGAGGTCCGCTGCTGCCTGCCCCGGATATCCCGCGCGCCGGTACGCGATGCCCCGCAGATAGAGCGCTCTCGCGACTTGGTTAATCGTGGCATCCTTATCATTGACGGTCGCTGAAAGCTGGCGCGCTGCGTCTTTGAACTGTCCTGCATTCAATGAGGCTTCGCCGCGTCTTAGGCCAATATCCTGGGCCAATACCGATGTAGGCAATGCGGCGGCGGCACACAGCACCCCTAGAGCCAGCCCAATATTGGGGGCAAGCCGTCGAGGGGATCGTCGAAAAAAGTGACCAAAGCCGCCCAAATTCCGCGGCCGGGCGACATCCTGATTTTCCGCCATGCCTTTGCTCAAACAAAGAAATCTGGCAAATCCGAGGCTAGAGTCTACTCGACTGTGACCGACTTTGCGAGATTCCGGGGCTGATCCACATCCGTTCCCATGAAGACCGCCGTGTAATACGCAATCAGCTGAATCGGTACAGCATAGACTAATGGCGAAACAAATGGATGCACGCTCGGCACAGCTAAGGCAGTTTGGACGGCACACCCTGCGCTAGCCGGATCAGCGTCACTGACCAAGATGATCTTGCCTTCCCGCGCCGCGACCTCCTGCATGTTAGAGACCGTCTTGTCGAAGAGCTCATCTTGCGGCGCGATAACGATGACCGGGACACTCTCGTCGATCAGCGCGATTGGCCCATGCTTCAGCTCGCCAGCCGCATAACCTTCGGCATGAATATACGAAATCTCCTTCAGCTTGAGCGCGCCTTCGAGTGCGATCGGGTAGCTTGTCCCTCGGCCGAGATACAGAACATCACTTGCCTTGGAGAGACTGTGCGCCAACGCTTCGTAAGGCGATTCATCGCGAAGGATCTCGGCCATATGACGCGGCACTTCGACCAAAGCCTTGACGAGTTCCGACTCAAGCCCGCGATCGATGACACCTCGCGCCTTGCCCGCGGCGATCGCGAGGCAGGCCAACACGGTGAGCTGGCAGGTAAATGCCTTCGTCGAAGCAACGCCGATCTCGGGGCCTCCGAGCGTTGGCAGCACGCCGTCCGACTCCCGCGCGATCGAGGACTCTCGAACATTCACAATAGACAGAACATGCTGGTTCTGTTCGCGGCAGTAGCGGAGCGAGGCCAATGTGTCAGCCGTTTCGCCGGATTGAGAAACGAAGAGCGCGGCACCTTCGGGCTCCATCGCAATCTCGCGGTACCGGAACTCCGACGCGATATCTACATCGACCGGCAGCTTTGCCCATCTCTCGAACCAGTATTTGGCGACACAGCATGCATAGTACGCCGTGCCGCAGGCCGACAGAGAAAGACGGTTAACCTTTGCGAAATCAAACGGCAATTCGGGCAGTGAGACCTGATCGGACGCCAGGTCGAGATAGTGCCCCAATGTGTGGCCAACCACCTCCGGCTGTTCGTGAATCTCCTTGGCCATGAAGTGGCGGAAATTGCCTTTGTCGACGATGAGCCCTGCCGCACTGGACTTGACCGTTGCCCGGTCTACGACGGCCCCGTCTCGCGCGCGGATGGTCACGCCTTCACGCTGAATGACGGCCCAATCGCCGTCCTCCAGATAGGCGATGTTATCGGTGAACGGTGCCAGCGCGATGGCATCGGACCCGACAAACATCTCACCGTCTCCGAACCCAATTGCGAGAGGGCTACCCTGGCGTGCGGCCACCATGAGGTCGTCGTAGCCCTTGAAGATCATTGCCAGCGCGAATGCGCCTTGGAGCTGTGAGAGCACTTTATGGACAGCGGCGACGGGATCCTTGCCATCCAGCAGCTCGCGCGTAACGAGATGCGCGATCACCTCGGTGTCCGTGTCCGACGTGAATGGCGCACCTTCTGCCTGGAGCTCGGTCTTTAACTCCCGGAAATTCTCAATGATGCCGTTATGAACGACCGCAACGTCGTCGGTCATGTGCGGATGGGCATTTGCCTCACTTGGCTTCCCATGGGTCGCCCACCGCGTGTGGCCAATGCCCGCGTTACCCACCAGGGGCTCACTCGCCAAAAGGGCTTCCAGATTCCGGAGCTTTCCCTCTGCCCGGCGCCGCTCGATATCTCGCGCGCCGACCGTAGCAACGCCGGTGGAGTCGTAACCGCGGTACTCGAGGCGCTTCAGGGCGTCGACCATGACTTCGGCAACAGGCCCTTTACCGAGTACGCCAACAAGTCCGCACATCGCCCCTACCCCCGTACCGTCGCAGAGCTTGAAACTTCACGTCTTGAGTCTTGCTAGCCATGCCAGCTCTTTACCGCAATTCACGAGCTGTATCGCATTATTGCGACCAGAGCTGAATGTCGTATGGCAGCTGCCCTGCTCGGACTAGCTCCGCGCGATAAGTAGCCTCACTTCGACTTATCCCCGCCACGCTCATGTCGAGCCTTTTCGGCCCAGCCGAGACGTTCCTCTTGTTTCGGACGCGACAGCGCCAGCGCGTCGTTGGGGACGTCTTTTGAGATCACACTTCCAGATCCCACATAGGCGCCATCGCCAATCTTGACAGGTGCAACGAGCGAGCTGTTCGACCCAACGAAAGCGCCAGCCCCTATCTCAGTTCGATATTTGGCGAAGCCGTCGTAATTACAGGTAATTGTTCCTGCCCCGATGTTTGCCTTCGGGCCGACACTCGCATCGCCGATATACGTCAGATGGTTAACCTTGGCGCCTTCGGCCACGGTCGCGTTCTTGACCTCGACGAAGTTGCCCACTTGCGCACCGGCTGCCAACTGCGCGCCCGGCCTCAGGCGTGCGAACGGCCCTACTTTGGCGCCCGCGCCGACTTGGCACTTTTCAAGATGGCAGAACCCTCTGATGGTTGCGCCGTCCTCAATCACGACGCCGGGTGCAAAGAAGACGTTGGGCTCGATGAACACATCCCGACCAACAACCGTGTCGAAGCTGAAGAAAACTGTATCGGGTGCCACCAGGGTCGCGCCTTGCTCCATGGCGGCGGTCCTCAGGCGACGTTGCATGAGACTTTCAGCGACAGAAAGCTCCGAGCGTGAGTTGACGCCGAGCACTTCTTCCCCATTCGACAGGACGACACGTGTCTGCAGTCCGTCTTGGTAGGCTAACGCAACCGCGTCCGTCAGGTAGAACTCGCGTTTGGCGTTCTCATTGCCTATGCGGGCGATAAGACCCGATAGCCCCGCTCCGGATCTAAACGCCATGATACCGGAATTGCAGAGAGTCAGTGCACGCTCCGCAGTCGTCGCGTCCTTCTCTTCGCGAATTCCTGAGAGTCGGCTTTTATCATCGAAGAGCAGGCGTCCATAACCCGTCGGGTCAGCCGCCTCGAAGCCGATCACGACCAAGTCCGCTCCTGCGTCGAGTTCGCCTAGCACGGCCCTTAGTGTCTCCGGCCTCAACAGAGGCGTGTCACCATAAAGAACAATCACGGGTCCAGAGGCAGAACCATAGGCCGGCGCCGCCGCCTTGACAGCATCGGCGGTACCCATTTGCTCTTGTTGCAAGAAGACCTGTGCGTCGGGAGCAACCGACAGACCTGCCTCGGCCACCGCATCCATGCCCGACCCAACCACAAGGGCTGCGCGCGAAACGCCTGCGGATCCAGCAGCCATGAGAACATGTGCGAGCATCGGCGCACCAGCCAACTGATGGAGAACCTTGGGCAGGTCCGACTTCATCCGGGTGCCCTTGCCCGCGGCAAGGACGACGGCAAGAGCCTGTGTCATCGAACTAAGAAGATCCCTATGCGCTTTCGGGCGTCATTGACGGTAGACGCCCGATTTGTACGAAGCCGCGCCCTATCTAGTCCAAAGCGGCCCTGAGGGCCACCTCGCTGATTGGTCGTGTCTTGCGTGGGATCCTCAGAATACTGGAAAATTGACCCCGGGGACGAAGCGAGTAATCTCCGAGACTTAGTTTGGTCCCGGCGATTTGGCAAAAGTCGTCCCGGGCCGAGCGCGGGGAATATCGCGATAGGAGGTGACCCATGGCACGACGGCGATTTGGCAGGCCCGGCACAACCCGGATCGTGTTCTCCGCACTGTGGATCGCACTCGGCGGCCTCTCCGCCTACTATCTGTTCACCCTTTTCACCGGGGCCGCTCCTGCAGTGAGCCGAACCGCCCAGATGGCGGCTCCCGCCGCACCTGAACCCGCCGCGCAGGCGCCATCTCCTTCTGTAGCGCCCGGACTTTCGGCGGAGCAGCTCAGCGTGATCGACAAAAACCTGCAAACGCTCTCTCAGCAACTGGCCACGCTGGATGAGCGGCTTCGGCCGATCGAGAATTTCATCGGACCGGCCGCAAAGCTACCGCCGGCGAACTCCGTCTCCACCTCAGCGCCCAGACCGCTCCCCAAACTTGAGCCTTTGCCAAGAGTGGCGGCGGTTAGCCCGGCGCCGGAGCCAAAACCCGCCCCAGCGCCTGAAACTGCCGCAGCCCCCGCAACACCGGAGCCGCCAGCAGCGCCCGCAGCAACCGAAACGCCAGCGCCCGCCGCCGCGGCCCCGCCCGAACCTCCCGAGCCGGCTCAGGAGGCCGCGCCGCAGCCATCGAACCCTCCCGCCGCCGCTCCTAAACCGCCAAAACCAGTCGCGACGACGCCCCCACCCGCACCGCGTCCAGCTGCAGCTCCCCCCGCGACTCCCGCCGCTCCTGCAGCTCCAGCCACCGCGACCGCAACGCCGCCTGGTGCGGAGATAGAGCCGGAAGTTGCCGCGGAGGAGGTCGAGATCGCGGCCATCGATCCCGTTGCGCTGCCTCCCGCCGCCAATGATGGCTCCACGCGCTACGGCATCGAGATAGGCAGCGTGGCGAAGCGCGATGAGCTGCGGCCACTTTGGCGCGAGTATCTGACGAAACATGCCGCGCTCGTCGCAGGGCTCCAACCCCGGCGGGTTCGCGCGCCGGACAACCGCTGGCGCCTGATCGCCGGACCCTTCGATAATGCCCAGGATGCGGAAGGTGCGTGCTCGCTATTCAAACGGGCCGAGCGTCCTTGCGCCGCCACGGTTTACGCCGGAGACGCTCTCTAAAGCGCGAGCATCCACAAAGCACTTTTTGTGCTTTACAATCAATGGCTAGAGCCGATTTGTGTTGAAGGTGTCGCAAGCTTGCAGCTGACCGCTCTGAAATCCTCGGCGAAACCAGCGCACCCGTTGCTCTGAAGAGCCGTGTGTAAACGAGTCGGGCACAACATAGCCTTGGGTCTGGCGCTGAATTCGATCATCACCAATCGCACTCGCTGCCCGCAATGCTTCATCAATATCGCCGGGTTCGATGAGACCCTTGTCAGCCTGCATTTGGTGGGCCCAGACGCCGGCAAAACAATCCGCCTGCAGCTCCATACGAACCTGAAGGGCGTTGCCGCCTCGGCGGCCCATGCGCCGCTTGGCTGCTTGAACCTTGTCCGCGATGCCGAGCACGTTCTGTACGTGGTGCCCGACCTCATGAGCGATGACATAAGCTTGTGCAAAGTCTCCCGGCGCCCGGAATCGATTCTTCAGCTCTCGGTAGAAATCAAGATCGATATAAACCTTTTCGTCGGCTGGACAGTAAAATGGACCCATTGCTGACATGCCTGTGCCGCAAGCTGACTGCACTGAACCATCGAAGAGGACAAGGCGAGGTTCCCTGTAAGTAATCCCAAACTGTCGGAACGTTTTGTGCCAGACGTCCTCGGTTGTACCGAGAACGACTGCGACGAAGCTCTTAAGGTCGTCCTCGCTCGACGACTTTGGCTTGGCGATCTCGCCCGGACTGCCCGGGACCGGGAAGTTACTGGTCCGCGGCTGTTGTGGCTGCGGCAAGCTGATATCGGGGAACCCACTTCCGCCGTTGCCTGTCGGCGCGGAACCGCGCATCAGCGCTCCTGGGTCAAACCCGAAGAACAGAGCTAGCCCGAGGATTACCAAGAGGCCAATAAGACCAATGCCGCCGCGCTTCCGTCCACCACCACCGCTCGAAGGAAAGCGCGAACCGCCGCGCTGAGGGAACGGAAAGCGAAACACCCCGCGCCCACTTCCCCGACGGTCTTCTATATTCTGGCTTTGCCGCTGACCGCGCCAACGCATACTTGTCTCCTCAGGAAGCTCTTCAGATGGTCCTCTCGCATTTTGCATGCGTCATCGAACTGCACAAGATGCGTCGCGAACCGTCGTCCGAGGCTGGCACGCAAAGGTCGCATAGCCGCATTCCGGACTGCCCGCCCCTGTCGTCAAACGGGTTGAGTATTCCAGCGCAAATCTCTGTGGTTATTAAACTAACTGACAACGAATCGTCACAGAACTGCCATAGGAGCCCGCCATTCTCACGATGCCCGGCAGAGTTCGTTCTGGGCTGGTAGTGCGTTCTGTGTAATGCGTACGAGCCTCGGCACTCCCCGCGCCGGGGCTCTTCTTTTTGGTCCCGCCGAATGCGTTGCCAGACGACTCGCGCCGGTCATCAGACGTCGGCGCGCCGATGGCTTGACTGCCCATCCTCAGCGATCGTGTGCCGCACCGTCGAGTGCGGCCCCGTCCAGCGCTTTGTCGGCAGATGGGCCATCGTGGCCCATCTTTTCGTCGGAAGGCTTGTTGTTCGCGTGGCCGTGCGTGGTGTCCGACGCCTCCGACTTATGAGCGGTGTCGTGGTCGGTCGTCTTATGGGACCCGCCCCCATGAAGAATGGACAGCGCAATCGTGAAGCCCACCACGATCCCCGCCATTACGATGACCAAGTAGGGTATGCTCTGCGGGTTATGTTGCGCCATGACAATCGCCTCTTCAATGCACGTCTGCTTGCCCGATGTCGAAGCAATAGGAAGCCGGTGAGACCCTATCGGCTATCCGACTTCTGGTCGAGCCGTTCGGCCTGCGGCCAAAGACGATCCAGTACAGGACTTAGAACCACCGCCACAGCAAAGTTCGCAATGACCGAATAGAGCGCCGCATATCCTGGCACCGTGAGACCAAGAACCTCCAGCGGGTAGATGGAGGACACGAAACCGCGGCTTGCCGCCATATAGGTGCCGATGGCTGTCCCTGCTGCCCAGCCCAAAAAGAGCGCATGGGCGTTAAACCCCCGCGTGAATAATCCGAGAAGGATTGGCGGCAACAGTTGAATGATCCAAATGCCGCCGAGCAACTGCAGCTGAATGGCGTAGCTCTGCGGAATCGCCAAGATGAAGACGACCGCGCCAACTTTCACAATGAGCGACATGATCTTCGCAACGCGCGCTTCCTCGACGTCGCTACAGTGCGGACGAAGGTACTCCTTGTAGAGATTACGAGTGAAGAGATTGGCACAGGCGATGGACATGATTGCCGCAGGGACGAGTGCACCAATTGCAACGGCGGCGAAAGCAACGCCCACAAACCAGCTCGGGAACATATCTAAGAAAAGCGCGGGGACCGCGAAGTTGGCGCCGTAGCGCTCAAAACCGTCGGCGTGAAGTGGATTTTTGTCGACGCCAGCAGCGATGGCCATGTAGCCCAAAAGTGCGATCAAACCCAGAATGAAGGAATACGCGGATAGCGCAGCAGCGTTGCGCCGGATCACGCGTCCGCTCGACGCACTTAAGATACCGGTCATCGAGTGCGGGTAGAGAAAGAGCGCGAGCGCCGACCCAAGTGCCAGCGTAATGTACGCGCTGTAATTGCCCAGGGAATCCACGGTTGGTGGCGCTAGGGTGAGTTTCGCCTCAGGCACTGCATCGAAGATCGCGCCGTAGCCGCCGAGCTTTGCTGGAATAATGACGATCGCGCCAAATATGGTGACGAAAATCAGCAAGTCCTTCACCACGGCAATCAGCGCCGGGGCCCGAAGCCCGCTGGTGTAGGTGAACGCCGCAAGAATAAGAAACGCAATCATGAGCGGGATGTGCCCGGTGAATCCAGCCGTATCAAAACCGAGCGCGCCGATCACCACTTCCATGCCCACGAGCTGCAATGCGATATAGGGCATGGTCGCTACAAGCCCCGTCAACGCAACTGCAAGAGCCAGCGTCCGCGACTTGAAACGAAATTTTACATAGTCCGCGGCCGTGACGTGCCCCTCTCTTCGGGCGATTGTCCAAAGGCGCGGGAAAACCAGGAACAAGATCGGGTAGATCATGATCGTGTAGGGCACGGCGAAGAAGCCCATCGCGCCGACGCCGAACACGAGCGCAGGCACGGCGATAAACGTGTAGGCGGTATACAGGTCCCCACCCAAGAGGAACCACGTCACGATCGTGCCAAAGCGACGGCCGCCAAGACCCCATTCGTGGAGCTGGTCGAGGTCGGCTTTTCGCCAATGCGCCGCAACGAAGCCGACCCACGTTACAAAAAGAAAAAGCCCGACGAAGACGACTGTGGCTACGAGATCGAAATTCACAGATGTTCTCCGGGTTCTATCCCCTCACCCGGTTTGGTCGTACGCGCTTCCTCTTCCGCATCTGAAGTGTCCCGTCGATCGAGGAGGTAGACCGCCATCACCACAAGCGCACCAAGAATGATGGCCGCGAGCTGATACCAGTAAAAGAATGGGATCCCCCAGAGCGTCGGCTCGATCCGGTTGTAGAAGGGAACCCAGGCCACCAGCGCGAACGGAATAATCAGCAAGAGCCTTGGCCAATATCGCCACAGAGCTCCCCTCGTCGTTTTGATGCCCATGGTTCGACCCCCGAAATGCCGCATTCTGGTCTTGGCTGGATTTGTCTGTTCTTGGGCCCGGCAGGGCCGGACGGGACCATACTGAATGCAAAGGGGCGATGAACAGTTGAAATTCGAACGTTTTAGCGGGATAGCCACCCGCCTGCGGCGAAAGAGTCGGTCAAAGCACCCCTTAGCGTGTTGACGGGGCCCCGTCTCCCGATCCATATGGACCGCTTGGTGGGAGCGCATAGCTCAGCCGGTAGAGCATCTGACTTTTAATCAGAGGGTCCAGGGTTCGAGTCCCTGTGCGCTCACCAATCCAATCAATAGCTTACCGGATTAATCTATCACCCCATAAGGTTTGAGGTAGCCGCTCAGGTAGCTTGCAGCCGTTATTGGCGTTGGTTGC
>JARFRF010000168.1 GCA_029287395.1 Methyloceanibacter sp. | reverse complement strand
GTTTTTGCTGGTCTGGTTCGTGTCGGCGCACTTCGCCCAGAGCAGGCTGCTGCCAGGACCGGGCGAGGTGCTGAACTATGTCGTGGAGGAATCGATTCACGGCGACCTGATATTTCAGCTTGGGATTACGCTCTGGCGCGTTGTCGCGGCATTCGTGGTTGCCATGGTTGTTGGCAGCGCTGTTGGGCTGCTGATGGGTGAGTTGCCGGCTGTAAACAGAGTGCTGGACCCCTGGCTGATTGTGCTCCTCAACGTGCCCGCGCTGGTCATCATTATTCTTGCCTATGTGTGGTTTGGCCTGAACGAGTGGGCGGCGATCGGAGCGGTTGCGTTGAATAAGATTCCGAACGTCATTGTAACGCTGCGCGAAGGTGCACGGGCGCTGGACCCAGGTCTCGATGAAATGGCGCGGGCTTATCGCATGACGCCTTGGAGCAAGTTTCGCAACGTCACCATGCCGCAGCTTCAGCCCTACTTCGCTACCGCGTCTCGTACAGGGCTCTCCCTGATTTGGAAGATTGTCCTTGTAGTCGAACTACTGGGACGCCCCAATGGCGTCGGCTTCGAACTGCACCTGAATTTTCAACTCTTCAACGTGACGGCCATTCTCGGCTATACGCTGGCCTTCGTCGCTGTCATGCTCGCCATCGAATATCTACTGGTACAGCCCTTTGAAAGATACACGACACGCTGGCGAAACAAGCCAGTTTAAGATCCGCATAGAGGAAAAGACCCATGTGGGGGCTGACGGGACACGGCTGACGGCGATCCGCAATCTGTCGCTCGACTTAGAACCCGAAAGCATGACCGTGTTGATGGGGCCCTCGGGCTGCGGCAAGACCACCTTGCTGCGCGCGGTGGCCGGTCTCGACGACGACTATACCGGCGAGATCGATATGCCGCCTCACGCGCGCTTGGGCTTCATGTTCCAGGAGCCGCGTCTCCTGCCATGGCGCACGGTTCGTCAGAATATTGAGCTTGTCGCGGCGCCGGACTTCACCGCTGAGGCTCTCGACTCGCTGGCCGAGGCCGTTGGGGTCGCCGAGATGTTGCCCCGCTATCCGCAGGAGCTCTCATTAGGCTTGGCGCGCCGCGCCGCTTTGGCCAGGGCCTTCTCAACCGAGCCAGACTTGTTGTTGCTGGACGAGCCATTCGTCTCACTCGACGAACGGACAGCAGACCGTCTCCGGCGGCTGTTACTCGACGTTTGGTCCGCCCGGCCTACGACTGCAGTTATGGTGACGCACAATCCTCGCGAAGCCCTTCAACTCGCTGACAAGCTCGTTGTAATGGCGCCGCGCCCGACCCATGTGCTCGCGGTCGAGAGTATCGACGTGCCGCAAGCCGAACGCGATGCCGCGATGATCGAGGCTCTGCACACAGATCTTTCGAAGCGCTTTCCGGCAAACTTCGCTGGCATGTAGACCGTTCACGCGATCTTGGGTTATCCGCCAGCGGGCGCCATCGCCTTGCGCTGCTGAATACCTCGCGACGGATCATAGGCCCATACAGAAAGACCGAGGAACACGATCGTGCAAACGGCCACGACGGCAAGCGCCTCCCAGTTCATCTTCTGATAGAACGAGAACCGGATGAGCTCTACCGCCCAGGTGAACGGGTTGTAGAAGCAGATCTCGTAAAGGATCCAGCTACCCTCGCGCATCTTCCAGAGCGGATACAAAGCCGATGATGCGAAAAACATCGGAAAGATCACGAAGTTCATGATCCCGGCGAAGTTCTCGAGCTGCTTGATCGTCGAGGAGAGCAACATGCCGAGCGCCCCGAACATCATGCCTGTCAAGATGAGCGCGGGTAGCGCCAACAGGTAGCCCCACGCGGGCAGCTCTACGCCGCAGAGCCAAGCCACAGCCAAGAAGGTGTAGACTTGAAACAATGACACCAGGACGCCCGCGAACAACCGCGATATGAGCAGGAACCAGCGCGGCAACGGTGTGGTCAAGAGCACGCGCATCGAGCCCATTTCGCGGTCATAAACCATCGACAACGAACTCTGCATGCCGTTGAAGAGTTGGATCATCGCAAGCAGGCCCGGCGTGATGTACACGTCGTACGTGATGTAGGTCTCGTAGGGCGGGATTATCGACACACCGAGGGCGGCCCGAAAGCCTGCGGCAAAGATGATCAGCCAGATCAGGGGCCGAACAAGCGCGGCCAAAAATCTCTCTCTCTGCTGCAGAAAGCGCAGGAGTTCGCGCCAGACGATCCCGCGAAAAGCCCGGGCATAGTGCGTAAACGTCATGCGGCGACCTCCTCAACGCGGTCGCCAGTAAGGCGCCGGAAGGCCTCGGCCAAATTGTCTGAACCTGTCTCTTTTTCGATACCAGCCACGTCGCCCTGCGCCACGACGCGTCCTTTGTTGATAACGACGAGCGCATCGTTAGGCTCTACCTCGTCGAACAAGTGGGTGGCCCAAAGGACACCGATGTTCTCCGACGCCGCTAGGCTATGAATGTGGCGAACGATAGCGTCACGCGTAGGGTCATCGAGCCCGATGGTGGGCTCATCCAGTAAAAGCAGTTTCGGGCTATGCAGGAGCGCCCGTGCAATCTCCACGCGTCGTCGGTGGCCGCCGTTGAGCGCGCGTACCTTCTCGCTCATACGTTCGGTCATATTGAGCGAGTCCAAGGCCTTCTCCATGCGCGCGTCGGCCTCCTGCCGGTCCAAACCACGCAGAGAGGCGAAGTAGCGGAGGTTCTGCCGCACCGACAAATCGAGATCGAGTGTCGGCTGCTGGAAGACTACGCCAAGGGGCCCTAACACCTTAAAGCCCCAATCGGCAGCTGCGCGGCCATCGATCTCGATCCGTCCCTCCGGCGCATCGAATAGTCGGGTGATCAGAGAAAAAATCGTCGTCTTGCCAGCGCCGTTCGGCCCGAGCAGCGCAGTTACTCGTCCGGGATAGACGTCGAAGGTGACGTCGTCCAGAGCCCGCTTGTCCCCATACCAGTAAGAGACATTCTGGACCGACAGGACCGGCTGTTTAGACCCCGCGGAGCCAGTTGCAGAATCTTTCATTGTCCTCCCTTGGAACTTGTGCGGTTCCTTTCCGAGCTCACACGAGCCCTATTGGCGTAAGTGAGGAATAGCGTCTGACCTCCGCTTTCACAAGCATCCTAAGCGATCCGAGACGTTGAGGCCTCGCCGACGCATTGGTTGCGGTGATTTGGGCTGGGCAAAAAAGAAGCCGCCCCGAGGGGCGGCTTCCGTAAACGTCTGTCTGGAGTGGTGGCCTAGAAGAAGATGATCCCACCAATCTGGAACAGGTTGTTGTCGTCAAAGCCCTGTGTGCGGCGCTCAAGCGTTTCCAGATCCTGGATATTCAGTTCCGTCACACCCAGCTTCTGCCAGCGAGCGTAAACATGCATCGCAGCGGCATCGATCTCCTGGACGACACCCACGCCCCAGCGCTCGATCTCGGAGCCGGTGACGGCACAGGCGCTATCCTCCCCGGCCGGGCAGTTCGGCAGAGCGTTCGCAAAGCCAACAGCATTCGCTAGGCCATAGAAGTCGTTGTACTGATAGTACTCACCGTAAATGGTCAGGGCCCCAAGCTGGGTCAGGTCCGATGCCTTCCAGAAAGGCTTCACGCCCCAGCTATCCGTATCGGGAAGTTGGTTGCCAGGAGCACTGTTCGAAAGGCAGTTATTGCCAGGGCAGAGGGCGTTATTGGCGTTGCCAACCATCTCCCAGTTACCAGTGGCGTAAACACCCAGACCCGTTGGCACGTGCATGAAAGTACCACCAACCTGGTGAATATCCTGCTCAGCGCCATTCAGCGGGCTTGCCTCTAACCAAGTGTAGGCATAGGCAGCCGAAACCCGGAAATTACCCCAGTCTTCATTATAGATGGCAGCGAAATCCCAAAACTTGGAATCCGTATCAGCCGGATGCGGGAGTAGCCCACCACCGGAATTACCCCGATAAGAGTCAGTATCCAGGATGGCATTTACCAAACCTGCCGTACCGTAAGACGTCTCGAACCGGAAGCCGTTCCAAGTCGGCGAGTCATAGCGAACCGCTGGCTGTGCCACGCCGAAGCAATCGGCGCCAGGTGCATTACCGGCGCTGCAGAGCAGAAGTTGGTTGAACGACCCCGCGTTAGCGTTGGTACCGGAAGGCCGCATAAAGAAACCACCGCCCTCAAAGACCACCGCGTTCGACTCGATGACCGTCCCAGAAATGTCAGCCAAAACAGCCGGGTTGTCCGAAGCAGGGCTCAGATGACCCCAGTTCAGCGTGCCGTAGTCATCGCTTTTCAGGTAAATGTATGAGTAAAGCGTGTTGATGGCGCCGTAATCGGTACCATACAAGCGATTATTCGCACTCGCGGATTCCGCTATGCTGTTGCTGTTAATGCCCGTGGTCGTACTGGGCGTCGTGACCGTGAGGTTATAACCGCCAGACCAGCCAGGGGCGATCGTGGCGCTGCCCGTCAGAGCAAAACGGGACGCAAGGTCATAGTCCTTGTCGCCAACCGTAAAACCGTTGTTATAACCACTGTCGTACCAGCTCATCGACTTAACGACCCAGCCAGAAATCGTGATTGATACCTTCTTGTTCCCCTTCTGAACCGAAGAAGACTCAAGCTCAGCAACGCGCTCCTCAAGATCCGCGCAGCAATTACCGCCATAGCTCTGCGCACTTGCAGGCGCGGCACTCAAAGCAAAAGCACCAAGCCCAAGCGCTGCCGCAATCGCTAAGCGGCTGGATGTTCTCGTAAGTCCCCCAAACATCTCCATGTCCTTCCCCCGTTTCTTGGTTGCTCCGCCGAGCGCGCTAGCTGCGCGAGTCGCGGAAAACTCGGATCATTTATACGTCGTGTGACCGCGACGATAAATCGCGAAACGCTCAGTTCGTGCCGATTTTGACTCTCTTGTGACATTTTAGTCTCGGTCTTCCCAAGTCGCGCCCGAAGCGCGGCCGGCTTCTATCGGAGACTTAGGGACTCGTTAACCCTTATGCACTGTAAAACAACGACTTGATCTTCTACGATCGTTTGCGGAACAGGGGGACCGATATGATCGCGCACGAACGAGAGTGCAGCATTTCGCGGATCAAACCGGCAACTTCAGAGGGCAATGAGCGGAGTTTCGCGCAAACATGCGGCGACGCTGCATTGCATATGGCCCAAGCCCGAATGGCGTTGGACGGCGAATCGCTCGACACCAGCCAGGCGATGACGCACCTCGATGCGGCAATCTCCTGCCTTCAAAGGATATCGCGCCGCTGTTCGCCAGATTTGGCCGAGGTGAAGAGCAGCGTTTTGGCATTTCAGCCTGCTCGGAACAGGAAGTCCGCCTAGCCTGCTTCCAGCCAGAATTCAGGTTCGGCCGGGGACAACCGCCCGCCTAGGCGAACCGGTGCGATGGCGCTGGCCAGCCCCGTGCCGTCGTCAACCTCAATTGCAACGCCACAAACCGTTGCATCTCCCTTGGACGGTGCGAACCTGCGCAAGGGGATTTGGCTGAGGAACCGGCTGATCGGCTCTTGCTTCTCCATGCCCAGGACAGAATCGAAATCCCCGCACATTCCAGCATCGCTGATGTAGGCAGTGCCGCCCGTGAGAATCTGGTGATCGGCCGTGGGGACATGAGTATGTGTGCCGACGACGGCGGTTACCCGCCCGTCGATAAAGTGTCCCAGAGACTCCTTCTCCGACGTGGCTTCCGCATGAAAGTCGATCAGGATCGCATCGGTTCCCGTTTTGAGCGGGCATGCCCCCACTTGTTCTTCGATCGCTCGGAAGGGATCGTCCATATGCGCCATGAAGACACGGCCCATGGCATTCACGACGAGGACATCTGCGCCATTGGCTGCTTTGAAGAGGCCCGCACCTTTTCCCGGTGTCCCTGCAGGGAAATTTAGGGGTCGCAGCAGCCTATCGTACCTCTCGATAAAGACGAGCGCCTCGCGCTGGTCCCACACATGGTTGCCGGTGGTCACTACGTCGGCTCCTGCGTCCAGGAGCTCGTTGAGGATGACTTCAGTGATTCCGAAGCCGCCTGCTGCGTTCTCGCCGTTCACCACAACGAAATCGGCGCGGTAGCGCTCTCGCAGTTTCGGCAACATCTCCAAGACGGCTACTCGACCGGCGCGGCCGACCACATCCCCTAAGAAGAGAAGACGCACGAGCCCGTCCGTATCCGAGAGGGGTTAAGCATCCATAGGTCAATACAGAATTGTTGCTTAGGCCGCCACCCTAGGGAGTGGAGGGGCCGCGGTGGCCGTCGGAGCGCAGATCCCGGGTGTCCCTACTCAAGTAGGTGGGCGCCGAGTGACGAAGACCACGATCCCCGTCAGGGTCAGCTCCCATAGGATCTTATAGGGCCCTGGAATAAATGCTCCTAACGCACCCCGCAGCCCGAACCAAATATATTAGGGCGTCGAAGGCCATTGGAATAGGGGTCGCAGAAACGATATCGCCGAGCGCCCTTGCGTCAGTGGCCACCGCTAGAACTGTCGGTCAGCCGCGTGTTTAGGCGCTCAAGCCGCGAAGCCGCATCGCCAATCTTGGCGAATAGCTGAGCTTCAATGGACCGCGCATTCTCGTCCGAATTCGATTTGTCGCGCCGTGCCTCGGCCAATTGCGCCCGAAGGTTCTCTACGTCGGCCCGCAGCGACCACAGCTCATCCGCAATGAAAAGCGAAGCCATAAGCATAAGGCGGTCGTCACCAACTTGGCCGAATTTCTGCCGCATATCGTCCACATGCGACCCAATATACTGTGCCATCTCGGCAAGATGACTCTCTTCGCCTTCGTTGCATTCGAGCCGGTAAGTTCGGCCGTTCAGCGTCACAACGACTTGCCCCATTTGATGCTCCTAGCCTCCTACCAGCCCGCGCCTAACCTAACCCTGCATCGCGGGCGCTATGTCTTTTAGGGCTCTCATTACGGCGTCGAGACGTTCCGCCACTTCGTCGTTCGCGGCCTTCAGGCGTTGCGCGCGGTTGCGTTCAACCGCAAGTTCAGCCACGAGTTGATCTCGCTCCTCGGTCAGAAACTTAACTTGCTCGCGCAGTTCAACGATCTCGGCCGACGGGGCCTTGCCTCGGTCATCGGCAAGAACTTGAGCAAGATGCACTTCAAGTACGTCCAAAGCCGCATCAAAGCGCGCCAAGGGATCGCTTGGGTCCAGTTTCATCACGGTTTGCGCCATCACAGTCGCCCTCCCCGCCAGGCGTCATCGATCATCGCGAAAGCCAGCTGTCTCGGAAGCCATGTTCCACATATGGAACAGTTAGCTGGCTGATTATGTGGTGACGCCATGTTCAAACGGAAAGGGCGCGCCCACAACCCTCTTCTCACGCAACGCTGTGCAAAGTTTGACAGTCCGGCGATGCCTATGATTTGAGAAAGCACCTTGGGACCCGAGCTATCGCAACATTTGGCGCCCCCTGCGTCGACACCGGAAATGTCTAAACTGAAGCCCCGCTGCCGCCTGTATCTGCAGGTAGCGGCACCCTTTCTGGCCAAAAAGACCGCGCAACTCTCCCAGGCTTTGTCGGAGCTTGGGCCGGCCTGCGTGCTCATTTCTGGAAACAACGAGCCGCTCGAGACTGGTATCCTTGACAGCCTAATTGACCGAATTCAGGGCGCCGGCGCTGCCTGTCTTATCGAAAACAGCATTGAAGCGTCTGTCGAACTAGGCGCTGACGGAGTGCACATTGCGGCCGATAAGTCCCTGTATAGCGAAGCGCGCAACGTGCTCGGCGAAAGTGCGAATATTGGCGTGGCTTGCGGCCTGGTGCGGCATGACGCCATGGAGCTGGCGGAGTTAGGTGCAGACTATGTGGCGTTCACCTCATCCGGCTCGCAAGATGCTGCGGCCGAATTTGACGCCCTGTCGGAGACGATCGCGTGGTGGTCGGAAATCTTCGTGGTGCCATGCGTCGCGTGGGACATTGCGGCCGTGTCACGAGCCGCTGCTCTAGCAGAGCTTGGTGTGGATTTTATCGCACCACCGTCGACGATCTGGGAGCGCGAAGACGCCCTGACTTTCCTGCGCGACATGGATCGGACCATCGGAAGTATTCGGAGAGAGGCATGAGAAAATTCCGCGTTGGTGTCACGACGCTGATACTGGGTATCCTGGTGCAAATGTCCCACCCCGGGACAGCGCTCGCTGAGGAGAGCGCCGCCTACGTCGCGTTCGCTGCTGGAAAATACAAGACCGCGCTTGAACTCGCGCAAAAGGAGGCCGAGGCGGGCTCGAAGGAAGCTTACACGCTCATTGGCGAGATGTACTCTGGCGGCCTCGGGGTGTCGCAAGATTATGCAAAGGCTGCGAACGCATACGCCAAAGCTGCCGATCTCGGCGACACCAACGCGGCGTTTTCCTTGGCGCTATTGACGACGAAGGGGCTGGGCGTGCGCAAAGACTCCCGCATGGCAGCCAATCTGTTCGAACAGGCGGCCAATGAGGGAAACCCGGCCGCCCAATACAATCTCGCTCTGATGTTTCTGCAAGGGCAAGGACGTCCGGCGAACGAAGCCAAGGCCGCGGAATGGATGGCCAAGGCGGCCGAGAGCGGCAATACGCAAGCGCAGTACGATCTTGGGGCCTTTTATCAGTTCGGACGCGGGGTTCCTCTTGATGAGAAGAAAGCCGCCGAATGGACCGGCAAAGCCGCAGATGCTGGCTTGCCTGCCGCACAGGTCGAGTACGCCACGATGCTGTTCAAGGGACGCGGCGTGGACGTGGACCAAGAAAAAGGCGCCAAGCTCTTCTCCCTAGCCGCGCAGAAAGGCAACCCTGTCGCTCAGAACCGTCTAGCGCGTCTCTACGCTAACGGCCTCGTTTTCCCTCTCGATCTTGTCGAAGCGGCCAAATGGCACCTCATCGCGCGCCGTGCAGGCGTCAGCGACTTTTCCCTCGATATCGCGTTGACGAAATTAACCTCGGAGCAGCGCGCTGCCGCCGAACGCTTCGTTGACGCCTATGAAGGAGCGACCATCAGCGAAGTGAAGCCACCCATCGAGCCAGCGCCCACTCTTGACAGCGGCCATAACGCGAGTGTTAAAGCCAGCCCAGAGGCTCAGACGACTTCGCCCCAGCCATCGACGCCGAGTGGCCCGCCCGGCACCACACAGTCCAAAACACAGACCACGACACAACCCAAAGGCACTCCGTAAGGAACCCCATGAAGATCAACGGCAACGAGATCCGGCCTGGCAACGTTATTCAGCACAAAAACGGCCTTTGGGTCGCGGTTAAGACGCAAGCCGTGAAGCCCGGTAAAGGTCCAGCCTACGCGCAGGTGGAGCTAAAGAACTTGATCGACGGCTCCAAACTCAACGAGCGCTTCCGCTCCTCCGAAACGGTGGAGCGCGTCCGCTTAGAGCAGAAGGACCACCAGTTCCTCTTCGCAGAAGGCGATATGCTGACGTTCATGGATCTGGAGTCTTACGATCAGATCCAAATTCCGCAGGATCTTCTGGAAGATCGAGCAGCGTTTCTCCAAGATGGCATGACCGTCATGGTCGAAAGCCACGAAGGACGACCTATTGGCGTTGCCCTCCCCGACCAGGTCACTCTCGAAATCGTTGAAGCCGATCCTGTGGTGAAGGGCCAGACTGCCGCATCGTCTTACAAACCGGCCAAGCTCGAAAACGGCGTGCGCGTGATGGTGCCGCCCTTTATCGAGGCCGGCGAAAAGATCGTGGTAGACACGAATGAACTGACCTATGTCCGCCGCGCGGAGTCATAAGACAGCGCAGCTTCAAACAGGGCACATAAGCTGGATGGTTCATCGTTTGGTCTGCTCGACCTCACACCTTCAGAGGCCAAGCCATCAATGGCTTTAAAGATCTAGAGGCATCAGGAGCCCATGCCCGCGTCGGCGTTGATGAACGTAATGATCGGTGCCGCCCGCAAGGCGGGCCGCAGCCTCGCGCGCGACTTCGGCGAGGTCGAAAATCTGCAGGTCTCGGTGAAGGGACCGGCGAATTTCGTCACCGCAGCCGATCTGCGCGCGGAGGAGATCATCTTCGCCGAACTCTCCAAGGCGCGGCCCGGCTATGGCTTTCTGATGGAGGAGCGCGGGGAGGTCGAAGGCGCCGATCGAACGCATCGTTGGATCGTGGACCCACTCGACGGTACGACCAATTTCCTGCACTCGATACCTATTTTTGCCGTCGCAATCGCACTTGAGCGAGAGGGCGATCTTGTCGCTGGCCTGATCTACAATCCTGTGATGAACGAGACCTTCACTGCCGAAAAGGGCCAGGGTGCTTTTCTCAACGACCGGCGCATCCGCGTCGCGGCACGCGCGGAGCTGGGAACAGCTGTCATCGGCACCGGCGTGCCCCACAGCGGGCGCCCGGGCCACGAACAGTTTCTGAGGGAAGTGAGGGCGGTGATGGCGTCCAGCGCCGGCGTCCGACGGACCGGCTCTGCTGCTCTGGATCTTGCGTGGACGGCAGCCGGCCGCTTCGACGGGTTCTGGGAGAGCAATTTGCGCCCTTGGGACATGGCCGCCGGGATAATCCTCACGAAAGAGGCGGGCGGCTATGCGACCGACATGAACGGGAAGGACAAAATCTTCGAGACAGGGAGCATCGTCGCCGGCAACGAGACAATCCAATTGAAGCTGCTCAAGATCTTGAAGTCCGCGAATGCGCCAGCGCCCTCTCCGGCGAAGACTGGGTAGCGGTACTGCCGCCTTCAGACTACCGTTTTGCCCGCCAAACTATTCAGGTACTGTCAATTTTAGGCAAATCTGAAGAAAATCGAGCGAGGACATTGAGCTTAGAACGCTCGAAAATAAGCGCTGGCGTATAAAGCTGGCTAGCCGCCGTACAAGGACCCTGGCAGAGAACTATGGCACGCAAGACCTATCGAACTCAGCTCTCGCGCCCGCAGATCTTTCTCTGGCGCATGTCGCTCTTTCTAGTTCTCGCTGTCCTGCTGGCGATCATCTTGGACGGTCAGACCGGCCAACTCAGGTCCAGCTTCATGGCCAATCCTGGACTGAACGGGCTGATCATTGGCGTTCTGATCGTGGGCTGCGTTTATGCATTCCGCCAAGTCTTGAGGCTCTATCGCGAGATCAACTGGGTCAACAATTTCAGCATCACGGATGCCAGTCCGACAAAGACAAATCCGCCCGTGCTGCTCCTACCGATGGCCACCATGTTGAGAGATACGACTGGGCACCTCAGCCTCGAAACAGGCTCGGCGCGTACATTGCTGGACTCGGTCGCCTCTAGGCTGGACGAGCAGCGCGAGACCACGCGCTACCTTGTTGGCCTGTTGGTGTTCCTCGGCCTTCTCGGGACCTTTTGGGGACTGCTGACAACCGTGAGCTCCGTAGGCAACACAATCGGCGCGCTGGACACGAGCGGCGACGAAAGCGTGCTTCTGTTCGATCAACTCAAAGAAGGCCTTGCTGGACCTCTTTCGGGCATGGGCATTGCCTTCTCGTCATCGCTTTTCGGGCTGGCCGGGTCTCTTATTCTCGGCTTTCTCGATCTGCAAGCAGGCCACGCGCAAAGCCGTTTCTACAACGAACTGGAAGACTGGCTCGCCAACGTTACGGAGCTCCAGACGACGGATCCTGGCGACAGCGTGCCGCCGCAGCTTCGCTATGCGCTGATGGATATGCAGCGATCAATCTCCGATCTCGGCGAGCGCATGGATAAGGGTGGAAGCACCGAGGCTGCTGTCCAAGACCTCTCCCAAGGCGTCGATAAACTGATCCGGCAGATGCGTGCTGAGCAAAAGGTCGTTCGGGAGTGGGCAGACGAGCAGGCTCAGCAGCAGCAGGAAATCGCAACTGTGCTGCGCGAGGTGGCGTCCAAACCAAAGGCGTCTGCGGGCCGATGATCGGGCAGAGGAAACGATAGATGGCTCTCGCGCGCGGCCGCCGCGGCCAACTTCAAACTAATCTCTGGCCCGGCTTCGTGGACATGCTTTCCACGCTGCTACTGGTCGTTATCTTCCTCATGTCGCTGTTCATGGTGACGAACTACATCATCACACAGGCCGCGAGCGGCAAGGACACGATGCTGACGCGCCTCAACCGGCAGCTCGCCGAATTGACAGAGCTTCTGGCTTTGGAGCGCTCACAGAAGGAGTCCGCGGAAGACAATCTCGCGGCACTTCAAGCTACGCTGATCGATACTCAAGCACAGAACCAGCGCCTAACCGGTCTCCTCGGCGATGCGAGTGGAACCTCGGACGACGCGCAAGGGCGCATTGCCGCGCTCGGTACGGAACTGGACAAGCAGAAGAACATCACCAACGACGCTCTCGCTAAGGTCGAGCTTCTCAACCAGCAACTCGCCGCCCTTCGCCTGCAACTCGCCGCGCTGAACGAGGCGTTGGAAGCTTCCGAGGCAAAAGACAAGGACAGCCAGGAGACAATCGCCAACCTTGGGGAGCGCCTCAACGTGGCGCTTGCCAGGAAAGCGCAAGAGCTCGCGCGCTATCGCTCGAATTTCTTCGGCGAATTGCGCAAGACGCTCGGCCAGCGGCAGGATTTCAGGATCGTCGGCGACCGCTTCGTGTTTCCATCTGACGTGCTGTTCGATCCAGGCTCGGCGACGTTGAAACCAAGCGCCTACGGTCAGCTCGACAAGCTCGCTGCGGCGCTAAAGGAGATCGAGGGCAATATTCCCGCAAACATTCCGTGGGTGATGCGTGTCGACGGACATACGGACATCACGCCGATTTCTTCGGCCACCTTCCCGTCAAACTGGGAGTTGTCTTCGGCGCGCGCGATCTCCGTCGTGCGCTACCTCATGGATCGCGAGATCGCGCCGGACCATCTAGTGGCTGCGGGCTTTGGCGAGTATCAACCCGTCGACACGGGCCGAAGCCCTGCGGCGCTCGCCCGAAACCGACGTATCGAGCTGAAGCTCACGGAACGCTAACACTACTCGGCTGCGTCGGGAGCAAATTGGAGCGCGGCCAGTCGGGAATAGAGACCGCTCTTCGCGATAAGCTGCTGATGAGTGCCCTCCTCCACGAGCCGGCCCTCGTCGAACACCAAAATGCGGTCCGCATTAACGACGGTCGAGAGCCGGTGCGCGATGACGAGCGTCGTGCGCCCATCCATCACCTTGTCGAGCGCCTTTTGCACCAGAGTCTCGTTGGTGGTGTCGAGTGCGCTCGTGGCTTCATCAAGCAAAAGGATTGGCGCATCCCGCAGAACGGCACGAGCAATGGCGATGCGCTGACGCTGACCGCCGGACAGTGTTATGCCACCCTCCCCGAGCTGGGTATCGTAGCCGTCGGGGAGCTTGACGATGAAGTCGTGCGCGAAAGCAGCTTTCGCCGCCGCCTCGATCTGCGCAGGAGTTGCGTCGTCAGACCCGTACGCAATGTTGGCCGCGACCGAATCGGCGAAGAGTGCGGTTTCTTGCGGCACCATGGCAAAGCGCGAGCGCAGTTCCTCCAGCTCCGCCATGTCGACCGGCACGTCGTCGACGCGGACGATGCCGGAGGTGGGATCGTAGAAGCGTAAGAGCAGCGCGAAGATCGTGGTCTTGCCTGCGCCGGACGGCCCAACGAGCGCGACCCGCTCGCCCGGTTCCACGGAGAAACTGACATCATCCAGCGCGGCGTCATCCGGCCGCAAAGGATAGGCGAAAGTCACATCTGCGAACGAAATCTCGCCGCGTCCGGGAACCGGCATCGGCGTCGGATGCGGTGGCGACTGGATATCGGACTGTGCCTCAAGTAGCTCGCCAAGACGCTCGGCGGCGCCCGCAGCTTGGGCAACTTCGCCCCAGACATCGCTGAGACCGCCCACCGCCGCGGCCGCGAAGACCGCATAGAGCACGAACTGCCCAAGCGTGCCGCCCGTCATCGAACCGGACAGAACGTCCTGCGCCCCGTACCAGAGAACCCCCACGACTGAGGCAAAGACCAGGAACATGGCGATCGCCGTGAGCCCTGCGCGTGCCTTGGCGCGATCGTTGGCGGCCTCGAAGGCCCGATCCATCGCACGGCGGAAGCGGCTCGTTGCGGCGCGTTCGTTGGTGAAGGCCTGAAGTACCTTGACCTGTCCGAGACTCTCGCTCGCATAAGCGGACGCCTCCGCCAGGGTGTCCTGCGCGTGGCGCGACCGAGCGCGAACCGAACGGCCGTATGCCACAAGCGGCAGCACGATGAGTGGGATCGCGATAAGGACGGCGAGCGACAGTTTTGGGCTCGTCACGATCATCATCACAACGGAGCCGACCACGAGAAGCACGTTTCGCATCGCTTGGGACACGGCCGTGCCTGCCGCAGCTTTGACCTGTGTTGTGTCCGCGGTCAGGCGCGACATCACTTCGCCGGAGTGAGATACTTCGAAAAAGGCGGGACTGAGACTGGTGAGATGCGCGAAGACATCAGAGCGGATATCCGCCACAACGCGTTCGCCGAGCCAATTCACACAGTAGTAGCGGGCCGCGCTTGTTAGCGCGAGTACGGCGCCAACGGCGAACAGTGTCCCGAAATAGACGTCAACCAACTCCGGTTCGACGCCCGAAAAGCCAAGATCGATCATGCGCCTCAGAGCAAGCGGCAGGGCGAGCATCGCCCCGGCCGCCAGGACCAAGAAGACAAGCGCTGCGGCCAGCATACCCTTATATCTGAGGAGATATGGCCGGATACGTCCCAAAGGCTTGAGCGAGATACGGCGCGACTTTTCGGCATCTTCCTGCCGCGGCTCTTGGCGGTTTATCGGTGCCACCGCAGGCTCAGAGGAAACAGGTTGTAACATTATGCCCAGTCTATTCTTGGTTTTGTGTCACTTCACTTCGGAAGTCACGGACCGAGAACCGGCCTGACTGTAAGGGTCTGACGCGCGTTCGCAACGACTTTGATGATGCTATAATTTATCCTTGCCAACTGAAAATCGGCCATCGCCCAGGCGACCATCGACAGCGCCAACTCGCCGCCCCGCGATCTTGCCCCGGCGGCCGTTCCGCGGTATAGCCTGCCGCCAATTCTGCCAGTTAACGACGAAGCCATGCGGAGCTGCCTGCAAACAATCGGGCGGCCCGGGCAAATAAGGTTTTCAGCCATGAAGAACAACATTCACCCCAATTACCACCAGATCAAAGTGGTCATGACGGATGGCACGGAGTTTGTCACCTACTCGACCTATGGTGCCGAGGGTGACACCCTCAAGCTGGACATCGACCCCAAGACCCATCCCGCCTGGACTGGCGGCGGGCAGCACCTTATTGACCGAGGCGGTCGCCTTTCGCGTTTTAAGAAGAAGTACGAAGGCTTCATCAAGTAAAAACTGTGCCGGGCTGTCGCAGCCCGCATGTTTTAGACCAAAGCCGGTCCGATCGGGGCCGGCTTTTCTTTTGCCTTACGGACCTGAGAAGAAGTGCAGGCCGGAATGAATTTCTCTCAATTGGGAAAGGCCTTGTCGCTTACCGCGGCGCTCGTCGTATCGGCCTGGGGCTCGCATCTGTTGGCAACCGAAAGCGCAAATACGGTTGCCAAGAGCGCCGCCGAGGAGAATGTCGTCTTGGCATCGGACGTGGAGTGGACGCCGCTTAATCCGCTGCGCGGCGACAAAGGACCAAAGGCCGCCAACGCTTTGGGGCGATCGAAGTGGCACGGGTCCATCTGAATTTCTCGTGAGATTTGCCGACGGTTTTTCTTCGCCGCCTCACATTCACAATGTCACTTACCGAGGGGTCGTGATCAGCGGACTCGTTCACAATGACGACCCTGACGCTGTTGATATGTGGATGCCCGCGGGCTCGTTTTGGACGCAACCGGCTGGAGAAGTGCACATCACTGCTACGAAAGGCAGCAATAGTGTTGCCTATATTGAAATTGAGGAGGCCCCTTATTTGGTCCTTCCTCCGAACAAGGCTTTCGATGATGGGAGCCGGCCCATAAATGTTGACGCATCTAACATCGTTTGGACTGATCTTCTGGGTGTGCCGGCCTCAGCAGTGCCCCCAAGAGTGGCCTTTCTATGGGGCGACCCGCAGGACAGCCAGCCGCACGGGATGCTAGTCAAACTACCGGCGGGATATCACGGCGAGCTTCAGACCGATGGCGCGTGTAACCGCGCTGTTGTGATTACGGGGCAAATTGGTCACCAACTGCTGGGCGGAGCCGATATGCGCAAGCTAGAGCCGGGCAGTTATTTCAGCTCCTCGGGAAACGCCGTACACCGCCTGTCGTGTGATGGCGCAGATGAGTGCATCATCTATACGCGCACCGATGGCTCAATTGATTTTGCTTCGGCACCCTCGAAGAACTATGGACTCGCCACTCTGTTCGAATAAGAGGATTTGCTGCAAGTCCCACCTTAATCGGCGTCGTCGCCGAACGCGGCCCGAAGCCGCGAGAATTGTGCGCCAACGGGATGGTGAGCGTTTTCCGGTTCCGGCTGCTTGAAGTGCATCATCTGATCCAACCGGACGACGTGCTCCTGCAGTGTCACGCTCTCTTCAATCAGCGTACGCAGCCGCTTCGGCAACCCTTCGAGGTCTCGAGACGGACGAGAGTCTTCAACTGGTAGCTTGATCTTCCGCTGCTCTTCGACCGCTTGTTCAGGTGTCAATTCGCCTTCCGTGACAGCCCGACGAATAAGCAGCCACGAGGCGAGCTGCATCAGTCGCGTCGTAAGGCGCATGCTTTCCGTGGCATAGGCCAAGGAGTGCGGTGGCTGGAGCTCGCGGGCCTCTCTCCGCCCGTCGCCGTCAAGATAAGCGGCAGCGGCCTCGACCAAGGCCATGCCCTCGCGGAACACGGTCTTGAATTGCTCGGAACGCGCAAATTCAGCACCAAATGAGACGGTAACGCCGTCGCCATAGGTCGAGTTTTCGGTCTTCACCGCCATGTCCCCCAGTACTCCATCGCCTCTCTTATTGAGTGTTGAGTGGCATACTAATCCATGGGCCAGCGCTGTCTTTACCTTCTGG
>JARFRF010000161.1 GCA_029287395.1 Methyloceanibacter sp. | reverse complement strand
GCGAACTCTTCCGCAAAGCCATGGACAAGATCGGCCTGGAGTCGCCCAAGTCACGCCTTGCCGACGCCGGCGCTCTAAAGCGCGCGGATCGCGAAGCCCATAAGTCAGAAGTCGCGCGGATCGAGGCGGAACACTCGGATCTACAAGCCCGCTCGGAGGCGATGCTGGCATTCGAAGCGGACTGGGCGCGGCACGAAAGCGAACGGCGGCGGCGTTACGTCGAGAAGGGCCTGATCGAAGCGCTCGAAGCGATGCAAGAGGTCGGCCTGCCGGCAATCATCCGCCCCTCGTTCACGCTCGGCGGCACCGGCGGTGGCATTGCCTATAATCGCGAAGAGTTTATTGAGATCGTCGAACGCGGCATGGACGCCTCTCCTACCTGCGAAGTGCTGATCGAGGAATCGGTGCTAGGATGGAAAGAGTACGAAATGGAAGTCGTCCGAGACAAGGACGACAACTGCATTATCATTTGCTCCATCGAGAACGTCGATCCAATGGGCGTTCACACGGGCGACTCCATCACTGTCGCGCCTGCCCTCACACTTACCGATAAAGAGTATCAAATTATGCGGGACGCCTCGATCGCGGTCCTGCGCGAGATCGGCGTCGAGACTGGTGGATCGAATGTTCAGTTTGCTGTGAACCCAGACGATGGACGGCTGGTCGTCATCGAGATGAATCCCCGCGTGTCCCGCTCATCGGCGCTGGCTTCGAAAGCAACCGGCTTCCCCATCGCCAAGGTCGCCGCCAAACTTGCCGTCGGCTACACGCTCGACGAGCTTGCGAACGACATTACCGGCGGGGCTACGCCTGCCTCATTCGAGCCGACGATTGATTACGTCGTCACGAAGATACCCCGTTTCGCTTTCGAGAAGTTTCAAGGGTCGAAACCCTACCTCACCACGTCAATGAAGTCGGTCGGAGAGGCCATGGCCATTGGCCGGACATTCCCTGAGTCGCTGCAGAAGGCACTCCGTTCGCTGGAGACAGGACTCGCGGGCGTTGATGAGTACCATTTCGAGGGGCTTGGCCAGGGCGACGACAAGAACGTGATCCGGGAAGCGCTCGGTACGCCGACACCGGATCGCCTCTTGAAAGTCGCCCAAGCGCTGCGCCTTGGGGTAGACCACGAACAGATCTACGACAGCTGCCGCATCGACCCCTGGTTTATCCGGCAGCTTCAAGACATTATCGACATGGAGACAAAAGTTCGGGAACACGGGTTGCCCACGACAGCCGGCGCTTTCCACAGTGTCAAATCAATGGGCTTCTCGGACGAGCGGCTTGCCATGCTCGCAGACGTGACGACGTCTGAGGTGCGCCAAGCGCGGCACGCGCTTGATGTGCGCCCCGTGTACAAACGTATCGACACCTGCGCTGCGGAGTTCGCGTCACCGACGGCGTACATGTACTCAACCTACGAGGCGGGCTTCGCTGGCGGCGAGTCGTGCGAGTCGCGGCCGAGCGCCGCGGACAAAGTTGTTATTCTCGGAGGCGGTCCTAACCGGATCGGCCAGGGGATCGAGTTCGACTATTGCTGCTGCCACGCAGCCTTCTCCCTGTCGGCCGCTGGGTTCGAGACCATTATGGTCAACTGCAATCCGGAGACGGTCTCGACCGACTACGACACATCGGACCGACTCTATTTTGAACCGCTAACGGAAGAAGCTGTTCTCGAGATTGTGCACAAGGAACAGAGCAACGGCACCGTCAAGGGCGTGATCGTCCAGTTTGGCGGCCAGACACCTTTGAAGCTCGCGGCGGCGTTAGAAGAGGCCGAAGTCCCTATACTCGGGACCTCTCCCGACGCAATCGATCTGGCGGAAGATCGAGACCGTTTCAAAGCGCTGATCGATCAGCTTGGTTTGAGACAGCCAAAGAACGGTATCGCCCGCTCCGCCGACGAGGCCGTCGCCATTGCGAAGCAGATTGGCTTCCCAGTTGTGATCCGCCCCTCCTATGTCCTTGGAGGACGGGCGATGGAAATCGTTCATGACGAAGCGCAGCTCCAACGGTACATCGCTGAGGCGGTCGTGGTTTCCGGCAAGAGCCCCGTATTGCTCGATTCATATTTGCGCGATGCAATCGAGGTGGACGTCGATGCTCTGGCAGACGGTCGCGACGTCTTCATTTGCGGCGTGATGGAGCATATTGAGGAGGCGGGTGTACATTCTGGGGACAGCGCCTGCTCGCTTCCGCCCCACTCCCTGAAACCTGAAATTGTTAGGGAACTTGAGCGACAGGCAGCGGCCCTCGCGCGCGCGTTGAGCGTGGTGGGGCTGATGAACATTCAGTTCGCCATACAGAACGACGACATCTACATCCTTGAAGTCAATCCACGGGCCTCGCGAACCGTCCCGTTTGTCGCGAAGGTCATCGGCGAGCCGATTGCGGGCATCGCTTCGGAGGTCATGGCGGGCAAACCGCTCGCGACGTTTGACCTAACCCCGGCACAGCTCGACCATATTGCCGTAAAGGAAGCCGTCTTTCCTTTTGCGAGGTTCCCCGGGGTGGATCCCGCGCTGGGACCGGAGATGCGCTCCACCGGCGAGGTCATGGGCATCGACCGTGACTATGCCGTTGCTTTCGCCAAGAGCCAGCTGGGCGGGGGTGCCAAACTACCCATGTCCGGCACTGTCTTCGTCTCGGTGAAAGATCTCGACAAAGACAAGTTGCTCATCCCGGCCCGCACAATGATTGAGATGGGCTTCCGTATTGTGGCGACGCGCGGTACGCAGCGCCATCTCGCCGAGCACGGGATCGCTTGCGAGCGGGTCAACAAGGTCCTCGAGGGGCGTCCTCACATTGTCGACGCCATTGCAAACGGCGATATAGATATCGTCTTCAATACAACCGAGGGCGCTAAGGCTCTGGCCGACTCCATGTCAATTCGGCGGTCGGCCTTGCTGAACCACGTTCCTTACTATACAACGCTTGCCGGCGCGCTGGCGGCTACCGAGGCGATTAGAGCCTTGCGAGCAGGCAGCCTGACCGTCGCCCCGCTCCAAAGCTACGTCGGCTAAGGCTCACCCGAGCCTGCTTAGAAGCTGCAGAAAACGGTCGAAATCAACAGATTCTTGACTTCAGTGGGTCAATTCCTTGACAGTATTGTTAAGGGGGCCCGCCCCTAAGGAGTTTGAACTGAAATGGAAAAGGTGCCGATGACCGCCGAGGGATATACGTCCCTTGAGGCTGAGATCAAGAATCTCAAGACCGCCGAGCGGCCGCGGATTATCAAATTGATCTCTGAAGCCCGCTCGCACGGGGATTTGTCCGAAAACGCCGAATACCATGCCGCCAAGGAGCTGCAGGGGATCACCGAGGCTCGCATCGCCGACCTCGAAGACAAGCTGTCACGAGCGGATATCATCGACGTGTCCAAGCTTAAGGGCGATCAGGTCATGTTCGGCGCGACAGTGACCCTGATCGACGAGGATACCGAAGACAAGGTCAAGTATCGGATTGTCGGCGAGATCGAGGGCAACGTGAAGGAAGGCAAGATCTCCATCACTTCTCCGATCGCGCGCGCGCTTCTCGGGAAGCGCAAAAAGGACGTAGTCGAGGTCTCGACGCCCGGCGGCGGCAAGTCCTACGAGATCGTCAAGGTCGAGTTCAAGTAAACAACTCCGCAGTTTGATCT
>JARFRF010000087.1 GCA_029287395.1 Methyloceanibacter sp. | reverse complement strand
GATTGGAATCCAGGAGGGCGTCGATAAAGGCGCGATCAGCTTCAATGAAGCGCGGCGCATTGTTGTGAAAGTTGCTAAGGCAGCGAGTTCCTTTGTTGGCCAACGCGAGGGATCGCCGCATCGCTGATAGGTTACATTGATGGATGCTTCGCTCTTTCTCGCCCGGTTGATAGGGCCGATTTTCGTTATCGTGGGTATCGGTCTGCTTCTAAACGGAGATAGGTATCGCGCAGTCGTAGACGAAGTGATGTCGAGCCATGCGCTGCTCTATATCTTTGGGGCGATAGCTCTCACCGGAGGTCTTGCCATTGTACTCACCCATAATATCTGGGTGTGGGACTGGCCGGTGATCATCACCATTGTCGGCTGGCTGATGATCGTCCGCGGCAGTTTTCGCATCGTTTTCCCTCAACAGGTCGAAGATCTCGCCCGCAAAATGGTGGCTCGGTGGTCCAACATTCTTCTTATCAGCGGACTACTCGTCATCGCGCTAGGAGCATTTCTTTGTTGGAAGGGCTTTGTTTGAGAACCTATTGGCCTTGAAGAATTGCACGGTGCGCACGCTACTGAGGCTCTCTCTTGTTGGCCAAAAACCTACTAGCCTAAACGTCCGACAAGATCGGCTGCACCGCATGAAGGTCTTGGTAGACTTAGCTAGATGATGATGCGAAGCATGGCCGCTTGACCCGTATCAGCAAATCACAGACCGACATTATATGCACGGGAGGGGCAAAACGTATGCGGCCAAGGCAGTGGCTTCGATGCTGCGAGCCGCACAGCCCAGAAAGAAGTACGCAAGACCACCCCCCTATGAGGGTAAGCAGTGAACCCAAAATCACGGCTATCCCGGACTGGTTATGAATGCCCCACATCATTACGAACACGCCGGATAAGAAAACGGCTGCAAAAATGAATGCGAGGGAAATTTCCATCAGCCCTCTCCATGCCCGTGGAGAAGCCTAGCACCTACCGCGTGACCCCCGCAGGGCCATCTAAACGAGCGGGGCAAGCCGTATGCGGCTAAGTCTGTGGCTCTTATGGTCGCGCAATTGGGATAGGTGGATACTCGAACCAGTCGCGGTCAATTAGCCAATCGGGAAAGAAGAACACCAACGTAGCGACGAAATCGAAAGTGAGAATCGTGAATGCCGCTAGTGCAAAAAAGACCACCGCCAGCGTCAAACCAACCCATTTCAACTGCTCGTCCATAGCCTCTCCTCCTTGAGGCAAGCGTAGCACCACCGCTTCACCCGCGCAGGGCCATCTAAACGTGCGTGGCTTCTATGCTGGCGAGTTAGTTCCGTTTGAGCATCCAAAGCAAGACAGCCAAGCCAAGTAGAAAAACGCCAGTAACAAGTGCCACGGGACTCTCTCCGTACCCGCCGCTATTGCTCCACCACACTGCGAGCGAAGTCACCCCCAAGGCGGCTAGAAACAGAGCAATAAGCCGAAGTGTGCTGCGCATGGCTTGACCGGTCTGGCTCAGTTATCTGAAACCTCATGCAAATGGCAGTTGAACTGTTTCGCCCACATATGGCCACCCACTCGAATGAGACCAATCCCTAGTCCGAAATACGTATGTAGCTCATAAACCTTAATGCCCGTTCTTACGTTCTCTATTTTTGCTTCAATCTGTATTGCGGACGTTTTTTTCCGAGGGTCATCATTTAGGATAGCAACTTTGTCTTCTACGAACTTCTGGAATATTGCGGAAAATTTCAAACGTCCACCGCTACTCGGCTCCTTTTCGAGCGAGGTGGCCTCAATTTTCTCTCTCAAGGACCAAGCGAGGGGGATCTCCAGACCGGTGCCCCAGGTGTACGTCACACCGTCGATTAAGGATGTCTTAAGCTCAAGAGCTAGACTACCCGTGCTGTAATCTCGCGAGAAGATGTGCTCGATTGGCTGATCATCGTTAATCCAAACGCGCACATGCAGCTCATTCTCGACCGGAATTGAGCTCTTACAGATGCAGGTGACGCCAGTTGATTCGTCGATCAACCGCCATGTGCGACCAGGCTTCATGCCAGGGCCGCTGTGCTGTCCCTCAAGGCAAAGATAGAAATCAGTCATTGCACCCTGAGAACCATCTGGTGCGGTCGCGATATGAGCGGTCTGGTTTGCCATCGACGGTACTCCGTTTGGAAACCTCAAGCGGTCCACTGAGAGACACTCGCGAAACTGATAAAAAGATAGCACTTGAGCTACGGACCTCGCCTTGATGCACATCATCCATCAAGGCAGCGCCAGCATCACAAGCGTGACTCTACTAATTTCTGGGAGTGAATACGCCCGCGCCGTGCAGGACGCGCGGCCAGTCGGGCATCATTGGTTTCGACGTGGCATTGAAGTCGGCATCGGCCATGGACTGCGCCACACGAACCGCTCCGGCGGATCGACTTCTTTGTATTCGGTGCGCTCGTATCTCGCGTTGTCGCCCCACTTCATTTCCACGAGCCAAAGCCCGTCCGGCGCAAGATCGAGACGATGGATCGACGTCTCCACGTTGGGCCGTACCAGCGGGCCAGCAGGTCTTTGTCCGTCCACGTCCGCCAAACAAGATCGCGCGGCGCATCGAAGACGCGCTACAAAATATAGGTCAGTGCATCACTCATTGTCGGCTTCCCTCGTGGTTTTGTCCCGTTTCAGGTCTTCCAGCAAGGTGTCGAATTGATCGAAGCTGGGGGCCCAGAACTGCTTGAAGTCGTCAAGCCAGCGCACGGCCTGGGCCATGGGGGCGGCGTTGAGGCGGGCAGGGCGCTGCTGCCGGGCAACGCGCCGCTCGATGAGGCCGGCCCGTTCGAGCACCTTGAGGTGCTTCGAAATCGCGGGCTGGCTCATGGTGAAAGGCGCGCGCAGCTCGTTCACGGACGCATCCCCGGCAGTCAGCCGCGAGAGGATCGCCCGGCGCGTGGGATCCGAGAGCGCAGAAAAAACGGCGTCCAACTGGTCAGCCTCTTGCATAACCATATGGTTATTTTATGAGGGGGTTTTTCGTCAATGTCGGGGTGCGATACTCGGGCGACGGTCAGCTTGCACTGTCGGCGCCAAAATCAGTTTTTTGCTCCAGTGCAGCGCGTACCATTCATCCGTCTACGCCAGGCTCGGATTGGGCTTGGCGATGACGATAGGGTGGCTTCCCGGCCACAGTTTCGGGAAACACGAAAAAACCAGTGGCGCGCGCGGCTTGCGCCCTTGACAGTGGCTGGCCCGCTCGCCAACTCCTCCCAATGAGTTAAGTATCAGACGCGCCCGACATGCGCTTTTTTCACGATGCCCGCGTTTGCTTGGAATCCTAGAGTTTTTGGCGAAAAACCGCAGAATTCTCCGGCTTAGAGAATTCTTGGGTCGAAAGGACTGCTCAACTCTAGCTCATGCTTAATTGACGATTAAGGATGAGCCCTTTAATCGCTTCTGGTCCGTCTGGAGGGTTGGGCGGAACCAGAGACAACGGAAGAGGCTTTAGCCTTAGAGATGCCTCGCAACAGGCGCGGCTGAAGCCATTGGCAGGTGAGGCGTCGTCAGCGCCTCCCGCCAAGACATTGGCGCCCGATCGTGCCGCGCCTTGGAGACATGCATGGCCACTAAGACCGCTCAAGCCGGAGAACAAGAGCAAGAGACCGAGACACAGTCCCAAGACGGACCGGTTCTCGATATGTCAGATGCCGCCGTTAAGAAGCTGATCAAGACGGCGAAGCAGCGCGGTTTCGTCACCTATGACGAGCTGAATGAAGTTCTCCCGTCAGAGGAGGTGTCCTCCGAGCAAATCGAGGACACCATGTCCATGCTTTCCGACATGGGCATTAATGTGATCGACAGCGAAGAGGCTGAGGAAGGCGAGAACGCCGACGGCGAGGGCGGCAAGGCCATCGTCGCGCAATCAGCCGTCGCCAAGCCCGAGACCACGACGCGCGAGCCGGCCGAGCGCACCGACGATCCCGTGCGCATGTATCTACGCGAGATGGGCTCGGTGGAGCTCTTGTCGCGCGAAGGCGAAATCGCCATCGCCAAGCGCATCGAGGCAGGCCGCGAGGCTATGATCGCCGGCCTATGCGAAAGCCCGCTGACGTTCCAGGCCATCATCATTTGGCGCGACGAGCTGAACGACGGGAAGATTCTGCTCCGCGACATCATCGATCTCGAAGCGACCTATCAGGGACCTGATGCCAAGCAGGTACCTTCGCAGCCTCTGCCGGGAGAGGAACCGGAGGAAGGCGAGGGCAAGCCGAACGGGGCCGCGAGTGGCGCCGCCAAGGACGACGGGGAGTCCGAGGGAGAGGAAGCGGAAGGCGCCGGCGAAGACGACGATGACGACGATATGGAGAACTCGCTTTCGCTGGCCGCCATGGAGGCCGAGCTGAAGCCGCAGGTTCTAGAGACCTTCGATCTAGTCGCCAGCAACTACAAGAAGCTGCGCAAGCTCCAAGATCAGCAGGTCGAGAAGGCGTTGAAGAATGAAGACCTCTCGACCAGTCAGCGCCGCCGCTACAAGCAGCTGAAGGATGAGATTGTCGTCGAGGTGAAGTCGCTCCAGCTCAATGCGAACCGCATCGAGACTCTGGTGGAGACTCTCTAT
>JARFRF010000086.1 GCA_029287395.1 Methyloceanibacter sp. | reverse complement strand
GTGTTCGGCGTCAACGCCCATCCATCACGTCCCCTAGAGCGCCCGTCGGTCATGGCGACACGTCTCAAGGCCGGCACTAAAGCGGCTGCCTTCGAGGCCGCCGAACCTATTTCTCAAGAACCGCTCCGCATTTTGGTGACGCGCCGCACGATGCGCGACCGTACTGTGGACCTCCAGTATATTCTCTCCGACATGGGCTATCTGGCGCGGCAAAACTTCGATGGCACACGTGGAAGCGCCACGATCCGGGCCCTCAAAGCCTTCCAGAAAGACAACGACATGCCCGTCACTGGTGGTTTCACCGACGACGTGTTCAAGAAGGTCTACGAAGTCGCCGGCAAGGAAGAGCCGTCGGAGGGGCAACTCTTTGTGCGCCAAAAGTTCGCCAGCGTGTTCTCAACGCCGGTCAGCTTCAGCGATCCGGATAAGCCCCTCGGCACACATCTCTTCACAGCGATGCATTTCGAGCCCGGCGCAACGAAGGCGAGCTGGACCGCCATCAGCCTCAATGACCAAGAGAACGCGGAATCAGTTCTCAATCGCATTTCCATTCCGGCCGACGTGCGCCAGCGGATTTCCGAGCGCCTCACGCCGGGATCGTCCCTGATCGTGGCAGACACGGCTATCAACTCGGCTGCTTTGCCGAAGGGTGCGGACTTCTTGGTCTGGGATACGAGCAAGCCGCAGGTGCATCGTGCCAGCGTCTCACCTCGGCGCAACGTACGCCGCAGCTCGGCAGTTCGGCAGCGGCCAACGTACACGCGGGAGCGGTACCGCAATCGCTCGCGTTTTTCGCGCCGATCCTTACAACGCCGCCGCGGCTTCGGGTTCTAGCTTCGGCGTCCGCGCCAACGGACACGCTTTTGCGCGTTAACGTGTCCGCGCCATAGGCCATGCCGCCCAATCAGTCGATAAGGTACTTGCCGAAAATATTGGAGCGGGCGATGGGATTCGAACCCACGACCCCAACCTTGGCAAGGTTGTGCTCTACCCCTGAGCTACACCCGCACTCCAAAACCGCTCAGGCTTGAATTCCAGGCCTTCGCGTGATCATTTGCCGCCTGTATCGGCGCACAACGAGGCCTTTTAGTGCATCGCCAGCGGGCTGTCTACTGAGGCCTGGCGTGCCGGGTGCGAACCGTCTTGGACCCCTGTGAGGGGCTCCCCTTGAAGGAACCGGGCGTCAAAGGCAATGGGCTTAGAGCGTAGAGATTTGTTTGCGTATCTGGATGAGCTCGGCATCGCCACCGAGACCGTCGAGCACAAAGCGCTGTTCACCGTTGCAGAGTCCCGGGCCCTCCGCGGAGCTCTTGCGGGGGCTCACACCAAGAACCTCTTCTTGCGGGACAAGAACAACCGTCTTGTCCTGGTCGTCGCGAAAGAAGATACGACAGTGGACCTGAAAGGCCTGGCAAAGAGGCTGGGGCTCGGCCGCTTCAGCTTTGGCAAGCCGGAGCAGATGAGGGCAACGCTCGGCGTTGAACCTGGATCGGTCACGGCGCTTGCCCTGATGCATCCGGGCTCGGTGGCGCTCAGCGCCGTGGTCGTTGACCAGGCGCTCTTAGCGCACGCAGAGGTGAATTGTCATCCCTTGGACAATCGCGCCACAACGCGGCTTGCAATGACCGACCTGCTGCGCTTCATACAGGCCTGCGGACACCAGCCAGAAATACTGCCGCTTGAGTCGTGAGCGGCCTCGCGGAAGAAAAGGCCTTAGAGGACGGCGAGGTTGCGATTCTCGACAGGACGGCCCATCTTCCACTGAGGCGGAAACAACCGCTAGTCGCCGCGCATAGGTCGCGGCCAACCGGATTTTGCAATGAGTATTGAGACCCCCATTATAGGAGCCGGTAGCGACGCCGCACCCGCTTCGGAGACCGTAAAAAACACCACGACCCAGGATTTTGTCCGCGATGTAGTCGAGGCTTCGCGAGAACGGCCCGTGCTCGTCGACTTCTGGGCACCGTGGTGCGGTCCTTGCAAGCAGCTGACGCCGATCCTCGAGAAAGCCGTGCGCGACGCGAAGGGCGCGGTCGCGCTAGTCAAACTCAACATCGACGAGCACCCCGAGATCCCCGGCCAAATGGGCGTTCAATCCATTCCTGCCGTGTTCGCCTTCAAGGAGGGCCGACCGGTCGATGGCTTTATGGGGGCGCTCCCTGAGTCGCAGATCAATGCGTTCATCGCCAGGCTTGTCGGCGAGACCGTGGGAGTCGGCGCTGACCTTGAGACCGCCGCAGCTGCTATTGAGGCGGGAGACGTAAACGCCGCGGCACAAATTTTCGGGCAGGTCCTGCAGGAAGAGCCGGAGAATATGGAGGCGCTCGCAGGCCTTGCGAACTGCTACGTGAAGACGGGCGATCTTGAGCGGGCCGAACAGACGCTCGCCCTCGCACCGCCGAACAAGGCCGACAGCGCTCCGATCGCCGCCGCTCGATCGGCGCTCGATCTCGCCCGTAAATCAAACGACGCCGGGGATGCCGACGCGCTTCGGGAGAAAGCGGCGCAGTCGCCCGACGACCCGCAGGCGCAGTTCGATCTTGCCATTGCCCTAAACGCCAGCGGAGACCGGGAAGGCGCTCTTGAAGCTCTTCTGTCGATCGTCGCCAAGGACAGGAACTGGAACGACGACGCCGCTCGGAAGCAACTTGTCCAGTTCTTTGACGTCTGGGGTGCGACGGATCCGGCAACACTGTCGGGCCGGCAAAGACTGTCCTCGCTCCTCTTCGCCTGACGGAAACGACGAGGCGAGAGCATATGACCGATCTCTACAACAGCCCTGAAGATCTCCCCGCGGCCTTGCCGGTCTTCCCACTGCGCGGCGCGATCCTGTTGCCCCGCGCCTCATTGACTCTCAACGTTTTCGAACCGCGCTACCTGGCACTGGTCGACTATGCCTTAGCCAATGAGCGTCTGATGGGCGTCGTGCAACCTGCTGGTAACGCCGAGTCCGCCGAGTCGCCGAAGGGAAAATCATTTCCTGTCCGGCCAGTTGGATGTTTGGGCCGCATCACGGTCTTCAACGAGACTGATGACGGACCTGTCATTATCTCACTTACCGGCATATCGCGTTTCTCAGTTGGCGACGAAGTGGATTCCGATGCGCCATTCAGACTCTTCGCGACGGATTTTCGTCTGTATGCCGATGACTTCATACGAGACCTCGGCGAGGAAGAGGTAGATCGTGTGCGTCTCCTCGCGACCTTGCGACGCTACTTGGAAGCAAATGGTCTGAACGCGGATTGGGAGAGGATCAACGAGGCGGCAAACGAGCAGCTCGTCAACACACTCTCGATCCTTTCCCCTTACGGCCCCGAAGAAAAGCAAGCGCTTCTCGAGGCCGGCAGCCTGAAAGAGCGCGCGGAAGCCCTGGTTGCTCTCGCCGAGATGGAACTGGCGGCTCGCAACGACAGCTCGGGTACGTCGCTACAATGACCGATACGGAGAGGACATCAAAAGCGGAAGCGGGAGGCGTCGACCCTAAGCTTCTCGAGATTTTAGTCTGCCCTCTGACTAAGATGTCTCTGGACTACGATGCCGAGAGCCAGGAGTTGATCAGCCGTGCGGCCGGACTCGCTTACCCTATCCGCGACGGTATCCCGGTTATGCTCCCGGAAGAAGCCCGTAAGCTCGACGACCTATAGCGAATACACGAAGTATCCGTTGGCTCATACTATCTGTGCACGGCAGAGTTCTCGTACGTCTCGAGGTGTACGCCCAGCTTCCCGGTAGGCCCGGATAGATCGCGCGTCATCGCGCTTTGCCAGCCGCTTGCCGTTTTCGTCACGCACGAGCGCATGGTGGTGCCAGACTGGCACAGGCAGATTGAGCAAAGCCTGTAGGAGGCGGTGAACGGGCGTCACCTCGATCAGATCCGCTCCCCGTACGACGTGTGTTACGCCCTGCGCTGCGTCGTCGACGACGACCGCAAGATGATAGGCGGCCGTCTCAATATCCTTGCGAGCGAGCACTACGTCGCCAAGCGTGCGCAGCATTGACTCTTGATCCGGGGCGTTTCGCCCTGCGTGGAGCGGCCCGGTCTCAAGCCACGTCAAGTCTTTGTCCTGGAGCAGCTCCAATGCGCGACCGATGTTCAACCGGATCGCATCGCCGGGACCAGCTTCCGACATGGGCCGCAGGCGGCATGTTCCTGGGTAGACCGAGGGGGTGCCCGGAACGGGCCCAGTGTCTTCTTGCGGTGCTGCGAGAGCCGCCCGGACGTCGGCTCGCGTGCAACGGCACGGATAGGTGAGGCCGAGGTCTGCGAGACGGTTCAGTGCATGCGCGTAGGCCTCATGCCGTTCGGATTGCCGCATAACAGGCTCGGGCCACGAGAGCCCAAGCCAGGATAAGTCCTCATAGATCGCGGTCTCGAACTCAGGCCGAACGCGCGATCTATCCGTGTCTTCGATGCGGAGAACACAGGTTCCCCCTGCTGCCTTCGCGGCATCCCAGGCCTCAAAGGCCGAATAGGCATGACCCAAGTGCAAGAGGCCCGTGGGCGATGGCGCAAAGCGGGTGACAAAGTCGGCGGGGGGCGTGCGATCGCTGGCCACGTCTCTAGAGAGCCTCGTCCTTGAGCAAACGCGGAACGTCACCAGTCGCGCCCGCCGCTTCTCGGATGAGGAATCGTTTTAGGCTCGGCGCACGGTCGACGAGCCCCATACCAACATCGCGGATTGCCCGAAGGGGCGCGCTGTCGTTTGAGAACAAACGATTCATGCCGTCCATGACCGCGCCGGAAAACGCGCTATCGAACCGACGCCAGCGCTCATATCGAGCCAGCGACGTCTTCGACCCGATGTCGAGCCCCAAGCGGGCGCTGTCGGTAATTGATTCGACGAGAGCCGCGACATCGCGAAACCCGATATTGAGGCCTTGGCCAGCAAGCGGGTGCACCACGTGGGCCGAATCGCCGATCAAAGCGAGCCGGTCTCCGACAAAGGCTCGAGCGATCTGGAACGAGAGTGGGAAGGCGCGAGGGGTCCCCTCCAGCGAGATGGCGCCCAAGCGATAGCCAAAGCGACGGCTAAGCTCGGACAGGAACACTTCCTGGTCCCCGGCAACAAGCTGTTTCGCGGTATCGGTTTCCTCGGTCCAGACAATCGACGAGCGATTCCCCTTCATCGGCAGTATGGCAAAGGGCCCTGAGGGCAAAAAGTGTTGAACCGCAAGTCCGTTATGTGGTCGCTCATGGGCAACGCTCGCCACGATCCCCATTTGCGGATACGACCAACCAATACATTTGATCCCGGCGCGCTCTCGCAATTTGGACTTCTTGCCGTCGGCAGCGACGAGCAGCGCCGCCCGCAACGTCCGTCCACTGCCCATTTGTACGCTTGCGCCATAGGCGTCGGTCTGGAAGTGTTGGACCGTATCGGGCGCTATGAAGTCGACACCCGGATCTGCGTGCACAGCGCCCGCGATTGCCTCGAGAAGTGCCCCCGCTTCAACCAGCCAAGCCTTCACGCCATCGCCCCCTGACTCGTCAGCGAAACCCAGTAGATTCGGACGCAGTGTTGCGTCGAGCGGGCTGTCAGTGATCTCAATCGCCGACATTGCTTGCGCGCTCGGCTCCAACTGAGGCCACAGCCCGATCGCATTCAGCAGATTCCTAGACGCAGGCGAAAGTGCGAGCCCACGTCCATCAGGGGGGCGCTCCGCATTGGGCGGAACAGAGTCTACCAGCGTCACGCGGCAAATCTTTGGGGCGAGGCGTGCGAGTGCGAGTGCGAGCGCGCCGCCAACGAAGCCTCCGCCAGCCACGACAATTCGGAAACTGCTTTGTGTTCTCTCGCTCGGCAACACACGCCCTCTATAAGCGAGGCGGGGCAGCCACGCCACACCTTGCATGCGCACCCTCAACTTCTGCCGCAAGGTGTGTGACGGACAAGCCCCGTTTCGCGACTGCGGTCAGTCTGCTATGGGCTTTGGTCCGGGCAAATCGCCCATGCCTATGGTCTAATGAGAACATTCCTATGAGCGCTGCCGTCGATCAACTCCTGTCGATTCTCGACCTTGAGCCTTTGGAGCACAATCTCTATCGCGGCTTGAGCCCGCAGGTTGGATGGCAACGGGTCTTCGGCGGCCAAGTCATCGGTCAAGCCCTTGTGGCGGCTCAGCGTACTGTGGAAGATCGGGGGGCCCATTCGCTACACGCCTATTTCTTGCGCGCAGGCGATCCCACGGTACCGATTATCTACCAGGTCGAACGGACCCGCGATGGCAAGAGCTTTTCGACCCGACGGGTCGTGGCGATACAGCATGGGCACCCGATCTTTTCCATGTCGGCATCGTTTCACCGCGAGGAACCAGGCCTCGAACACCAGACGCCGATGCCGGATGCCCCCGGCCCGGAAGAGGTTCCGAGTGAGGCGTCATTGGCCGAGATGTTGATGGATCGGCTCCCTCCCCCGGCCAAGGCGTACTGGCAAGCTGAACGCCCAATCGAAATGCGGCCGGTAGACCTATCGCGCTACCTATCGCCGCAAACGCGGGAGACGGGCCAATACATCTGGATACGCGCGACGGGTGCGCTGGCGGACGATCCTGCCCTGCATCAATGCGTCCTTGCCTACGCCTCCGATTTTACCCTTTTGGATACGGCGCTCATTACCCACGGGCGATTTGTCTTCGATCCGAGCCTGATGCTAGCCAGCCTCGATCACGCCCTTTGGTTTCATCGGCCCTTCCGAGCGGATGACTGGCTCTTATACGCCCAAGACAGCCCCAATTCCGGGGCCGCCCGTGCCTTTTGCCGAGGCGCCTTCTACACGCGAGACGGGCAGCTGGTCGCCTCTACAGCCCAAGAGGGCCTCGTGCGGGAGCGCAATCCCGACACTTAGCCTATTAAGAGTGCAATTGTGCCCTTTTGCCTATTTTATGTGCCAAGTACATGATCTCAGGACACCTGTCCGGTGGGCCGATGATTGTAAAGATTCTGTAAAACCAGAGAGTTGATCCCTCCTTTGCCGAGTTGGCACGCAGCTTGACTCTGTGAATGGGTTCCAACGGCTGAACTGTGGCGAGGTCCGTCCAGACGGCTGTCAATCAAGGAGGGCTACAACAGATGAAGCTGGTGATGGCAATCATCAAGCCATTCAAGCTCGACGAGGTGCGCCAAGCCCTCACTGAGCTTGGACTGCAAGGCATGACCGTTACCGAGGTCAAGGGATACGGAAGGCAGAAAGGCCACACGGAGATTTACCGTGGCGCTGAGTACGCGGTGAACTTCTTACCGAAGATCAAGATCGAAGTCGTGTTGCCAGCCAACATGGTCGAGAACGCATTGGATGCGATCGCCGCCGCGGCGAAAACCGGTCAGATCGGCGATGGCAAGATCTTCGTCGTTCCCGTCGATCAAACGGTGCGTATTCGCACCGGCGAAACCAACGATTCAGCACTTTGATGAGGGGAAAGTAGAAGATGACGACCTTTGCCAAATACATGTGCGGTGTGGTTGCGGCGCTGTTTATCGTAGCGCTGTTTCATACCGGCTCGGCATTTGCTGAGGGCGCCTCGCAGGCGGCCACGGTTCAAAGTGCCCAAATGACTGAATTCCAGGTGGCCCAGGCCGAAGAGCCCGCGGCTGAAGAACCTCTCGCGGAAGCCGGCGAAGCAGCCGAACCTGAGGCCACGCTCGACACCGGCGATACGGCCTGGATGATCGTAGCGACCGCGATCGTTCTCATGATGTCGATCCCTGGTCTCGCCCTGTTCTATGGCGGCCTCGTCCGGAAAAAGGGCGTCTTGGCCGTCCTGATGCAAGTGTTCACGATCGTCTGCTTGATGACGTTGTTGTGGTACGCGGTTGGCTACTCGCTGGCCTCCACCGACGGTGGGTCCATGAACGCGTTTATCGGCGGGTTCGACAAAGTGTTCCTTGCTGGCGTCGGTGCGGACACTTTGAGCGGAACGATCCCTGAGTCGGTGTTCTTTACCTTCCAGCTCACCTTCGCGGCGATCACACCTGCCCTTATCGTGGGTGCCTTTGCAGACCGCATGAAGTTCTCCGCAGTTTGCATCTTCATGTGCCTGTGGCTAATCGTGGTCTATGTGCCGGTATGGCATTGGGTCTGGGGCGGCGGCTTCCTGTCGGAAGATGGCGTTCTTGACTTCGCTGGCGGTACAGTCGTCCACATCAATGCCGGTGTTGCCGCTCTTGTTGCGTGCATCTTCCTCGGCAAGCGCGTGGGCTACCCGACCGAGAACATGGCACCGCATAACCTGGTGCTGAGCGTCATCGGTGCATCGCTGCTGTGGGTCGGCTGGTTCGGCTTCAACGCCGGTTCAGCGCTTGGCGCTAACGGTTCAGCCGGTATGGCCATGCTCGCGACCCAGGTCGCAACGGCCGCGGCAGCGCTCTCCTGGATGTTTGTTGAGTGGATGGTTCACAAGAAGCCGTCCGTTCTCGGCATTATTTCCGGTGCTATTGCCGGCCTCGTGGCTATCACCCCGGCTTGCGGTTTTGTCGATGGTTGGGGCGCGCTCTGGATAGGCGTTGCCGCCGGTGTGATCTGCTTCTTCTGCTCGACCTCCATCAAGAGAGCGCTGGGCTATGACGATTCGCTTGACGTCTGGGGCATCCACGGCGTTGGCGGTATCGTCGGCGCTGTGCTCACCGGTGTGTTCGCGGTTGAGGCGATTGGCGGCACGGCCGGTCTGTTGGAAGGCAATGCCGGTCAGGTGATCACCCAGATCTGGGGCATCGTCGCCACCATCGTGTGGTGCGCCATCGCGACCTTCGTAATCCTGATCATCACCAACATTCTGGTGGGTGTCCGGGTGAGCGAACCGGTCGAGATCGAGGGCTTGGACATCAACCTGCATGGGGAGGTCGTCCAATAAGCCTTCGCGCAAACAAAGAGGGGCAAGAAGATTGGAGAATGTGAGCTAGGTCTCCTCCTCCCTTGACAACTAGCTCTACCTTGGGCCCCGGCGTCACTTCAGACGCCGGGGTCTTTTTTCTATATAACGCAGCACTCGCCAAGTACGGCTACTGGCTGAACATTGCCGCTTGACGAGACTTGGCCTACACGCAAGAGCGCCATGTCCGACACACAGACCGCTCTCGAAACTCTCATCCAGTCGCCGTTCGCGCGGCTCAACGCGTTGCTGGCAGACATACCGCCCGGCGCCGATCCCATACTGTTCTCGCTCGGGGAACCGTACACGGCGTTGCCGCCGTTCGTGCAACCTGTGCTGCAGGAGTATGTCGCAGCTTTCGGCAAGTACCCGCCCATTCGCGGCATTCCGGAGTTACGCGAGGCGATCTGCAGCTGGCTCGCGCGGCGCTACCCAGCACTTACGGATGTCGTGGACCCGGAACGCCACGCGCTCCCGCTGAACGGCTCGCGTGAGGGATTGTTTTCTGCCATCTTCCCGGCGATCGCCCGCAAGCCGGCTATTCCAAACCCGTCGGTCCTCATCCCGAACCCGTTCTATCAGGTGTATGCCGCGGCCGCGGCGGCAGCCGGGACAGAGCCTGTCTTTCTGCGTTCAGGGGCAGATACGGGATTCCTACCCGATCTCGACAGCCTGGACTCGGCACTGCTCGGACGAACGGTCGCGCTCTATATGTGTTCGCCGTCGAACCCCGAAGGCGCCGTGGCCACCCACGCCTATCTTGAAAAGGCGATTCGTCTGGCGCGTGCTCACGATTTTCTGCTGTTTGCCGATGAGTGCTACTCGGAGATCTATGGCAATACACCGCCTGCTGGGGCGTTGGAGGTCGCGCAAGCGCGTAGCGGCACCCTTACCAACATTGTTTCGTTCCAGTCTCTTTCGAAGCGATCGGGGCTGCCTGGCCTTCGGTCGGGCTTCGTCGCCGGCGACCCGGACTTCCTCGCGGCCTTTGGACGATTTCGCAACGTTGCGTGCCCGCAAGTGCCGTTGCCGATCCAGCACGTGTCCGTGGCGGCATGGACTGATGAGGACCATGTGCGGCACGCCCGCGCCTTCTATCAGGCCAATTTCGACATCGCCGACTCACTCCTCCAGGGCCGTTTCGGTTATTCCCGGCCTGAGGGGGGCTTTTTTCTTTGGCTGAATTTGGCCGATTTTGGGGGTTGCGAGGAGGCGACGAAAACCCTTTGGAAAGGATGTGGCGTCAAAGTCCTCCCAGGGACCTATCTGACGGCGTCGCAGGGAGGCCAGGCCGATCACGGCCGGGACTTCGTCCGCCTTGCGCTCGTCCATGATGCGGACACAACGCGCGACGGCCTTTCGCGGATCGTCGCCACATTGGGCTAGAGGGATGGCAGTAGCAGGCAGATCAGAACCAAAACGGCGGCTGTTACCCAGCACGGTGGCACACGGGCTGCGCCGCATCACATTCAGCACCTATGGTTTTCTTCTCATCGCAGCCGCCTGCGCGGTCTGGCTGGCCCTGGCGACCTGGTCCGTTCACGATCCTAGTCTGAACAACGCGACCCCCGTCGTTCCACGCAACATTTTGGGCGGCTGGGGCGCTATCGTCGCCGATCTCGGCGTCCAATCCCTGGGTCTCGCGACGATCTTCCTGTTTTTGCCTCTGGCCGCCTGGGGTTGGCATCTCGTGGCCAATACGGTGCCTGACAAAATCAAATACCGTCTCTTGGCGTGGCCAATCGCCGGGCTCCTGTTGTCCGCCGCGTTCGCCGGACTACCGCAGCCGCGAAGCTGGCCACTGCCCAATGGGCTCGGCGGGATCCTTGGAGATTTCATCATGGCGGGGGCGCATGTGATCGGGCCCTTTCTTCCACAGTCTGCCGTGTCGTTTGTCGCTGGTCTTGTGTTCCTGATCGCCGGCTTCGGCTTGTTGTTCTTTGCAAGCGGCACCAGCGCATCGAAGCTTGTGAGCCTTTGGGCACCTCGGCCTGCTGCCGCCGAGGAATGGGCCAACGCTTGGCTTGGCGCCGCCATGCATGTGGGTATCGACACCTTCGCGCGTCTGCGCCGCCTGTTCCGCCGAGGGGCCGGCCCCGCAGCTGCAGGCAGCACGGCGTATGAGGCCGACGAGGATCTAGAGCCAGACGTCGAGCCTCAGGACGGGGCTTGGACATACGACGAAGAACAGCCGAAGCAGCTGACCTACGACGATGGCCGTATCGAACCGTCGTTCGGCCCAGCGCCGCTCGTCGAAAGCCAGTATCACGACGAGGGCGAAGACGGCGCCGGCACGGTCGGCGCCGACTACCGCATAACGCGCACCAAAGAACCAAAGAGGTTGCCGGTTCGCAAGCAAAAGCGCATCGCAGCAAACCCGACCGGCGCGCCCTTCGAAGCGCCGTCAGTCAAACTGCTGCAGCCCAGGGCTCGCGTTGCGCGCGGCGCGGGCATCAGCGACGAAACGCTTCAGGAAAATGCACGCGAACTCGAGGGCGTGCTTCAGGACTTCGGCGTGAAAGGCGAGATCACCAATGTGCGCCCCGGCCCTGTGGTCACACTCTACGAACTGGAACCCGCGCCGGGCACGAAGTCTTCGCGCGTCATCGGCCTCGCCGACGATATTGCCCGGTCCATGAGCGCCGTTGCCGCACGCGTTGCTGTGGTCCCGGGCCGAAATGCTATCGGTATCGAGCTGCCGAACGAACAGCGAGAAATGGTAATGCTCCGTGAACTGTTTGAAACGCGGGACTTCCAAGACACAGACCAACGGCTCGCACTAGCGCTTGGAAAGACCATCGGCGGCGAGCCTATGGTTGCCGATTTATCGCGCATGCCACATCTACTTATCGCCGGCACGACCGGCTCGGGTAAGTCGGTCGGCATCAACACGATGATCCTCTCGCTGCTGTATCGTATGTCTCCTGAGCAGTGCAAGTTCATCATGATCGACCCGAAGATGCTCGAACTATCGGTATATGATGGCATTCCGCACCTACTGGCGCCCGTGGTCACCGACCCGAAAAAGGCCGTGGTCGCTCTAAAATGGACCGTGCGCGAGATGGAAGAGCGCTACAAGCGTATGTCCAAGCTCGGCGTCCGCGACATCAAAGGCTACAATGCCCGGATCGCGCAGGCGGAAGCAAAGGGCGAGACCCTTACACGCACGGTGCAAACCGGATTCGACCGCGAGACGGGCCAGGCAATCTACGAACAAGAAGAGATGAACTATGAGGCGATGCCGTACATCGTCGTGATCGTCGACGAGATGGCCGATCTCATGATGGTTGCCGGCAAGGACATCGAGGCAGCCGTTCAACGGCTGGCGCAAATGGCGCGCGCCGCAGGCATTCACTTGATCACCGCGACCCAGCGGCCGAGCGTCGACGTCATTACCGGCACGATCAAGGCGAACTTCCCTACACGAATTAGCTTCATGGTGACGTCCAAGATCGACAGCCGCACGATCCTCGGCGAACAGGGGGCCGAGCAACTCCTGGGCCAAGGCGATATGCTCTATATGGCTGGTGGCGGACGCATCATTCGTGTTCACGGCCCATTCGTGTCGGATGATGAGGTGGAGAAAGTTGTCCGCCATCTGAAGAAGCAGGGCGTCCCAGCCTATCTTGATGCCATCACCGAAAACGACGAGGCGGCGAGCGGCGAGGAGGGGGGAGCACCCGAATATGGCGATGGCAGCAACGAACTCTACGATCAGGCCGTAGCCGTCGTCCTTCGCGACAAAAAGGTCTCTACGAGCTACATCCAGCGGAGGCTGGGGATAGGCTACAATCGTGCCGCCACTCTGATCGAACGCATGGAACAAGAAGGTTTGATCGGGCCCGCCAACCATGCCGGCAAACGTGAGATTTTGGTTGGGAACGACGAGGCCTCGGCCCCCTACTAGTGCATCCTGCCAGCCCCCGCGACAAAACGGATCGTCGCCAAGAAGTTGACGAGATTCTGCGGAATTGTTTATTCGGAAGCGTTGAACACGGACGCTCTCCAAACGGGCTTCGATAATGGGGGATCCATGACGAAAGGCTGCGCCGCACGAGCCGCCGCAGGTCTACCAGTTGCGCTCTGCCTGACCATGGGTTTCGCCTTTGCCCAGGGCTCTTCGACCACCGTGACCAAGACACCTGCGCCCCAAGCTCTACCCGCAGGGACAGCACGCCCTCCGATCGACCAGACCGTAATTCCAGCGCCGGTTGAAGACTTCGTACCGGAGAAGGTTGATGAGGGCTCGAGCTGGCAAGTCGCGGTGGAACAGGCGAAAGGTCCAACCCCGCTGGTAGGACAGCAACAGGCGGCAGCGGTCCGAAAGATCAATGCCTATTTCAATGGCATGACCAGCCTTGAGGGGAATTTCAGTCAGACGGACGCCAACAACAAGCGTACAAATGGCCGTTTCTACGTGCTGCGCCCGGGCAAGATCCGCTTCGACTATGCGCCGCCTAGCCCTTTACGCATCGTCGCGGACGGCCACTCGCTGGGAATCCAGGACAAAAACCTGAAGACGGTCGAGAAATACCCCATCAAGTCCACCCCGTTCCGGCTCTTACTCGCGAAGACGGTTGATCTGGGGCGTGATGCCAAGATTGTCGGCGTGGAAAAGGACGATGGCCGGCTTGCCATAACCCTCGAGGATCGCAAGGGAACTTCCGGCCACATCCGGCTTTTGTTCAAATCGGGAGCAAGTCTCGAGCTGCAGGAGTGGACGATCACCGACGCCCAGGGCCTGATAACCCGGGTCACGGTGGACAGTCTGGTGCGAGGCCGCAAGAAGTCGCCATCTTTCTTCAAGATCAAGGAAGAGACTAATCCATTCAGAATGGGTGGTTAAATCAGATACTTGCCAGAAAAACTTCATCGAATTTACCAATTATCAGGTTTTCTGAGATGAGCCCTTGAACTCGTCCGTGGAACTGCATATCTACGAAGCAGCAGCGGACCTCATCGCTTTTATCGGCAGTGCCCCCCGTCTAGCCGAAGATGTGGTCTGCTCGAGCCGGCTTCCCTCCCGGCTCGCGCGAAGAACGCGCTTTAAGGCGTCCGGCCCTGCGCAGCGGTTGGACGCCTTTTTCTTTGCCCCATCGCATCTCGCATTCGCCGACCATCCCCAAGAAACACGACTGCCGTGCGTCGTCGCCGTTGCGCGCGGGCCGGGGACGGAATAGCAAGCCACATGATGCGGTTTAGGTTGGCCACTTGGAACATCAACTCCGTACGACTGCGGCTCGATTTGGTTGAGCGCTTCGTGCAGGCAGAGTCTCCCGACGTGCTGTGCCTCCAAGAGATCAAATGCCAGGAGCAACAGTTCCCGCGTGCCGCATTCGAAGCAATGGGGTATCCGCACATCGCCGTCACCGGCCAGAAGGGCTATCACGGCGTGGCCACCGTCTCGCGAATTCCCCTTAAGAAGACCGGCCGCCTGGACCTGTGCGGCGACGGGCACGCGCGCCACATCTCAGTCGTCCTAGACGATGGCTCAACTAGCAGCAAACTTTTGATTTTACACAATTTCTATGTGCCCGCAGGCGGCGATATCCCCGATCCAGACGCCAACGACAAGTTTAGGCATAAGCTCGACTTCCTCGATGCCCTCACCGAATGGTCGAAGGCGCACAGGACGAAGTCGAAGAACCGAATGATCCTCGTTGGCGATCTGAACGTCGCACCCCTGCCAAACGATGTGTGGTCGCACAAACAGCTCCTGAAAGTCGTTAGTCACACGCCGCCGGAAACGACGCGCATGGCGCAAGCGCTGGCATCGCATGACTGGATTGACGTCATGCGGCGTCATGTGCCGCCCGAGGAAAGCCTGTTCACATGGTGGAGCTATCGCAATCGGGACTGGCGCGCATCCAACCGCGGGCGCCGCCTCGACCACATTTGGACAACACCGGCGCTTGACGGCTCAGCGGTCACGATGCGCGTTCTGGACGAGACGCGCGACTGGGAACGTACGTCGGACCACGTTCCCGTCATTGCGGATTTCGAGACTGACTGAACGGCTTTTCTGCGAGCCAGAGCTTAAGGTACGAGCTTGTAGCCACCCGTCTCAGTGATCAAAAGCTCCGCCTGAGACGGATCCTTTTCAATCTTCTGACGCAAACGGTAGATGTGCGTTTCGAGGGTGTGGGTGGTAACCCCGGCATTGTAGCCCCAGACCTCATGCAGCAGGACGTCGCGCGTCACAACGCGCTCTCCGGCGCGGTAGAGATATTTGAGGATCGACGTCTCTTTCTCTGTGAGCCGTATCTTCTTGCCGCCATCCGCCTCGAGAAGCAGCTTTGAGGCCGGTTTGAATGTGTACGGCCCAATTGTGAAAACGGCGTCCTCGCTTTGCTCATGCTGGCGAAGCTGAGCGCGGATCCGCGCCAGAAGAACGCCCAGACGAAATGGCTTGGTGACGTAGTCATTCGCACCCGATTCAAGCCCAAGGATAGTGTCGGCATCGGAGCCTTGGCCGGTCAGCATGATGATGGGGCCCTTGAACCCGCCACGCCGCAAGAGTTTGCAAGCCTCTCGCCCGTCCAGGTCTGGAAGGCCTACATCCAGCAGGACGAGGTCGACGTGGCCGTTGCGGGCAAGCTTGAGGCCGTCTTGCGCAGTTGAGGCCAGCTCCGTCTCAAACTCCTCGTGAAGCGACAGCTGCTCGCTCAGGGACTCGCGCAGCTCATCGTCGTCATCGATGATGAGGATCTTGCGCGCATTGCTCATGGGGAGGTCCTTCCCGACTGTTGGTTGCCAAGTGTGTGTTGCTGGTCGCCAGCATTACAGTTTCTGGGTACATGTTCTTAAGGGGGGCAAAGCGAAGCTACAAGTATATCGATTCTCTCGCGAAATGGCGAATGGAGGCCCATACGGGCATGAAAAGGCCACGGTCCATTGTTGTCCGACGCGCTCCTGGCCGACCGACAGAAGCGCGCGTGCAGTTCAGCCACAGCGTCAGGCGCGCGGCGATTGGCCGGGGCGGACTTAAGGTCATCAAACGCGAGGGCGACGGGGGAACCCCAATTGGCGCGCTGCCTGTCCGCACGATCCTGTACCGAGCGGACCGCCTGCTAAGACCGCGCACAGCGCTGCCTCTTCGAGCGATTGGCCCAAGAGACGGTTGGTGCGACGATCCCAGCGACCGAAATTACAACCGACCTGTCCGCATTCCGTATGGTCGCAGCAGCGAATCCATGATGCGAACGGACGCCCTCTACGACATCGTGTTTGTCCTGGGCCACAACGATAGGCCGCGGGTACGCGGCCGTGGCAGCGCAATCTTTATGCATGTAGCTCGTCCCGGCTACACGCCGACCGAAGGCTGCATCGCGTTTTCGATGAAAGACCTGCGGGCTGTCGTTGATGAGCTGCTCCACGGCGGCCGCCTGCTGGTCGTGCCTTAGCCGAAAGACGCTACTCTAGAAGCACGCGCTCTCCGAAAATGGCAGTGCCAATTCGCACATAGGTCGCCCCAAAGGCGATCGCGGTTTCGAAATCGGCGCTCATGCCCATGCTAAGCTCAGGAAGCTTCAGCTCAGCCGCGAGCTTTGCCAGCAATGCAAAATGCATCGCAGGCTCCTCATCGAGCGGCGGGATGCACATCAGGCCCACCACGGGGAGATTGAAGGTCTCTTTGCAGACGGACACGAAAGCCGCAACGTCCTCGGGCCCCACCCCTGCTTTCTGCGGCTCTTCGCCGGTATTGACTTGAACGAAGCAGCGCGGGCGCTTGCCCGCTCGTTCCATCTCTTCGGCGAGGACCCGAGCGAGTTTGGGCCGATCCACGGTCTGGATGGCGTCGAACAGCGATACCGCATCCCTCGCTTTGTTCGTCTGAAGTGGACCAATGAGGTGGAGTTCAATATCTGGGTGTAGCTCCTTCAGAGCGGGCCACTTGCCCAAGGCCTCTTGCACGCGGTTCTCTCCGAAGACGCGCTGGCCCGCCTCGATAGCATCCTCGACAGCCGCGGCTGGCATGGTCTTGCTGACGGCAACAAGCTCAACGGAGCCGATAGGCCGGTCCGCGCCTTCGCACGCAAGACGTATCTCCTCCCGAACGAGGTTGAGCCGGCCCGGAATCTCAGCAGCAGAGTGAGTCTCAGCGGTCATACGGAATACCTGTTCCCACATTAGCCGGGGCATTGCCCATGTCCAAGGGCGCTTGGCCTGGCGATCTGTGTCGAGTCAGGGCGCGCTTGACCCGGTTAGCGATTTGGTTTCGATTGCCGCGCAATCGACAAAACCGTTGGGGTGACCATGGCCGCGGACCGCTACGACGCGCCGGCACGTGAAAAACACTGGCAGAAGGCCTGGGACGATAAGGGCCTCTTCAAGGCTGAAGAGGACGACAAGCGCCCAAAGTACTACGTGCTCGAGATGTTCCCCTATCCGTCGGGTCGAATTCACATGGGCCATGTGCGGAACTACACGATGGGCGATGTCGTCGCTCGGTTCATGCGCGCACGCGGTTACAACGTCCTTCATCCCATGGGTTGGGACGCCTTCGGCCTTCCGGCCGAGAATGCCGCTATCGAGCGCGGTGTCCATCCTCGGCAGTGGACCTACGACAATATCGCGACAATGCGCGGCCAATTGAAAAGCATGGGTCTGTCGCTGGATTGGTCGCGAGAGATCGCTACGTGCGACCTGGACTACTACCATCAGCAGCAGAAGCTATTTCTCGATATGCTCGCCGCTGGTCTTGTGGACCGCAAGACAAGGAAGGTGAATTGGGATCCGGTTGATAACACCGTGCTCGCCAATGAGCAGGTCATCGACGGGCGAGGCTGGCGCTCGGGCGCGCTCGTCGAGCAGCGCGAACAGCCAGAATGGGTTTTCAAGATCACCGACTATGCGCAGGACTTATTGGACGCACTCGAAGCGCTCGAGCGCTGGCCGGAAAAAGTGCGTCTAATGCAGGCCAATTGGATTGGACGCTCCGAGGGCTTGTTGCTGAAATTCGAAACGGCGTCCGGCACAGCACCTGACGGCTTCGATACGGTCGAGGTCTTTACAACGCGTCCTGACACGCTCTTCGGCGCGTCCTTCGTTGCCATTGCTCCCGATCACTCGCTCGCCCAAGCCGTTGCGGCTTCCGATCCAGAAGCCCGCGTCTTCGTCGAGGAGTGCCAGCGACACGGTACAAGCGCCGCAGAACTCGAAACGCTGGAGAAGAAGGGCTTCGACACCGGCGTGCGCGTCGTTCACCCGACCATTGGGGGGGGCGAACTGCCCGTCTACATCGCCAACTTCATCCTTATGGATTACGGCACGGGCGCCGTCTTCGGCTGCCCGGCGCACGACCAACGTGACTTAGAGTTCGCTCGGGCCTATGAGCTCCCGGTTCTCCCTGTCGTAATGCCGTCAGGCGCCGATCCAAAGACATTTGAGATCGGCGACGAAGCGTATACGGGCGACGGTACGCTGTTTAACTCGGGGTTTCTCGATGGCTTAGCCGTCCCGGACGCAAAGAACGCGATGGCCGATCGCTTAGCGGCGCGGGAGGTCGCTGGAGCGCCTCAGGGCGTGCGCCAGACGCAATTCCGCTTACGAGACTGGGGCATTTCGCGCCAGCGCTACTGGGGTTGCCCAATCCCCATGATTCATTGCAACGCCTGCGGGCTGGTGCCCGTTCCGGACGAAGACCTTCCTGTCGAACTGCCCGAAGACGTCACGTTTGATGTTCCCGGTAACCCGCTCGACCGGCATCCCACCTGGAAGGATGTGATCTGCCCCAAATGCGGCAGGGCCGCCGTCCGCGAGACCGACACGATGGACACATTCGTCGACTCGTCCTGGTACTTCGCGCGCTTCTGCTCGCCTCGCGCAAAAGTACCCATGGACCCAAACGCCGTGGGCTATTGGCTGCCAGTCGATCAGTACATTGGTGGCGTGGAGCACGCGATCTTGCATCTGCTCTATGCTCGGTTTTTCACACGCGCAATGCACAAGACCAGGCACGTTGCTTTAGACGAGCCGTTCCAGGGCTTGTTTACGCAAGGCATGGTGACGCACGAGACGTACAAAGACGAAGCCGGCAAATGGCTCTTCCCCGAGGAAGTCACCACCCAGGGCGGAAAGTCTGTACACGTCTCAACTGGAGCGCCGGTGACGATCGGCCCCGTCGAATCCATGTCGAAATCGAAAAAGAATGTCGTCGATCCGGACAGCATTATCGGCACCTACGGTGCGGATACAGCGCGATGGTTCATGCTGTCCGATACACCGCCAGAGCGGGATATCGAGTGGACCACGGGTGGTGTCGACGGCGCGCATCGTTTCTTGCAACGCCTCTGGCGCCTCTCCGGCGACGTCGCGCAAAAAGGCGCGCCTCCCGGATCGCCTTGCCCGAGCGACTTGGACGACGACGCCCTTGCGCTGCGCCGGGCGACCCACAAAACCATCGCTGCGGTCACCAGCGCCGTCGAAAGGCTCAGATTCAATTCAGCCGTCGCGCAGATTTATGAGCTCGCGGGAACGCTGTCTTCCGGTCTTCAAACCGACGAACTGCCCGAAGGGCAAGCCTTCGCACTTCGAGAGGCCGCCGAGGCTCTCGTACGGCTGGCCGCGCCTATGGTGCCACATTTGGCGGAGGAATGTTGGAAAATACTTGGAAATCAGGGGCTTGTAGCCGAGCAAGCCTGGCCAGAGGCTGATTCTGAGCTGCTGACCGAGGACACGGTCACAATCGCCGTGCAGGTAAATGGCAAAAGGCGGGGCGAATTGACGATTGCGCGAGACGCCGTGAAGGAAGATATTGAGGCAGCGGCGCTTGCGCTGGATCCAGTCGCGCGCGCCATTGAGGGACGGGAAATTCGGAAGATTGTGGTCGTGCCACTGAGGATCGTCAATGTGGTCGCGTAGTCGCGCCTTTGCTGCGCTTTTGGTGGCTGCCATCGCTGGGCCGGCCCTGGCCGGTTGCGGCTTCCAACCGCTTTACGGCAGCAGGACGACAACTGCCAGCGGGACCCAGCTCTCGGAGGCCATGGCGGCGGTTGACGTTCAACCAATCCCAGGCCGTGTCGGACAGAAGGTCCGCAATGAGCTGATCTTCTCCAACAACGGCGGTAGCCGGCCAGCGCCGCCGCGCTACAAACTCACCATTGCCCTGAAGGAGCAGGATATCCAGCAGCTCGTCCAGGTCACGGGTAACGCGCGTGGACAGGTCTACCAACTACAGGCCCAGTACAAGCTTGTTGATGTCGCCAGCGGCCGGGTACTGCATCAAGGCACAGCTGTTTCGCGCGCGCCATACACTCGATTCCAAGAAGTCTTTGCCAATGTCCGAGCCCGTTACAACGCCGAAGACCGGGCGGCCAAAACAGTTTCGGAGAGCATAAAGAGCCAGCTGGCGGCCTATCTTGCGACGACATAGCCAACGCCGACAGCAGGGCCCTCTTCTGAGGGCTTGCGGGCACTAAAGCTGCGTGGTGGCCTAGCCCCATGGTTGCCTACAAAGCCGCTGCCGTTCCAGCATTTTTGCGCGCCCCTGACCCTTCTTGCCGGGCCATGTTGGTCTATGGGCCAGATGCGGGTCTCGTCTCCGAGCGGGCCGCTACTCTCGCACAGGTCTTTGCCGAGAGCCTCGGACAGGACACAGAAGTTGTGCGCCTGGACGACCGGGATTTCGCGGAGGACCCTGGACGCATTGCGGTGGAGTGCCGAACACCATCAATGTTCTCGTCGAGCAAGATCGTACGCGCAAAGGCCGGTGTCCGGCTCGATGTCGGTACGCTCAAAGCCCTGTTCGAGGAACCCGCGGATAACCCGCTTATTGTTGAAGCAGGCAACTTACGTCCCGATTCGGCTTTGCGAAAACTTTTCGAGAAGCACGGCGAGGCGGTGGCGCTCCCCTGCTATGCAGCTGAACGGGACCTCTCGGATCTGATTGACGCCGAGCTGGCGAAGAGCAACCTGTCCATCGACCGAGAAACAAAAGCGTATCTGATGGGGCGCCTTGGCGCCGACCAGGCGCTCTCTCGAGGCGAGGTCGCAAAGCTTGCCCTCTTCGCACAAGGATCAAGCGAGGTTACACACGACGACGTTGCGGCGATCGTTGGCGATGCGGCCGAGATCGCGCTCGATAATTTCGTCTATGCCGTGAGTGCGGGCGATGCTGCGAGAGCTTTGCGCGAACTCAATCGTTTGGCCGCGTCGGGAACAGATCGGACTGTGGCACTCGGATCTCTGTCGCGCCATTTCACCAGGCTCTACGTCGTGGCCACACATCCCGGGACGCTGGAAGATGGCGCGAAGAAGCTGAGGCCACCCCTACACTACAAGCGACGCGACATGTTCCTCAGCCATTGCCGCAAATGGGGCACCAGGCGCTTGGCAAGCGCTTTACCCTTAATTCAAGAGGCCGTGCGCCGAACCCGCCGCAGTCCAGACTTAGCCTCGGCCTTCAGCGAACGCCTTCTTCTCGCGCTTGCGTCGAAGGTTTGACGCCACGCCACCGCGTTCTTATGGATAGGCGCAGATCACCAACCGAGGAATGCGCGATGGATCGCAACACTGCCGGTCTCGACCCGGTCACGTTTGAACGCCGCAACAGGCTATTCATGCTCTTGCAAGCTCGGGCCTTCCGGCGGGGAAACGTGATTCTCGCCTCTGGAAAGGAGAGCGAGTACTACTTCGACATGAAGCCGGCGATGCTCGACCCCGATGGCGCGGAGTTGATGGCTGAGCTGATTCTCGATGAGCTTAAGGGAATCGACGCGGACGCCGTCGGTGGTCTTGAAATGGGCGCGGTTCCCCTCATTGCGCCGGTCGCAATGAAGTCCCCCACATATGGACGCTATCTGCCGGGGTTCTTTGTACGCAAAGCGGTCAAGGATCATGGCACCGGGAAGCGCGTCGATGGAAACGACATTGCTGGCAAGGCCGTTGTCATTCTCGAAGACGTAACAACAACCGGCGGATCTGCTATGGATGCCGTCAAGGCTGTCGAAGATGCAGGCGCCACCGTATCCCTGGTGATATCGATTCTAGATCGAGGAGAGGGTGCGGCAGAGCTCTATGCCGAAGCAGGCGTTCCCTTCAAGTCGCTGTTTACAGCTGATGAGTTTCTTGCGGCCGATCCAGCATAAGGTCCGTGTACGTCTTAATTCGGAGCTTAACGCTTAGGTGCTCGCATCAGCCTTTCGCGCAAGTCCTCGAGCTGATCGAAGTTCGTATAGCGAATGCGCAACTCGCCGCGCTCACCGCGACCACTTCTAATCTCAACCCGCAGACCTAAGGCCTCGTGCAACTCCGTCTCGGCGGCACGCGTGTCGGCGTCCTTGCCAGCCTTTTGCTTTGTCTTGCCCTTCGATTTTTCTGCCTGAGCCAGCGCCTCGACCTGGCGCACCGTCAGGCCTTCTTTGACAATGCGCTCGGCGAGTTTCGCGGCATCGTCCCGTCCGATCAGCGCGCGGGCATGGCCGGCACTCAAGTCTCCGTTGCGTACGAGTTCACGGACTCGCTTCGGCAGCTTCAGCAGGCGCAACGTGTTGGCAAGGTGGCTTCGGCTCTTTCCGATCACCTTGGAAAGGTCTTCTTGGGTGTAATCGTGGCCGTCCATGAGCGCCTTGTAGCCCTCGCCTTCTTCGATTGGATTGAGGTCTTCCCGCTGCACATTCTCAATAATAGCGACCTCAATCGCCTCCTGATCGGTAAGTGCACGAATAACAACCGGAACTTGATGGAGATTCGCTCTTTGTGCCGCGCGCCAACGACGTTCGCCGGCCACGATTTCATACTTATCGGACCCCTTCGGACGAACAACCAAAGGTTGTACCAGCCCACGTTCGCGGATTGAAGAGGCTAGTTCATCGAGTTGAGCATCGGAAAAATCGCGCCTAGGGTTGTATGAACTCGCCTTCAGAGACGACAGCGCCACAGTCCGCCGGTCATCCGATGCAACTGGACCCGCTTCCGGGTCGTCTCCGATCAGGGACGCAAGGCTTCGGCCCAATCGCTTCTTTTGCGTGCTCACTGCCATGTTCGTGCTCTCCAATTCCTCGCGGGACCAAGCCGCCCCGCATCATGCAGCCTTGATCCGCCGCTCGCGCTCGATGACCTCCGAGGCGAGCTGAATATAGGCTTGGCTTCCAGTACATTTGTAATCGTAGAGAAGGACCGGCTTTCCGTGCGATGGAGACTCCGCAACACGCACGTTCCGGGGGATGACCGTTTGGTAGACCTTGTCGCCCAAAACCTCCCGTACGTCCTGCACGACCTGGTCCGAAAGGCTGGTGCGCTGATCGTACATAGTCAGCACCACACCATGGATGCGCAGCTTAGGATTGAGCCGGCCGCGTATCTCGTCAACCGTGCTCAAGAGCTGAGCCAGGCCCTCAAGGGCAAAGAATTCGCATTGCAGAGGCACCAGCACGGCGTCGGCGGCGGCTAGCGCGTTGAGCGTCAAAAGATTAAGCGACGGCGGACAATCGATCAGAACATAGGTTGTACGCGCATCGTCAGGTTCGTGCGCAGCGAGCTCGGCAAAGCAGTCGCGCAGCCGATAGTGCTTGCCGCTGCTGTCGCCAAACTCTCGCTCGAAGGACATCAGATCGATTGTCGCCGGGACAATCGACAGGCGTGGAACGTGCGTAGACACCATTGCGTCAAGGATGGACGTGTCGCCGGTGAGGACATCGAATGTCGAGCGGTCCCGTTGGTCGATTCCAAGCCCCGTAGAGGCATTGCCTTGCGGGTCGAGATCGACGATCAGCACACGCTCTCCGACGGCCGCCAGCGCCGTTCCAAGGTTAATCGCCGTCGTCGTCTTGCCAACGCCGCCTTTCTGGTTTGCGAGCGCTATGATCCGCATCGCATTTCGGCTCATGGATGCCTCCGGCGCAGGTTCTGTATCTCAGCGATCCGTGCGTCATCGGCTGTCAGGCTCGGATGGCACACGCAGTCGAACTGCCACCGCGCTTCGGCGGTCGCGATTTCGGTGGCTGTATCGCGGCCTTTCAGGAAGATCCCCCTGGTTTCCTCGCGCAGAAAGGGTTCTGCGAGCTCCAGCAGACGGGTCAGCGGCGCGAGCGCGCGGGCGCTGACCACATCTGGCCTTAGGCTTTGAGCCTTTTCCGCAAACTGTTCAATACGCATCGCATGGATGTCCACAGGGGCCTTGAGTGCTCGGACCACTTCGCTGAGAAACGCACACTTTTTTTGATTCGATTCAACGAGATGCATGCGAAATTCCGGATCGCCGCTTTTCAAAATGGCGACGACCAAGCCTGGGAAGCCGCCGCCCGAACCCAGATCGAGCCAGAGTCGCGCGTTTGGCGCAAGCCCTGCGAGTTGCGCCGAGTCGGCTATATGCCGGCTCCAGACTTCGGGGAGCGTCGAAGGGGCGACGAGATTGGTCGTTTTCTGCCAGTGCTCCAGGAGCTCTACATAGCGCTGTAGGCTGTGGATTGTTTCATGTGAAACTTTAAAGGTTTCGGCGAACGACCCCGCGCTTGAGGCGGGGGCGCCGCGCTTATCGCCGGCTGTCATGCGCTTTTTGCCGACCTTCCCTTTTTCACATGTGCCAGGAGCAACATGAGCGCCGCAGGCGTCATCCCATCCAGGCGCGCGGCCTGTCCAAGGCTCGCGGGCCTGGTCCGGGACAGCTTCTGCCGAAGCTCATTGGATAGGCCTGGCAGGCCATCATACGCGAAGTCTGCAGGGATAGAGATTGCCTCGTCCTTTCGGAATGCGGCGACGTCCATTTCTTGGCGCGACACATAAACCGCGTAGCGGGCATCGATCGAGAGTTGGCTGGCTATAGCCGCATCGAGTGCGCCGATTTCCGGCCAGATCTCGGCAAGCCGCGGAATGTCGATGTCCGGGTAACTCAGGAGATCGAACGCGCTCCGCTTGCGCCCGTCGCGATTAATGGAGAGACCCATCTTTGCGGCTTCATTCGGCGTGAGCGTCAGGTTGCGGAGGACCTCTTCTCCAGCCTTGAGACGTTCCGCCTTAACTTCATAAACCCGTTGGCGGGTTTTCCCGACGCAGCCGGCCGCGATGCCGAACGGCGTTAACCTTTGGTCCGCATTGTCGGCCCGCAGCATCAAGCGGTACTCCGCCCGTGACGTGAACATGCGGTAGGGCTCCGTAACGCCCCGGGTCACGAGATCGTCGATCATCACCCCGAGATAGCCGTCGGCACGGGTCACAGAGAAGCGATACTGGTCCCCGGAGGCCGCCTTCGCCGAGTTAAGGCCGGCGATCAGTCCTTGCGCCGCGGCTTCCTCATAACCCGTCGTGCCATTGATCTGCCCGGCCAAGAACAGGCCGCCGAGAGCCTTTGTCTCCAGGCTTGGGTGGAGTTCCCGAGGATCAACGTAGTCGTACTCGATAGCATAGCCCGGACGGTTCACGTGAACATTCTCGAGACCCGCAATCGTCTTCAGGAAAGCGCGTTGCACATCTTCAGGTAGCGATGTCGAGATGCCATTGGGGTAGACAGTGTCGTCATCCAGCCCCTCGGGCTCCAAGAAGATCTGGTGGCTCTCGCGATCCTTGAAACGGACCACCTTGTCTTCAATGGAAGGGCAGTAACGCGGACCGACACTGTCAATAGCGCCCGTGTACATTGGCGCCCGCGCGAGATTGGACTCGATGATTTTGTGTGTCTTTTCAGACGTATAGGTGATGTAGCAGGAAACCTGCTGCGTCGAAATCTTGTCCGTGAGGAACGAGAAAGGAACAGGCGGCTCATCGCCCGGCTGTTCCTTCAGCCGTGACCAATCAATAGTCCGTCCATGGAGCCTCGGTGGTGTCCCGGTCTTCAGGCGTCCCATTTGCAGGCCAAGTCCGTACAGCCGATCGGAGAGACCAAGGGCCGGCGCCTCGCCCATGCGCCCGGCAGCAATGCGCGTGTCGCCGATATGAATGAGACCTCGCAGGAACGTTCCCGTCGTGAGAACAACCGCGCCCGCAATCAGCCGCTGGCTATCGGACGTCACAACGCCCGAAACTTGGCCTCGATCCACGATGAGATCCTCGGCGGCACCTTCCACCACATGGAGATTGTCGATCTCCGCGATCTCCCGCTGCATGGCTCGGCGATACAGCTTCCGGTCCACCTGCGCGCGCGGGCCTTGAACGGCGGGCCCCTTGCTGCGGTTCAAAACACGGAATTGGATGCCCGCAGCATCGGCCACGCGGCCCATCAAGCCGTCCAGCGCATCGATCTCACGCACAAGGTGCCCTTTGCCCAACCCGCCAATGGCTGGATTACAAGACATCTCACCGATGGAGGCGGCGCTGTGGGTGACCAAAGCCGTAGCCGCGCCAAGACGCGCAGCAGCTGCGGCAGCCTCGCACCCGGCATGGCCGCCGCCAATGACAATCACGTCGTATGCCTTATTGGAGGCCGCATCGCTCATGCGCGCTAGATAGTCGCTCGGAGACGCGCCGTCAAAGGCTTGAGATACCGATGTTTCACGTGAATCAATCCACCTCTTAGCGCGGCGCGGTGTTTCACGTGAATCATTCGCTCAAACCTCACTTTCCAATGCAAAATTCGGAAAAAATGGCCCCCAACACCTCTTCGACGTCAATTCGGCCCGTGAGGCGTCCCAAGTGGTGCGCGGCGACCCTCAGTTCCTCTGCGCGAAGCTCCGCATCGAGATCGTGGTTAACAAAACGTTTCAAAGCGTCCCGAACTGACACAAGTTCGACGCGATGCCTCGACCGCGTTATCGGCGACGACGCGTGTGGCTCCAACCCCTCCGTAGCCTGGGCCACAAGCGCCGCAATCAGCGCCTCCAACCCCTCTCCCGTCCGCGTCGAAATCGACAGACCTGCCGCGTGCGATGGCGCGGGACGCAGGTCGGACTTGTTGAAGACTGTTAAGACGGGCGAAGAGGCAAAATCCGGTGGCGTCGGCGATTCCTGAGCGGGACCGTCCACAATCCACAGCACGAGATCCGCCGACTGCGCGCGAGAGACCGCACGCCGCATGCCCTCGCTCTCGACAGCGCCACCGCCTTCCCTCAGGCCCGCCGTATCGGCGATGATCACCGGCACGCCACCAACGTCGAGGTGCACTTCGATCACGTCGCGTGTGGTGCCGGCCTCTTCGGAGACAATCGCCACATCCCTTTTGGCCAGCGCGTTCAGAATGGATGACTTCCCCGCATTGGGCGGTCCTGCGATAACAACGCGAAATCCGTCCCGCAAGCGCTCACCCGTCTGGTCTGCGAGGTGATCCACCACGTCGCGCAACAGCGGAACTACCGCATCGCCCGCCTTCGCAATCGCGTCCTCCGCAACATCGGCCTCGTCTGAAAAATCGAGCGCCGCCTCCATCATCGATTGGGCTCTCAGGAGTACCGCGCGCCAGCCCTCATACAACCGACGCAGCCCCCCTTCCGACTGAGCCAACGCCTGCCGCCTTTGCAATTCTGTCTCGGCGCTGACGAGGTCCGCGAGCCCCTCGACCTCTGTGAGATCGAGCTTTCCGTTTTCAAATGCGCGACGCGCGAATTCTCCGGGTTCCGCTAAGCGCGTCCCATGGATCGTCAACACCGCATCCACGACGGCCTTCACGACAGCGCGGCCGCCATGCACCTGCAGTTCGGCCATGTCTTCCCCGGTAAAGCTCGCCGGCGCCGGAAACCACAGAACCAGTCCGCGGTCGATATCGCCAATTCGCCGCAAGCTTGCTTCACGTGGAACAGGCGGAGATTTTGTGAGGTTTTCAAGTACCACACGCGTTCGCGGTCCGGAGAGGCGTATGACGGCCACCGCTCCCGTCCCCGTTCCCGAAGCAAGCGCGACAATCGTCTCAATGGCGTGAGAGCCGCGCGCTTCGGCGGACTCGTGATGCGTGGTGCTTTGCTTCATAGTCCATCGTACTCCGGAGCGTGCGGATCGGAAGGCAGGATGAGCGACAACAAGCGGAATCAGTTAGGCGACGAAACCAGCCCCTATCTGCGTCAACACAGGGACAACCCTGTTCATTGGCGCCCCTGGGGCGCTGAAGCTTTGGACGAAGCAAAGAGCACAGGCAAGCCCATCCTCCTGTCCGTTGGCTATGCCGCCTGCCATTGGTGTCACGTGATGGCACATGAGAGCTTCGAGGACCCCAACACGGCCGCGTTGATGAACGACCTCTTCGTGAACATCAAGGTGGATCGCGAGGAACGCCCCGATGTCGACGCGATCTATATGAGCGCGCTCCAGTTGATGGGGGAACAAGGCGGCTGGCCCCTCACCATGTTCCTGACCCCCAACGCCGAACCCTTTTGGGGCGGCACCTATTTCCCTAAAGAGCAGCGCTTTGGCCGCCCCGCATTCGTCGACGTGCTCCGAACCATCTCGCACACCTATCATGAGGACCAAGAGAAGGTGCGCACCAATGCCGACGTGCTGCGCTCAAAATTGGAACCAACCAAGGTCGGGGGCGAGGCGGTTGCCCTGACAGACGCCATTCTCGGCAATTGGACCCGGCGCTTTCTCCAGGCCGTGGACCCCAGCACGGGCGGTATGCGCGGGGCGCCCAAATTCCCGCAGACCAATTTCTTCTCCCTGCTCTGGCGCGGCGCCCTTCGCTACGACGTGGCAAGTCTTAAAGAGGCCGTGAACATCACACTCACCCATATTTGCCAGGGCGGCATTTACGATCATGTAGGCGGCGCCTTCGCGCGCTACAGCGTCGACGACGAATGGCTCGTACCGCATTTCGAGAAGATGCTCTACGACAATGCGCTCCTGGTCGACCTCATGACCGAAGCCTGGCGCGAAACGAAGTCATCGCTCTACAAGCAGCGGATCGAGGAGACCATCGGCTGGCTCTTGCGCGAGATGGTCACCGAGGGCGGCGGCTTTGCCGCTTCGCTCGATGCGGACTCCGAAGGCGAAGAAGGCAAGTTCTACGTCTGGGATTACGACGAGGTTGTAGACCTCCTCGGCAAGAAGGATGGCGCTTTCTTTGCCGAGATCTACGACATCACGCCTGATGGCAACTTCGAAGGCAAGAACATTCCTAATCGTCTGTCTACTGTCGACTTACGCGACGATGCGACAGAGACGCGTCTGAAAGACCTGCTTCAGATACTTTTCAAGCGTCGCTCAATCCGTATACGTCCTGGTTTCGACGACAAAGTTCTTGCCGACTGGAATGGCCTGACGATCGCTGCGCTTGCGAACGCCGCAACAGCTCTCGAGAAACCTGAATGGTTAGAGGCTGCTGAGAAGGCCTTCGATTTCGTCCTTATGCAGATGAGTATGGGTGTGCGCCTCATCCACTCCTTTAGAGAAGGCCCCGGCAATGCGCCCGCCACCGCAAGCGACTACGCGAACATGATTCGCGCGGCGCTTGCCCTCGCCAACGCCACGAATAATCCCGAATATGTGGAACAGGCCGCCGCTTGGGCCCACGTCCTCGACACACATTACTGGTCCGAAGAATTTGGCGGCTATCACCTGGCCGCCGACGATACGAATGACATCATCGTGCGCCCGCTAAACGCATACGACGACGCCACGCCCAACGCCAACTCAATGATGGTTTCAAACCTCGTCGCGCTTGCCTCCTGGACCGGCAATAGTTCGTATACGGATCGCGCCGAGAAGATCATCACATCCTTCGGGCCCGCCATTACCGCAAACCCCGTCGGGCATTCGGGCATGCTGAGCGCCGCGCTGGACCGGCTGGCGCCGGCGCTTATCGTGCTCATGGTGCCGGAGGGCGGCGACCCTACGGAAATGCGCGCCGCGTTGCGCGATGTCTCCCTGCCCAATGTGGTGATCGATGAGGTCTGGGCCGACGAGACGCTGCCCTCCAACTCACCCGCGGCCGGCAAGACGGTCGTCAACGACAAGACCACGGCTTACGTATGCATCGGCCCGCAATGCTCTCTGCCGGTCACGGAACCCGACAAGCTGGTGGAAACGATCAAGGCGTCGCGGGCAGCGAAGGCCGTCTGAGACAGCCTACGTATTCATCGAGTCGAAGAATTCGGCATTGTTCTTGGTCTGCTTCAGCTTGTCGACCAGGAACTCGATTGCATCCATCGTACCCATCGGGTTCAGGATGCGGCGGAGCACGTACATCTTCTTGAGCTGATCCTTATCGACCAGCAGCTCTTCTTTACGCGTGCCGGAGCGGGCGATGTCGATCGCCGGGAACACGCGCTTGTCGGCGACCTTGCGGTCGAGCACGACTTCCGAGTTACCGGTGCCCTTGAACTCTTCGAAGATGACTTCATCCATGCGGCTACCCGTATCGATTAGGGCCGTGGCGATAATCGTCAGTGAACCGCCTTCTTCGATATTGCGCGCGGCGCCGAAGAAGCGCTTCGGTCGTTGCAGCGCGTTCGCGTCTACGCCACCGGTCAGCACCTTACCGGAAGAGGGAACCACCGTGTTGTAGGCGCGGCCCAGCCGCGTGATCGAGTCCAGCAGGATCACCACGTCGCGGCCGTGCTCGACCAGGCGCTTCGCCTTCTCGATGACCATTTCGGCCACCTGCACGTGACGCGCGGCGGGCTCGTCGAAGGAGGAGGATACGACCTCGCCCTTCACCGAGCGCTGCATGTCCGTGACTACTTCCGGGCGCTCGTCGATCAAAAGTACGCTCAGATAGCACTCTGGATGGTTGGCCGTGATCGAGTGAGCGATGTTCTGAAGGATGATCGTCTTACCGGTGCGCGGCTGGGCCACGATCAAGCCACGCT
>JARFRF010000105.1 GCA_029287395.1 Methyloceanibacter sp. | reverse complement strand
ATGTCGCTCAGTGTCTCCAACTCATTCTTCAGCATCCGGTCTATGTCATCTGCCATGGCTTCTTCCTCCCCTGTTTTTGGCCGACCGTCCGATGACCCTTCCTAACTAGAAGGGCACTTCCGCCCGTCCTTGGGCCGATAGGGCCGCCACTGGGTTTTTCGGTCAATTAGGCCCACGATTTTTATGGGCTTCACTGATATGGAAACAGTGAACGACCGGCATATTTGTCGAGTCAAATCAGCGGTTTAGTCCGGAGACTCAGCGCTGAAATCTATTCCGGGACGCGGACGGGCAACACCGCGCTGATTTCGACCGCTTCGGCGTCACAAGCTTGACCAATCCCAACCCTAGCGCTCAGGCTCACACAAAGGCGGTAATTGCTGCCCTCTCTTAATCAGAGTTCCCAAGGTTCGAGTCCCTGTGCGCTGACCATCACTCCAACAAATATCGACGGTTAGATTCCGCGACCGCCCTGCGCACGGGACGGAACAGAGGGGCTTCCCATCGCAGTCCTGGGACGCCATAATGAGAGAACGATTGGATTCCTCAAGAGGAGACGTGCGCGATGGCCAAATTGCTGAGTACCCTGCTTTTTGCTGCTGCCATGATGCTTGGGCTGGGCTCTGCCCCATCGATGACTCACGCTTGTCCTATGCAGAGTGCCCAGGCTGAGAACGCCAGTCCAGTTCAATTGGCGATGGAAGAAGGCGAAGAATCTTCCGACAAGGCCGCCTACGACGAAACAGACGGCGACGAAGAAAAGAGCGAATAACAGCCTTAGCTGATTATCGAGTTTGCAGGGCGCGTCTGGCTTCGACTGACGCGCCCTTCTTGCTGCCTCGGCCGCACCATCTGAATGGACATAGGGACGGCAGTGAAGCCCATGAGCAATCTCTCGTCACAGTCACGGACATCTTGGAAGACTATCGCCATAGTTGTTGCGCTAGTGCTCGGAGTGGTTCTGATCTGCGCAGCAATCGTCGTGGCGGACTTCGCCGACTTGGCATGGTCGTTTCTCTAGCGAGACTGAGGCCAGCGCCAATTGGCACATGATCACAAGCTGCTACACTCGGCCTTGCGCGGGGGTAAGTTCGGAGGGACTTCCCATGACAGACGACGACAAGGAGCGCGAGACAGCGAAGGGCTTGATACAGGGCTATATCGGGCCGGACCACAAAGTCATCAACATGACGGCGTTCTTCAGAGCGCTGGTGCAAGCGCTTAGAGAAGCGAACCGGCAATGAGCGGTCATCGCAGTTATCACTGGATCGGGGTTCTGCTTGCCGTTAGCGCGTTTGTCGCCGGGACGATCTGGCTCGGCAACAAGTTGTACATCGAATACCCGCAATATCTCACGACGCGCACCCTGTCGGATGCGGATCGAGAGGTGTTGCGCTACGCGGCACACCACGTTTTCATATTCGCCCTGGTTGTACTCACGTTATTCTCCGGCGCGACCTACATCATCGTTCGGACCGTGGGGCTCTTTCATCACGGCCAGCCATCGGGGTCACAGGCTTCGTCCAAGCCCTAGCAACGCCTATTGGGAAATGAGATGAGCAAGCAATTCGAATGGGTGCCGATCGTTGCGATCTGGATCGCGATGGTTGCGTTCTGCTTCTTGATTGCATCGAACAATCCAACGGTGGTTCGCGGTTTGTCATATGATCCAGATGCCGAACTGCAGAGCACGCCACCGCTGAAGCCAAGACCACCCTCAGGGAAGACGAAAAAGTAATCGATCCGCGGGCGTTCAATTGGGCGCCGGCACGAGGCAATGCCGGCAAATGGGGGCTGTACGAGCGTGCGGTCATGGTTCGGTAGGAACAGCGGCGAGATCAAGCGGGTCGCCACAGGCCTTGCGGTGTTTGCAGTGTTGGCGAGCCTGGTGGTCGACTATTCGACAGCAATCCAAGATGCGGCGACGCGGCACCCCACCTTATTGGTGATCTTGGGCGCAATTACTGTATGCGCGATGACGACGGCCACCTATCTTGACAGGTCGCGCTACGTCTTCTTGATTGCCATCCCGCTTGTTGTGACCTGCGCAGTAGTTTGGGTCCTGCTTACGGTAAAAACACTACGTCATATCGACTTCTATACTTCGACCATTGCGCAATCCGTGAAGCAGGTTCCCGCACGGATCCCAACCCAGCCCTCGGCTTTGTCACCAGAGGGTCGCAAGCAGTTCAACCTTGCCAACAGGCAACTGACGCGGTCGTCGCTGAGACTAAGACATCATCTCGACCGCCACGCATTCTGGACCAGAACGCTGCTTGGTATCGCCATCAGCGCCGTTGCCATTGGCTTTCTGCCCAAGATCTTCAGACGGCGACCGCCGCCCGCCGATTGACGGCTCGTCGCCCCGAAAACACGCGCGGAAGTGCGCATCTGAACCGTCTGACCGAGACAGCGCGCTATGAGCACTCAGGCCTTGCGCCGCCGCGCATCGAAGAAGCTCTTTACAAAGTAGGCCAGAGCAATGGCGGTCGTCGCCATCATCGCCCCCACCCTAAAAATGGCTGCACCATCGTCCCGTTCCAACGCGCCGCGAAGCGGCGTGAACAAACCAATTAGCGCTATAGCCGTCAGTACAACAGCGATGTGAGCCACGACCTTGTTCTCGTTCTTCACGCCGGGATAGCAGGCCAATAGCAATGCGCCGATAGCGGCGGGGATCAACGCCGTGATCGAGGGGCTTTCCGAAGACAAGTAGGCCCAAATCGAAAATACCAGGAGTACGATTGCATTGACCAAACTGGCGGTGGGGGCGTTCACGATTTCGCTGTCCTAATGTTCAGATTGGTTGTCATACGCACATAGCTATGTCGCGTGAAGACGCCGTCAAGATGCACGCCCAAGATTGAATCCGAGCTGAAATTTGTCGATGGATCGATCCGCGACCGGTGACAGCTCGTTTTTGGAGTGACCATCACGGTTGAGCTCCGACTCCCGTGCAAATGATGGTCCAGAGCCCTGGCCCTCTCCCTGTTCTAGGGCCGGGGCTCGCAGGGGCCACGCACAATGCGTCTACATCGGCCTAGGGATACACTTATGCCGACGGCAGCGCGCAGCGCATGCCGCGATCTGCAATCCTGTGAAATTCGATCAAAGTTGCCGTCTCTTCCGATGGGACAACTGGGGCGCGCGACCCAAGTACTAGTTGCACGCTTTGATGTACTGGGCCAACCACGAAAGGACGCACTATGATTCGCCGCGGTAAGTCACAAGAACGTCGTATCCTCCCGATCCCGCTTCACACCCAGAAGCGGCGGTGAGTCACTTGTTGGAGACGCATCGCGTGAGTCAGGAGCTCGCCGCCGATGTTCACGATCTTCTAAGCCGTCGGTCTCCTCTCGGCGCATCACAGAAGCCTGTGCGCGTTGCATGCAATTAGCGAACCTTGAGCGCGCGCCCTGCGAAAAGCAGCTCAGTCGCGTGCGTTCATTTCTGTAAAGCTGCAGGCTCTCCAGCTCACTGGCTCAGAATACGGCGCATTGCGCCGTCGGCCTGACGTGTTCAATCAATCTATCGAAAGCTGGCATCGCGCCTTGTCTGCTGCCGCAGCAGCCTATTCGAGACCATCGCTGTGACAGCTTGCGCTCAAGTAGCTCAAGTGCCCGAAAAGAAAAGAGCCCCGGCGCGAGGGGAAGACAAACGCCGAGGCTCTTGAAGATCGCGGGGGAAGCTGGGTGGGGGGCGCTGCTTTCCCGCGACACCTCAGTGAGGGAGAGACCTGACGGGAGTACCTCTGAAACCGCCAGGCCCCTGCCCCCAATGCAGGGATAGATCGAATTTAGCGGATTCGACGCATTCGCCTCATCGGAAGACGCATCCCGTTCTATCGAATTTCACGTCCCAAGCGCATGCGCAGTGCACGATTGCACGTCCCGTTTGATCGAGATTTCCTGGCAGCAACCCGAGCGCAATCGTCAAGAAGTCCGCGGTTTCCAACCGGGCGCTCTCGAGAAGCCTCTATCGTGCTGTCACCCAAGTGGGATTTCGAGATGCGGAAAACTCGACGGTCGCCGGGAGCGCTGCCGAGCCTCCGTCCGAACGCGGCCAAAGCCGCAACTCGAGCGTATTGGCGATAAGCCAAGGCGCTTATCGGAATAGCGCAGCTGTTCAATCGAATTTGACATTGGGCAAGCTTACCAACTCCGGCGGGACGCGGGGTACGCCTAGAAAGGCGCATCCCACCCCAGGCCTGGCCATTTCCTCTCGAGCGGCTCTCAAATCTGCCGCGAATGCGTCACGAAACGGCGATAAGACTTAAGTTCAGCTGCGCGAAAGATACGAGTAAGGCCGAACCCGCCAGTGGGCGCGCGATTCATCCTCTCCAACGCAATCAGGGTCGCCCCA
>JARFRF010000048.1 GCA_029287395.1 Methyloceanibacter sp. | reverse complement strand
GCCCGACTTGCTGGTTCTGGTCGGCGGCCGGTTCTTCCACGCGCGTCCCGAATGTGTCGCAATGGTCGGTGCTGATGCGAGCGCCCAGGACGGTAGGCGGGCCGTTCTGAAGGTTTCGAGTTTGCTTGACACAGAGGCGTTGAGCTGACAGATCGCGGCAAACGCGAAAACGAAATTGGCAGGTGCCGCCGTGGTGAGGATTCGAGAAGCAGGCAACGTGTTTCGGGCTCCGAAGAGAACGCTCGGCGACCTGGATGCCACCAGTGCGGCCGAACTCATTGCCACCGCGGCTGACATCGCGCTCATCATCGATGCCAAGGGCGTCATTCGCGACGTATCGCTTGGCGACGAAGATCTACAGAACGAAGGATTCGAGTCTTGGCTTGGAACACGTTGGGTCGACACCGTGACAGTCGAGAGCCGGCCGAAAGTCGAAGAGCTACTCCAGGACATTAAAGACAACGTGCCGACGCGCTGGCGGCAAGTCAATCATCCATCAAAGAATGGATCTGACATTCCGATGCGCTATGCGGCATTACGCGTCAGCGATAGCGGGCGGATCATTGCCGTTGGGCGAGACTTGCGTCCCATGGCTGCGCTACAGCAGCGCCTGGTTGATGCACAGCAGTCCATGGAGCGTGAATACGCGCGTCTGCGCCATGCAGAAACGCGATATCGGCTCTTGTTCCAAATCGCCGCCCAACCTGTCGTTATTGTTGACGCCAACTCCCTGAAGATTGTGGAGGCGAACCCTGCTGCAAGCGAACTCTTGGAGAAGTCGATCAAACGGCTAACGGGGCGATCATTCCTCGACCTCTTCGAGCCTCAAAGTAGCAAGGCTGTCCAAGCGCATCTTACAAAGGTTCGCACCACTGGGCGGGCTGAGGAGATCGCGGCGAAACTGCAAAACACAGACGTCGAGACGACGATAGGCGCCTCGATGTTCCGCCAAGATGCTGCTGCTCACTTCCTTATTCGCTTCTCTGCTGCTGGTGCGGACGCAGCAACCCCCAAAGCTGGCAATAAGCTGCTTAGCGTTGTCGAGAACCTTCCTGACGGATTCGTTGTCACCGATCCAAACCGCAACATCGTAACGACGAATCCGGCTTTCCTTGATTTGGCAGAGCTGACGAGCGAGGAGCAGGCGATCGGTGAGTCCCTCGACCGCTGGATCGGCCGCCCTGGAGTCGATCTCGACACGCTCATCGCTAACATTCGAGAACACGGATCTGTCCGGAACTTTGGAACCATCATCCGTGGTGAGTACGGGGCTGAAGAAGAGATCGAGATCTCGGCAGTCTCCGTCTTAACGGGTGAATACCCCTGCTACGCTTTCACCATCCGCAGTTCCGGCAGCCGTGCGACGGCGACGGCGCGTCCTGCGCGGGAGCTTCCGCACTCAGTCGAACAGCTCACCCAGCTTGTCGGCCGAGTTACACTGAAAGAGCTGGTACGTGAGACTACCGACGTTATCGAAAGACTCTGTATCGAGGCAGCCTTGGAACTCACTGGCGATAATCGGGCTTCCGCCGCTGAGATGCTCGGTCTCAGCCGACAGAGCCTTTATTCCAAGCTGCGGCGGTTCGGAATTACGGACATTGAGTCTGATCAGGATCGTTAGTCCGGATTGGCACTCTTCTGCTTTTATGCTTGCAGAAACGCGCGATAGGCCGCGCAGAATGCCTCGGGACACTCAAATTGAGGCAATGCGCCCGTATCGAACTCCTTCACGACCCAATTTGGTCGACGTTTCGCCCAGCCTGGGTTGCTGAAATTAGCGAAGTCGCCTTTGCTGGCGGTCGTCATCCAAACAGGCACTTCGAGTTGAGCGTAAAGCTCAAGCACGTTCACGCTGAAGAGCCGCCCAGACACAAAGGCATATGGCGCATATCGTGCGCCTGGCTGGTGGGTCGTTAGGTAGTCGTACTGCAAAAGGCCTTCGTCAAAGTCGTCGGAGCCAAATGTCTTGCGGAGAAAAAAGCGTATCGAGGCGTGGGATGTCAGCGCGGAGAACAGAGCATTGCTCCAAAGGGGAAACGTGAGGAAAGCATAAAGTCCCGGCACCTCACGCGATGTCCGAGTTCGGCCCAGATGAGCAGAGCGATTGCTGAAGCCTGTCGGGGTTATGAAGGCAAGCGTCCGAAAGCGTTCCGGCGTTTCGACAGTGGCCCGGGCCAGAAATTCCGAGGACAGCGATAGTGCAAGCGCATTCACCGGCTTTGGCCCGGCTTCTCCAGCCATAACGCTGAGCATATCGTGCACCGCATCCGTCATGAGCCGGGACGTATAATTGCGGTCGGAGCGGTCAGAAAATCCAAAGCCAGGGAGATCGGGCGCATAAACGCGGTGGGTTCGCGTCATCTCCTCAAAAATCGGTCGTATCTCGTAGGCTGAGCCGGCAGCGTTGATGCTGTGGATGAGCAGCATTGGCGGCCCTTCGCCGCCTACGTAATAGCTGAGGGGCCCCGCTTTGCCAGATGTCTCAACGCGTGGTGCGTCGAGCGCTGAGGTCAGGGTCAGAGTCCGAGTTTTTTCGTTCAAATTAACCCCCAAAATCGCATGTCTATGGACTTTGACAGCGCCTAGTGTAAAGTAAACTGTACACTAGGAAGCGTGGTTCTTGAATGACTGTTGTCGCCCATCCTGCGCCCTCCGCGGTCGTCGAGCTGCTCAAGCCGATCACATGGTTTCCACCAATGTGGGCCTTTGGATGCGGCGTTATATCGGCGGGCGTTCCATTGGCCGGCCGTTGGCCGCTGATCGTCGCGGGAGCCGTGCTGGCCGGTCCGCTGGTATGCGCAACGAGCCAAGCTGTCAACGATTGGTATGACCGGCACGTTGACGCGATCAACGAGCCAGATCGGCCCATACCCTCTGGCCGCATCCCGGGACAGTGGGGTCTCTACATCGGCATAATTTGGACTGGGTTGTCTCTGGTTGTCGCCAGTCAGCTCGGCTATTTCGTTTTCGCCGCCGCTTGTATCGGGCTTGCGCTCGCTTGGGCCTACAGCGCTCCGCCGCTCAGGCTTAAGAGCAATGGGTGGTACGGCAACACGGCTGTTGCCGCGTGCTATGAGGGGCTTCCTTGGCTCACCGGTGCAGCGGTGATGAGTGGCGGTGTGCCAAGTCTTCGCGTATTCGCCGTAGCAGCGCTCTACAGTCTTGGCGCACACGGCATCATGACCCTGAATGACTTCAAGTCAGTCGAGGGCGACAAGCGCTCAGGCGTTGGTTCGTTGCCAGTTCAGCTCGGGGTCGAAAGAGCAGGGCGTGTCGCCTGCCTTGTAATGGCCGTACCGCAAGTGGTCGTCGCAGCGCTGCTCGTCTCCTGGGGCTACATTTGGCACGCAACGGCCGTCGGCCTTCTACTTGCGATTCAGCTCTACCTAATGACGCGACTGCTTGAGAGCCCGCGAGAGCGTGCGCCCTGGTACAACGCGACCGGCGTCACACTCTATGTGCTCGGTATGCTGATTACGGCGTTTGCATTGGGTTCTAACGCGGCGGGGACGTTCTAATGTCGAAAACGCTTGGCTGGTTGAACATAGTTAGACTTGGCCTTGTGCAGACGGCGCTCGGAGCGATCGTTGTGCTGACGACTTCGACAATGAATCGGGTGATGGTTGTCGAGCTCGCGTTACCGGCGATGTTGCCAGGAGCGCTCGTGACTCTGCATTACGGTCTGCAGATTCTGAGACCACGTTTCGGCTATGGCTCCGACCAAGGCGGTCGGCGCACGCCCTGGATAATTGGTGGAATGGCAATCCTTGCGGCTGGCGCGATCGCCGCAGCTATTGCAACGGCGTGGATGGCAACGGACACCGCGTCCGGGATTGCGCTGGCGGTTTTTGCCTTCGTGCTCATCGGCGTCGGCGTTGGCGCCTGTGGCACCTCGCTTCTTGCGCTCATGGCAACGCATGTTGCACCCGAGCGCAAGTCGGCGGCCGCCATGATTATGTGGATGATGATGATAGCCGGCATCATCATTACGGCGACGTCAGCTGGTCACTATCTCGATCCGTTCTCTTCGACTAGGCTCGTGGCAGTAACAGCGTCAGTGGCGGGTGCAGCGTTTCTAATCACGCTGTTCGCTATATTCGGCATAGAGCGGGCTGAAACACCAGCTCACGCGACTACGACACCGAGGGAGAAGACGCCATTTCTCAGGGCGCTGGGTGAGGTTTGGGCCGATCCGGTTGCTCGCGGCTTTACGGTCTTTGTATTCCTGTCGATGCTCGCTTACAGCGCACAGGATCTCATTCTAGAGCCGTTCGCGGGTGCAGTTTTCGGCCTTACGCCTGGGCAATCCACCAAGCTTGCTGGGATTCAGCATTCGGGTGTCTTCCTTGGCATGCTGGTCGCGGGGGTTCTGGGCAGCGGCAAGTTCATCGGACGCGCACGGTGGTCGCTCCGGGCATGGATCGTCGGTGGTTGCCTTGCATCCGCCGTTGCACTTGTCGCATTGGCGGCAGGAGCCTTCATGGCGCAGACATTCCCGCTGCGCATGGCTGTGTTCGCTCTTGGTGTCGGCAATGGCATCTTCGCAGTTGCTGCAATCGGCTCGATGATGACCTTGGCGAGCGAGGGACGAACCAAGCGCGAGGGCACGCGCATCGGCCTTTGGGGCGCGGCCCAAGCTTTCGCATTCGGCTTGGGTGGTTTTCTGGGAACCGTAGGCGTCGACGTCAGCAGAGCAATACTGGGCTCGCCGACCGTAGCCTATGCAATCGTGTTCTTCATCGAAGGATTACTCTTTGTGGTAGCTGCCGTTCTGGCCGCAAGACTGGGTCAGCCGCATCGTGGTGAGATGCCGACGCCGGTTCTGTCAGCGAGCGCGGGCAGCGTTTTGCAAACGGCGAGAGGATGATCATGGAACGGCTCCAGACTTATGATGTCGTTGTCGTCGGTGGCGGGCCTGCCGGCGCCACCGCCGCGCACGAACTCGCGCGTAGCGGCTGGTCGGTGCTGTTGCTCGATCGAGCGGGGCGCATAAAGCCCTGCGGTGGCGCAATTCCACCAGTCTTGATGCGAGACTTCGATATCCCAGAGCATCTACTTGTAGCGAGGGCGGAAGGCGCCCGAATATTTGCACCAAGTGCTAAGCGGGTCGATATGCCGATTGAGAAGGGGTTCGTCGGCATGGTCGATCGGGATGTGTTCGACGAGTGGCTCCGGGAACGTGCGGCGCTCGCTGGCGCCGAGCGTCTCAATGGGACCTTCGAAACACTGACGCGCGACGAGGACGGTACGGCTGTCATTCACTACGCTATGAAGGATGAAGAAGGGAATGCTGGAAAGGGCGCAGTCCGCGCGCGCTCCGTTGTTGGCGCCGATGGTGCTCTGTCGCACGTTGCGCGCCAGGCGGTCCCAGGGGCAAACCGTGTCCCTTACGTCTTCGCGTATCATGAAATCGTCCGTACACCCGAACGAGTTGAAAGCGAAGCCTACGACGACAATCGCTGTGACATCTACTACCAGGGTCGTTACTCGCCCGACTTCTATGCCTGGGTCTTTCCGCACGGCGACACGGCCAGCATCGGAACGGGAAGCGCAAATAAAGGGTTCTCATTGCGCGATGCCGTAGGGTCCTTGCGTAAGGAGACGGGGTTCGATGTGACGGAAACTATTCGCAAAGAAGGCGCCCCAATTCCGTTGAAGCCACTCAAGCGTTGGGACAACGGGCGCGACGTTCTGCTCGCAGGCGACGCTGCGGGCGTTGTGGCGCCGGCATCCGGGGAGGGCATCTTCTACGCCATGACGGGAGGACGTCTGGCGGCGGATGCCGTGGATGAATTTCTCGAAACTGGCGACGCAAGAGCGTTAGCTACTGCCCGCAAGCGCTTCATGAAAGCGCATGGCAAGGTGTTCTGGATCCTCGGGATCATGCAGCGCTTCTGGTATTCAAGCGAGTGGCGCCGCGAGCGTTTCGTCACGATGTGTAAGGATCGCGACGTACAGCGTCTTACGTGGGAGTCTTACATGAACAAGAAGCTCACGCGGAAGAAGCCAATGGCGCATGTCAAAATCTTCTTTAAAGATCTCGCGCATCTGTTTCGTCTGGTTTCGCCATGATCGCAAGGCGATCGAGCCTTTGGCTTCCAGTTCTCGGTGGAGCGGCCGCAGCGATTCTTGTAGCCGTCCTCGGTGGCAGCATGACCGATCTTGGTCCCTGGTATCAGGCGCTTCAGAAACCGTCTTGGCAGCCCCCTGGCTGGCTCTTCGGTCCAGCTTGGACGCTCATATTCGCGTTAGCAGCTGCTTCCGGAATTATCGCCTGGCGAAACGCTGTGACAGATGCGCAGCGAGAATGGATTATCGGACTGTTCGCAATCAACGGTACGTTGAACGTTGTTTGGAGCATGCTGTTCTTCCGCTTTCAGCGCCCAGATTGGGCACTGATCGAGTCCGCATTCCTCTGGCTATCAGTCTTGATCCCGATAATTGTCTTTTCCAGGTACTCGAAAACGTCGAGCTGGCTGCTGGTTCCGTATTTGGCGTGGGTGACCTTCGCCGCATTTCTCAATTGGGAGATTGTCCGGCTAAACGGTCCGTTCGGCGGACCGTAGACTTCGATGGATGCGCTGGTTTCGAGCGGCTGGGTCGTCGATCTCGTTCTCGTCTTTGTGTTCTTCGAAGCGGCGGGACTGATAGCCTATCGTGTCTTCACAGGACGCGGCCTCGCGCCTGTGTCCGTTGCATTGATGCTGCTACCCGGAGCATGCCTCTTATTTGCGCTGCGCGCTGTGCTCGACGGCGCGACAACCACAGTAGTGATCGCATGGTTGACATTGGCGCTCGTGGTTCATGTTGCCGATCTGTGGCAGCGCTGGAGGGGGCTGTAAAATAAAGCAAAATGGCCTCTCTTAATTGTCAGCATTCATTGACACTAGGTCGGATCGGCATAGACTGTTTCTATAGGTAAACCAATTTCTAAAGCGCTTCGATCACGGCGAAAGCGCTATGTTCCGGGAGGTACCCATGAAAGTCTCGGACATTCTCAAGACCAAGGGATCAGCTGTTATCACGGTGCGCCGGGATGAGACAGTTCTGGATCTCTCAGAAAAACTCCGACAAGAGCGCATCGGCGCTGCGATCGTCAGTATGGATGGTCATACGATCGATGGGATTGTGTCGGAGCGTGATGTGGCTTACGCCGTTGCCGCTCATGCAAGCCGCCTTCCGACGGTTCTGGTTGAAACGATCATGACGAAAGTTGTTGTTGTCTGTGCTCCAGACGACACCGTGAATGAAGTCATGAGCGTGATGACGAAGCAACGCTTCCGGCACCTGCCCGTCCAAGATGGGCAGAAGTTGGTGGGCATCATCAGTATTGGTGACGTGATGAAGCATCGTCTGAGCGAGGTTCAGCTCGAGGCCGATGTCTTGCGCGACTATGCCCGAGTCCAGCGTTAGGAGGGCGTAACAATGGTGATGACGGTGGCGAACGTCCTGAAGATCAAGGGCAGGATTTACACGACGGTCAAACCAACCGAAACCTTGCGGGAATTCGCACAGCATCTGAAGGACGATCGAATTGGCGCTATGGTCGTAACCCATGATGGAGACACGCTCGACGGTATCATCTCCGAGCGCGATCTTGCTTACGGTCTAGCCAAATACGGCGAGAAACTTGCCGACATGAAAGTCTCCGAGCTCATGACGAAAGTCGTCCTCGTTTGTTCGCCAGAAGACAGCATCGAGGAAGTCATGGACTTCATGACGCAGCGCCGCATACGCCATCTGCCTGTCAAGGAAGATGGAGAACTGATCGGCATTATTAGTATGAGCGACGTAGTCAAAGCACACCTGACGGGCAGGTTGATGTCTGCCCGTCTGGCGTGACTTTTGTGTTTGCCGCGCAGCCTATTTCGGGATGGTTGCTAGATAGGCAATAATGTTGGCCCGTTCGGTCGGATCCTTAATGCCCTGAAAGGCGAGAGACATCATTGACGTGGGCAAGAGCGCCTTGGGATTTTCGAGCCATGCGTCCAGATGCTCTTCGTTCCAGACATATCCCTCCTCACCAAGCTTCTTCATACCGGGCGAGTACGCAAAACCCGGATAGGCGCCAGCCTTCGCGCCGACAATACCGTTCAGCGGAGGCCCGATAACGGATTGTGCATTGGGACCGACTTGGTGGCATGCTGCGCATTGGCCGAATACGGCCTTGCCCGCCTCGGGATCCCCTGCAACCGCGGGGCCACTAAAGCCGACAATCAGCGCCATCCCAATGAGACCCTTTTTTACCCAGCTTCTCATCACTTCGCTTCCTCCGATCGTATTCGTTTTTTCCATCGTTTCAGATTCGATCATAGCGGAAAATACTAGACGCCCAAAAGTGTGAAGTTGTGCCTAAGGCAAATTCGTTGGCATAAGGCGTATTCGAGGGTGGCCGACCCAGCGCGCTGTGGCAAACCCACTGGCGCTTGCTAGGCGGCGTTGTTGTGCCGACGAACCTTGGCCCGCAAACGCGAGCGAAGTGCCAGTTTCCGGAAGAACGACAATCGATCAATGAAGAGCTTCCCGTTGAGATGATCAATCTCATGTTGGATGCACACGGCATCCATGTCGGTCAGCACGCGCTCGAAGGCGTCGCCGTGCCGGTCTTGTGCCCGAACGTGAACTTTTGTTGCTCGTATGACATTGCCCACTACGTCGGGGATCGACGCGCAGCTCTCCTCGACGATACCCCACGTTGACTTAGAGATAATTACCGGGTTCACATAAACCTGTGGCTCGGATGCACCACCCGACGGGTTAGTGACCGCGACCCGCTGCGGGACATTCACTTGCGGAGATGAGAGCCCAATAATGCTGTTGGCGTCGAGTGTCTCTACGAGATTGTTGACGAGGCGCTCCAGGTTTTTGTCAAAGCGCGTTACCGGCTCCGACGTCAGCCGCAGGTTAGGATCGGGGTACTCGAGAATTTCGAGGCGGGCCATCTCCAACTCCGTCGTTATCGTTCTTCGGTATCGATCGCCTTCATGCCATCGGTGAAGGCAAGCTCAGGCGAACCAGCAGACTCGTGGCGAAAGCCGCGCTGGGCGCGATGCATCAGAGGGAATAGCGCAACGATGGTGACAACGAGCAGCGCGATTTCGAGGGCATAGACAGCGATGTAGCCGATCGCCACTGTCGCCATGCCCCAGACCTCTCCTGTCGTGCCCACAGCTAGATTGATGAGATCCCGCATCGTGCCGCTCATGGCTAATGCGATGCCGGCCGCAGTCGCCTGCACCGCGCCCCACGCGCCGAGCGCCAAGCCAGCTTGCTCTTTGGGCGCGCTGTTCATTGTAGCGGTCAAGGTTGCGTGCCCGAAAATGGCTGCGCCAAATCCGATCAGCAGATTGCCAATCAGAAACAGTCCGTCTTGGCCAAGAGGCCCCGCAATGATGACCAGTCCAAAAGCTGGCAAGCCAATCAACGCGCCGGTCTGCGCCAAGCTATACGGACTGCTGCCTGGCCTCAAAGCATGCGAGGCGTAGGCAAAACCGAGCAAGCCCCCTAGCGCGAGGAGCGCCGTCAGTTTCGTCGTTGCGGAGACGGACCAGTTTAGGACTTGCCCACCGTAAGGTTCGAGCAGAACATCGGCCATGCCAAACGCCATAGTGCCGAGGCCAACAATGACCAGACGGCGCACGGCATGTTCGCTCTCGCAGAACGTCGCCCAAGACTCGCGAAATGTAGGATCCGGTGCCCGGACTGTTTGAGATTGGTGTCGCCGGCGCGGCTCCTGCTTCCACATGGCCACCGCATTCAAAACGATCGCGCAAACAGCAGCGCCTTGTATGACTTGAACAAGCCGCCCCGGAGAGAAGTCAGCGAGCGCCATTCCGAAGACAAGCGCGCTGACCATCATGCCGACGAGCAACGTCACATACATCAGGCCAACGACCTTGGGATGCGATTCTGGTGGCGTCAAATCGGTCGCAAGCGCGAGCCCCGCAGTCTGAACGATATGCGCGCCCGCACCGACGAGTAGAAATGCAAGTGCTGCCGCGGCTTGGCCGATCCAGAGCGGCGCACGCTGTGCGTCCCCCATGCCCGCAAGCACGAGCAAGGCGAACGGCATGATCGCAAAGCCGCCGAATTGCAGAAGTGTCCCTTTCCAGATGAACGGGACGCGCCGCCATCCGAGCTCGCAATGATGGGTGTCAGACTTGTGTCCTATGAGAGCGCGGAAGGGCGCAAAAAGTAGCGGCAGAGCGATCATCACGCCGACGACCGTTGCCGGCAGACCCAGCTCGACGATCATGACTCGATTGAGTGTGCCGACCAGTAAGACCAGCGTCATACCGACGGAAATCTGAAACAAGGAAAGGCGAAGCAACCGACTGAGCGGCAGGTCGGGCGTAGCAATGTCCGCAAACGGCAAGTAGCGGGGCCCCAGAGAGAACCACGCCGCCGCCAACCGCTGGCCTAGCCGCCTCATTGCCTCACCTCCAGGACAAGTATGCGGTCTTCGTCACATCACAATCCGTCTTGCGCCGACGGCTGGTGCTCAGTCCTTAATGACTGTCTTCAAACCAAAGATGCTCGACAAGGGCGCAGGATTGTTCATGAGAAGAGGGACGCCGAAACTGGTCCGCCAATCTTTGTCCGTCTTTGTCAGTGTCGGAATCCCAAACAGCGATGAAAACGGTGCTGCCTTCTGGCTGAGGAGCGGTAGTCCGAAGCTCCGGTTCCAGTTCCGCTTCGGTTTCGACAGAACGGGAAGGCCGAGTAAAGACCTGAACGGCGCAGGGTTCTTGGTGAGCAAACGGAGCCCGAATACGGACGAAAGAGACCAATCGGAGCTCAACAACTCCGTCGAAGGCTCGACGTTGGACAACACCGGAAGGCCCAGCAGTTCAGAAAAAGGAGCCGGATCATCTCTCATGTAGCGCGAGAGCTTCTCGCTGCCGATCGTGTCGGCCCTCTCCATCACCGTCAGCGCCGCTTTACCGCGACCGAAACCTGCCTGAGTAGATACGAGGGCGTGTCCCTCTTTTAGGCTCCGGATACAGATCCTCGTCTGTTCTTCTGGCAGAGTGCCTGCCTCGACCGCCGAGCGAACCGTCTCGCTCTCCTTGCCGGCAGATAGGCTAGGCAGGAAAATCTTACTGTTGCGAAAACCTGCTTTTGCAAGCCGTGCCACAGCGGCGTTCGCACCGTCCTCAGTTGCATAAATGCGTACGTAAGTGGTCATGTTGTTTCACCGACATCCATGGCTGTGACACGCGCCCAACACGCGCGTCACAAGCCAAACCGTGCCCTGGTTGAGCTCACGCTCTGCCCGTTCAAATCATAAACAGAAAAGCCAAGCCTATCCGCCTTGGAAGAACGCCGGGAACCAACTTGTGTTGTTCAGAATCGCAAAGTGGACCGTGAAAGAGATAACGGCCACTGCGCCGAGAAAGAGTGGAAGTCCAACCGTAGGGCTGACGACACACCAGATTCTACCTTGGTTCATTTCCGTTCCTCCTTAGCCGAGCCACGGCGTGTAGATGTAAGCAAGGACATGTGCGATCAGAGCGATCATGAAAAAGACGCGTGAGCCGTCAATGACGTGCTTATGAAGCTCTTCTGACTCTTTGATCGTCAGTCCAGTGGGCCAAATCCGGTCTGGATCGTCCAGATCGGCAGTCTGTTTTTCTACGGCCATTGGGAAGTCTCCCCTGTTCGAGATAGCGCCCACACATTGCCTCACGCCACGCGAGGCAATCTTCGGGACGCGAACAGTCTACATTTCGGCCTTCTTATTGTCAATTTTGATTGTCAGTTGAAGGTGTCAATACTGATATACATCAGTGAGGCCGCGCTGTCGCATTGGACCTAGTCGATACGGCTGGCGTCCGACGATGCGCTTGCAATTTGGCCAGTGATTCCACTAGTCCGGCTCTTGGCCACGAGGTCGCGTCAGTTCCAATGCCAGTTGCTCGCTATGCGGAGTGATTGCATCGTTTGATGTGCGAGTCTTCTCCCGCTTCCGAGGGAACCGGCCTTTGCGGCTGCCGTGTTTTGACAAAATCTTAGCCGCCGCATCACGAAAGCCTTCACCTTTACGGGTGGCGTAGATCCGTTGGCGCGCGTCTCGCGCTGCTTGGAGGTAATCCACGACCGGCATTGGATAGGCCTTATCGAGCAGCTTTGATGCCTGCTGCGACTTCGACGGCTCGTGGATTTCGGCCTCGTTCAGGCTCGCCAGTTCGGGTACCCAGCGCCGAACGAATTCTCCTTTCGGATCTTGGTCATAGCCCTGTTTTATTGGGTTGTAGATGCGCACGGTATTGATGCCCGTTGTGCCGGACTGCATTTGCGTTTGGGGCCAGTGAATGCCCGGTTCGTAGTCCGTAAACAGGCGTGCGAGATGGAGCCCCGGTTCGCGCCAGTGGAGCCACAAGTGATAGCTGGCGACGGACATAAGCATGGCGCGCATGCGAAAATTCAGCCAGCCCGTTGCCGTGAGGTAGCGCATGCACGCGTCGACAAAGGGGAGGCCGGTCTCTCCCTTCTGCCATGCTTCGAGGAGTGCTGCGTCCGAGGTCGCGCTCGTCCGGAGTCCGTCGTAGGCAGGGTGCAGATTCTGGAACTCCAGGCGTGGCTCGGATTCGAGCTTCTGCATGAAATGGCTACGCCAGTGAAGCCGCTTCGTGAACGACGCCATCGAGGCACGCCAGTTCTTGGGCTTGTCGCCCTCTAGTCGCTTCAGCTCGGCCTGCTGCCGCTGAGTAGCTTGCGCGACCTCGCGAAGCGAGATTGCACCGAAAGCAAGGTATGGAGACAAACGGGAACATGCGCCCTCGCCCTCAAGCGGACTGGACATCGCAGAGCGGTAGAGTTCGCCTCTTTCCTGATGGAACGATTGCATCGTCAACAACGCTTGGCTCCGGCCACCCTTCTGGCACAGAGAGGGGTTGTCACGTCGCAGGCCTAGATTGTTGGCCGTCGGAACAGTCCCGTAATCGAGTCCTGGAGCCGTTGGTGCTATAGCCACTGGCGTCGGGGTTATGTCCTGCGCCATTTGCGCATGCCAAGTTTGCGCCCAGCCGTCGCGGGTCTTTAGCTTTCGAGTAACACCATCTTGAGGGAACTCAGTCCATCGAACACCTGTCTGGCGGCACCACGCGGCAACCTCAAGATCTCTTCGATACGTCCAGTCGTTGCCCGTCTCTTGGTGTGACCATAGGTCGGTGAGTCCGTAGGCACGTCGGATTTCCGTAAGCGTGCTTGTGACAGTTCCGACGCGCACAACCAAGCGCTGACCAAGAGCTGCGAGATCTGCGGACAGCGCGAGTGCGCAAGACCTAAAAAAATGAAATTGGCGAGCCGAGCGATCCGGCTGGTTCCAGAAGTCCGGTTCAACCACAATGAGCGGTAGCACCGGTCCAAGCGTAGCGGCCTCAACGAGAGGCCGGTGATCGACAACCCGCAAGTCCCGCTTGAACCAAACCACTTGCATGCATTTAGCGCCCCCTTTCACCCCTGACGGCTCGCGCCAAAACTCGCGGCCGCATGGCGGTTCTTTCCGTCGAAGCGGTCTGTCACTTCTGCGATGCCCCAGGGATCTCTCCTCTGAGGATGTAACCAATCACCACAATTGGTACGGCTACAAGAAGCGCGCCAAAGATCAGCGGTGGTTGCGTGGCAGCGACGACAACCGCCCAAATCAAACAAAACAGAACGTACGCGTACAGCATTAGAGATCTCCACTCGTCATGCGATGGGGGCTGCGACCCCGACTAGTAACGGTAGCCGCCCTTGCGGATACACTTCCCAGACGACTCGCTGTACGTGAAACCCTTTTTGCACTGTTTCGATCCCGCGATGGCATCGAACGAGAAAGAAACGACTGCCGCAATGGTCAGCCCTGCGATGAAGAGCGTGAAATTGCGCATCTGGTTGTCCTTACTGTCTTTTTTACGAAACCATCCCCCCAGCCGTGTGCCTGAGCCCGGTTCCACTAAGGAGGCGCGTTGCATCATCGTCGGCAACAACAACCAGTTATACGAAATGCACGCGGCCTTTGGATTGCCCACAGTTGAAATTTAACGAAGAGAAAGCGCGTCCCGAGGCGGCGGTTCGCTGTCGTGCCAGCCGTTGGGGCCGTTCATCTACTTGGCGCCCAAACCTCAACCGAGCGCGCGAATGAGGCGCAGTGCGAAGCCCCCGACGGATCGAGAAGAGCGAGCCCGTTCTCAGCCCACAGACGGATACCGGCGAAAGTCAGACCGCGATTTCGGCGCCATGCAAGTCAGGTTGTAACTGAAAGCGCCGACTTCTCTGCGCGTCGTTTCTGATGTAATTGGAGACACGAAGGACGTTGCAGACGAATTCTTTCATTGGAAACAAGCATGGCCACGAAAGACGATTTCACTCCAGAAGAATGGACAAAAGTGCTGGACGGCATCCTAGCTGCGGGGCTCGCCGTTTCGGCGGTCGATCCAAGCGGTTGGTGGGGTACCCTCAAGGAAGCTGCCGCAGCTACCCCCGCGCTGACTGAAGCCAAGCGCGATCCCAATTCCAACGATTTGATACAGGCGGCGGTTGCGGATTTTGAAAGATCTAATGAGGGAAGCATCCTCGCAATGCGCGAACGCTTCGCGCGCGCGAAACCCACTGAATGCGTCCAGCGTTCATTGGCAAGCCTTCGGGAAGTTTCGGCCATTGTCGACGCGAAAGCTCCTGACGATGCCGTTGCCTTCAAAACCTGGCTCTGCAAGATCAGTCAGCAGGTCGCCGAGGCGTCTGTGGAAGGGTCATTCCTTGGGTTTGGCGGTGTGCGAGTTAGCGAGGCTGAAAAAGCTACGCTCAGCGACATCTCCAAGGCGTTGGGTCTTGCTTCCTAATCTCGAGCATCCACGTTGACGTTTAATGCATGGCCGCGCCCGTACCATCTGGCTTAAACGTTCGTGAAGTGCAGGTTGCGGTGACGCCGGCAATCAACTCTCGACGTCGCAGCTGCGTTGAGAACCGCTACGAAAGCGGCATAAGAAGGAGCGGTCGATGAATACAGTGCTCGTGACCGGCGCCAATCGGGGTATTGGGCTTGAGCTCTGCCGCCAGTATGCGAGACGCGGTGACCACGTTATTGCGACGTGCCGTAAGGCTTCACCAGAGCTACAGGAGACGGGAGCAGAAATCCACGAAGGCATCGAAGTTACCGACGGCGCCTCTGTTGAAGCTCTCGCGCGCTCGTTGCAAGGTCGGCAGATCGATATCCTCGTGAACTGCGCTGGAATTTTGTCTAAGGAGACTTTGGACGACCTTGATATTGATCGAATCCGCCAGCAATTCGAGGTCAACGCTATCTCTCCCTTACGGGTCACGGCCGCGTTGCACAATTGTCTGGGTCGAGGGTCGAAGGTCGCAATCATAACAAGCCGCATGGGCTCGATCGAAGACAACACGTCAGGCGGGTCCTACGGTTACCGGATGTCCAAGGCGGCCGTGAACATTGCCGCACGGAGTCTGGCGCACGATCTTTCAGATCGCGGCATTTTAGTTTTCACGATCCATCCCGGCCTCGTGGCGACGGCAATGACCCACTACAAGGGCATACCACCTGAGGAGTCGGCAGCCAATCTGGTCGCACGCATCGACGCTCTTGGTACGGAGGAGTCTGGGACGTTTTGGCACGCGAAGGGCGAAGCTCTGCCCTGGTAAAGGCCGCGTTCATCCTGATGAAATTCGCGAGTGCCGTCGCCTTTGGGAGAGGGCTTATCGCAGGACCTCCATTGGACGACCGGTAAGGCTCGGAGACTCAGAAGACCCGAGCTGACAAACACCGCTCTGCAAGAACCAGTGCGGTGACCACGCTAGACACCCCAGCCAGTGACATCGATCGTTTGACCCGTCACACCATGCGCCGCTGACGAGCAGAGGTACAGCACAGTGTCGGCGATGTCCTCGCGCTTTGTCCAATGCTTGGTGTCTTTTGGCTTCATTGCTGCGATATTCGACGCCGTTTCTACAAGCCCTGGACCGATTGCGTTGACGCGGATACCAATATCCCGTCCTTCGAGTGCAAGCGTCCGGGTTAGCGCTTCGACACCGGCCTTGGCGCAGTTGTAAGCGACCATGTTCGCTTGTGGTCCACCAGCACGTGCAAAATTGATGATCACGCCGTCGCCTGCCGCTTTCAGATGCGGGAAGGCCGCGCGAGACATCAAAAAAGCGGTCAGCAGATTGTTGTTGATCTCGGCCGACCAGTCCTCGAGCGTAAGCTCGACGGCCGGCTTGTACCGGGTCAGTCCGCCTGCAAGGTTAATGAGGATGTCGATGCGGCCATATTGCAGGACCGTGTCGTCAACCAGCTGTTTCACCTGATCCTCGTCGGTCAGGGACCCGGCCATGGCCAAGACGGTGGCTCCAAGCGCCCGCAGCTCTTCGGCCCTCGCCTCAACCTTATCCTTGCTCCGAGAGCAAATTGCCAGCTTCGCGCCGTTTTTGGCGAGCGCCTGGGCAACGGTTTGCCCGACCTGCCCGTCGCCGCTTACGCCGGTCACGACTGCCACCTTGTCTTCGAGAGTGATCTGCATGTTCCTTTACTCCATTCCACACCTAACATTTGTTGGCTTTGGTGTGTGTGCTGGCGAAGCGTTTTTCAAGGTTGGACGTTGAGTGGAATGCTCGGACCGAGCCCTAATTGCGATAGACGAATGGATGCATCACGAAGAGCAGCACCCAAACGAGCACAGCCCAAGTCGTGTCCACATAAGCGAACCCTATCGATAGTACAGCAATAAGAGTTCCACGAAGTGTCACCAGCGTCGCCATCAACCCGGGTTCGGGTTTAGGGGCATCGGCGAGCAATAGCCCATGCTCCCGCGCATGCAGTCCGATCAGTGCTATCGACAACCACGCCAAGCCAAGGCAGCCTGAGAACAGAACGACCGCAATCGACTGATCGCCATAAGCCCCAATCAGCGACGTCGTCCATGGTGTTACCGAGATGAACAACAACAGGGCGAGGTTGAGCAAAAGTATGGTGATATCGGTGCACCGGAGATGGGCGACGATGTAATGATGGTGCAGCCACAGCGTACCCAGCGCCAGAAAGCTGATGAGCCAGCTATAGAATTTGGGCAGATCCGCCTGGATGAGTTCGCCAATCGCTTTTCCTGAGACATCTGGCAAGTCAAGGTCGAGCACCAACAGTGTGATTGCGATTGCGAAGACGCCGTCCGTGAAGGCCGCCAACCGTCCGACATCAAAGGTCTTCATCTCCATCCTTCTCCCTGACGAAACAACGGCCCTGAAGGGCCGCTGGATCGTTTATTTTTAGGCTTGGCAAAGCCCGCTTCTGCGCGACGAGCACCGCTGGCGTAAGCTCAGTTCTTCCGATCTGCGTATCCGGCTGGAAGCTGGTCGGGTGGGCACGTGATGATGTCGTCCCGATTAGGACCAACATCTTCCAGGAATGTAATTTCCGCGAACGTGTTCTCAGCGATATGCATCGGCCACGTGGGTCCTTTTTCTCGCAGCTTGAGCATTTCCTCGTTGTGCTCATCCTCATGGCAGACGGTCAGCTTGGGATTGTCGACGATCCATTGCGGCATGAGGAAGTACGAGTGAAGCCAGCGGTCTTTGATGTTTACAACCATGGCAACGACGTTGCCGACGGGCTCCACCCAGTTCACCCGGATTAGGTCATGACCAATATTGGCCAGGTGGTATTTTCGATCTGTCACCCAGCGACCGGCAACGGAACCACTGAAGATCCGATAATGGCCTTCTGTCTCGCTCTTGAAGTAGTACTCGTATTGCCAGCCATTCTCGTACGTATAGATAATGTGCTTTCAGAGAATGATGCTGAAGTCTTGTTTAGGAAATGCCATTCGTAAAACTCCAATCCTTGGTCGGGCCACAGAAACGGCCGTACTGTAGTCGGATTAAGTGTCACGAGTGTAGCGTCGTCTGTCCGGGCCAACTTCACGGTGCGCCGGGCGGTTGCGAGAGCCATCTCTGGCACGAGTCAAACGGAGCAGGGCAAGTTTCTCGATATCTTGAAGTGGCAGGCGGATGGCTCCCGGAAGGTCGTCGTCACGATGCTCAACAGCGATTGACTTCAGCAGCAGCGCCGGAGGGCAGCGCCGGAGGGCGGGGATACAAAAAAAGGTCTGCGGACGAGCCGCAGACCCTTTTTGCGATCACGCAAAGTATTGAATACCTACCTTAGCGAACTTTCGGTGTCAGCGCCGACTGCATTAGGTTTGCATACATTTCACCCAGCTTCGTCATCTCGGCGATGTGCGCCTCGTACGCCTTTTTGGTGTACTTCGTCTGGACGGCAAAGACGTCTTCGACGGACTTCGCACCGGCCATCTTTTCAAATGCCTTGGTGGACTTCTCAAAGACCTTCTTCGAGTAGTTTGTCCACTCGGCGGCGATTTCCTGGAAGCCCTTGTTCAGCTCTCCGTAGGAGCGAACATAACTGTCAAAACCATCTGCGCCAAAATTCTGAAATGCGTCGGTTACGTTGAATTGCTTAGCCATAACTTTCCTCTTGGGCGGCAGTGCCGTTTAGTTCACATGCTTGTTACATCGTTGACATGGTGCACCGCACAATAAATTGCAAGCCCTCAGTGCTAACTCGTTCGAATCACTAATTTTTAGGACGGTAGGCGCTGCGGACATGCCTTCACTTTTTTGCAGTCCCCATCTGAGACAGGAGCCGGACGTCGCATCATGAACGCGAGCGGGCCGGTCTTAGTCGTACGGGGCGGCTCCGCCCAAGGCTTGTCGTAACCGAGGGCTACCCCTGTTTCAGGAAAGATTTGAGACCCTGAATCTCCTGCCTTAACACCCGGATTTCGTCTGCGAGCGTCGCCGTCTCCTGATGGACGATCTCGCGCTCTACTTTTCTGTGCTCTTCTTGTTCGGCCTCATGCAAGGCCTGCATTGAGTTCACGATCACTGCGACGACCAAGTTCAACACTGCGAATGTCGTGACCAGAATGAACGGGACAAAAAAGGCCCATGCCCAGGGGTAGACC
>JARFRF010000025.1 GCA_029287395.1 Methyloceanibacter sp. | reverse complement strand
AAAGATCTCCCGCCGTATCCAGGGTGAGTTCGACGTTCTCGCCCAACAGCCGGTCGAGCAGTATAGACAAGTCCGACAACACGTCCCCGAGCTGCAAAACCTGCGGACGAAGAGTCTGCTGGCGGGAGAACGCTAGAAGTTGACGAACAAGACCGGCAGCCCGATTAGCGTTCTGCTTTATGTTCATGATGTCCTGGAACGCCGGATCGGTAGGCCGGTGGTTCATCAAAAGGAAATCTGAGAAACCAATGATGGCGGTGAGCATCTTGTTGAAGTCGAGCGCGATACCGCCGGCAAGCTGGCCTACCGCCTGCATCTTCTGACTCTGAGCAAAGTGAGCCTCCAGCGCGCGCTGTTCGGTCGTGTCCAGCGCGTACGCGATCGCGGCGTCGCCCTTTTCGTTGCTATCGGCAAGGGAGCTGAGGTAGATGCGTCCGCTCCGCGGTTGGGAGCCGGCAAAGGTCACATCGACCGCGTCGATCATCCCCTGCCCTGCTATGGCCGCTTCGAGCGCCTGCCGAACCGTCCGCCGGTTCCCCTCGTCAACAAGGTCTTCGAGCTTCGTTTTGCCGGGGCTGGGATCAGCGCCAGTGCCGAACAGCCGCGAGAATGCCGTGTTGGTTCCCGTGACGGCGCCACTTGCGTTCAAGGTCGCAATGGCGAATGGCGACGACTGGAAGATCCGAGTATACCGCAGCTCGGCAACACCCGCGTCTTGGGCTTCTTCCTGTTCGCGACTAAGGGTCAGAACATGCGCGAGTTGGTTGCCCCGCGGCAGACGATGAAGCACGCGGACAGGCAACTTCATCCCGTCGGCCACGAGCAGATCAATGTCAAAACGCCTTATACCGCTTTGCGGCGTCCCTTGACTTTCGCCGCGGCCTGCGACGGCCAAAAGAGCGGCATTGTCTTGGGACATAATCTGGCTGAGCCTAAGCGGTCGGCCCGCCATTTCGGTTAGATCAAGCTTGAGCCACCGCGCGAGTGTCGCATTAAGATACTCGATACGGCCGTTCGGATCCGCAGTGAAGAAGCCGGCCGGCGCGTTATCGAGATAATCGATCGCGGCCTGGACCTTCTCAAAATTCCGCTCGTCTTGAATACGGTCTTGCGTCACCTCGTTGACTTGCCAGACCGTGAGAGGCGCTTTTTTGCCCGAGCCCGCGTCCGGCGGCATTGGCTGGACGGATATGCAGAACCAGCGCGGTTCGATGCTTGTTTCGTCCTCCAAGTCTCCAGGCGGCGGCAGGCGGAATTCTTCCTTTAGCGCGCGTCGCTGCTGCGCAGCACGCGCAAGCCGGAAGATCGGTTCGGCCAAATACGGGTTTCCGCCGAAGGCGCGGTCGGGCGCCGGGACCGGCGCCTCGGCATCAAGGCCGAGAAGGTCGCGATAGGCCTGGTTCGCGTAGTAGACGCGCCCCGAAGCATCTCCAATCAATGCTCCGTTCGGCAGATTGTCCACGAAGGCCTTGGTCAAATCGTTCCGCTCTGGGCGCTGGCCAAAATGCAGGATGCCAACCGCGCCGGCGAAAAGGCAAAAGACACCCACGACAGCGAGCACGCCGAGAATTGCAAGCACGAAGGGCTCGGCAACCTCGCGGCTGACCACAGCAAGCCCAACTGCAGCGGCGGCAAGAGCCAGCGCCAACAGCACAACGAGCGTGATACTGCCCTCACGGCTCGGCCGATCCGTCATAGGTTCCACGTAACGCATTGGCGCATCGATATCTGACATGGCGTGAGAAAGTAACCGATTCGAGTTGGGTTGGCCGGAGATTGTCTTAAACGCGAGACGGCAACCCGGGCTTCCAACCTGGCCTCGGTCTCCCGCGTGTAGCGGGCCAGTGCGGTCCGGAAGAGCCTGAGGATTTGTGACCCCCCTGTCGTTCCGGCAGCCTGCGCAGGAATCAGCCGCTGTTCAGCTCTGAGGCAACTCCCACGAGGCTACCTGATTTCCGGAAAAAACCGCACCATGGACGTTGCCGGATTCGGGCCAACCCTCAGGTTTAGATAGATATTTTTTGTTGACTGTTGCAGTTTTGCAACGGCGAGTTTTCCTTGAGGTCCCCCAGCACTTGCGTTAGCGTTAACACTTGATCTTTCGGCGTCCCATGAGGGCAAGCGAATTTAGCCACGCCGGTAACTTTGTTCGTCAACCGTGAGATCGCCGGCAGTTCCCTGCTAATGGTCCGACACCGACTGGCTAAGCCAGTCTTGTCAGTCCCCCAAACACTCTCCACTCCCCGCCTTCAGCGGGGAGTTTTTTTGCGCGTATTGACGCCGTCATAGACGGCTGAAATTCTCGTCGGATGTTCAGACACAAAAGTATGGCCCGGGTTTTACTGACCATGGCCGCCATTGGCTTGGGAAACACGATGAGCGCTTCTGGTTCGCCAAAGAACCCTATGCCTGACAGCTTCGTCTATCTGCGCGACGTGGATCCTACGATCCAACAAGATATGCGATATGCCGGCCGCAACAATTTCACGCGTCGTCCCGTCCCCGGCTACGACGCCCCGGAATGCGTCCTCGTTCGCGAGGCGGCAGAGGCCCTCAGGGCGGTCCAAGCGGAGTTGAAGACCATGGGCTACTCGCTCAAGGTCTACGATTGCTACAGACCTGCGCAGGCGGTCGCGGCGTTCGTGGAGTGGTCCTCAGAACTGGACGACCCAATCGCGAAGCAGAGCCACTATCCCAATCTTTCAAAGAGCGACCTTTTCCCGAAATATATCGCCACCCGATCGGGCCACTCGCGTGGAGCCACGATGGACTTGACCATTGCTCCGATCGGTTCCGAACCCTCGCCGGTGACGGATGGCTCCAGCAAAGCTGAGCCTTGTACCGAGAGCGATCCATCCGACAACAGCGTCGACATGGGTACAGCATTCGACTGTTTCGACCTCAAGGCCAACACGATCACGATGGGACTGACCCCACTGGAGGCGCAGAATCGGCAGCTTCTCCTGGACGTGATGGCCCGTCATAGTTTCCAAAACTATCCAAAGGAGTTCTGGCACTTCACGTTCCAGCCGGAGCCCTACCCCGATACCTATTTCGACTTTCCGATCCTGCCGCGCCCAGGAAACAGTTCAGAGCCAACGGAAGATTCATGAGCTCTGGCCCCGAGAACGGCGTTGTCGAGACATCCATACCCGGACGGCTCGACCGCTTGCGCTGGGGCCGTTTTCATACGCTGATTGTCCTCGCCCTTGGCATTACCTGGGTCCTCGACGGGCTAGAGGTTACCGTCGCTGGGGCCGTGGCCGGTGCGCTTAAGGAAAGCCCGGTTCTTCAACTCAGCAACGCGGAGGTCGGCCTTGCCTCCAGCTTCTATCTGGCCGGTGCTGTAATGGGGGCTCTTTTGTTTGGCTGGCTAACCGACCGGCTCGGCCGCAAGCGACTTTTCGTGATCACGCTTGGTGTCTATCTCGTTGCAACCGCCGCTACCGCCTTCTCCTGGAACTTTTGGAGCTTCGCACTCTTTCGCTTCTTGACCGGAGCCGGGATCGGCGGCGAGTACACGGCCATTGCCTCCGCAATCCAAGAATTCATTCCCGCACGCTATCGAGGCCATACGGATCTCGCCATCAATGGCAGCTTCTGGCTCGGCGCTGGCGCTGGCGCGGCCGGTTCGATCATCTTGCTGGATCCCGACTTTCTACCGCCGGACATAGGCTGGCGCGCGGCCTTCTTTATCGGTTCTGTTCTCGGTCTTGGCATCGTCATCATGCGAAGATGGATCCCGGAGTCCCCGCGTTGGCTGATGACCCATGGACGCGCGGACGAAGCACACGCGATCCTCGACAAGATCGAAGACCATCACCGCAGTCATGGACACAATGTCCCGGATGGTGAAGAGCCCTCTATTCGTATTCAGACGCGGAGCCATACCCCGCTTCGCGAAGTCTGGCATGCCCTGTTTGACCTGCACAGGCAGCGGACGCTTGTGGGACTTACGCTAATGGCCTCGCAGGCATTCTTCTACAATGCAATTTTCTTCACCTATGCACTGGTGCTGACGGACTTCTATGGGATCGAAGCAAGTCAGGTTGGGTGGTACCTGCTTCCATTTGCGGCAGGCAACTTTCTCGGTCCCTTGCTCTTAGGGCGCCTATTCGACACGGTGGGACGCCGCCCCATGATCGCCGGCACCTATGCGATTTCTGGCCTGCTGCTTGCCTTGACGGGCGCACTCTTCGCCGCAGGTATCTTGTCTGCCGCGTGGCAGACATTCGCCTGGACCGTGATCTTCTTCTTCGGTTCCGCTGCCGCGAGCTCCGCGTATCTCACCGTCAGCGAGACCTTTCCGCTAGAGGTTCGTGCGCTCGCGATCGCCTTCTTCTATGCGGTGGGGACCGGAATTGGCGGTGTAAGCGCGCCCTTCCTGTTCGGTGCCCTGATCGACACAGGGTCTCGCTTCAGCCTCTTCGGGGGCTATCTGTTCGGAGCGGCATTGATGCTGGCGGCGGCGTTGGTCGTGGCGCGCTACGGCGTAGATGCTGAACGAAAGGCGCTCGAAAGTGTCACAAAGCCGCTATCAGCCGTGTGAAAGCCTACTCGTCGCGGTAGACCCGCTCGCGCCGCTCATGCCGCTCTTGCGCCTCTACGCTGAGGGTCGCGATCGGTCGCGCAGCGAGGCGTTTGAGGCTGATAGGCTCGCCGGTCTCTTCACAATAGCCGTAGGTCCCCTCGTCAATGCGCCCAAGCGCTTCGTCTATCTTCGCGATCAACTTGCGCTGGCGGTCGCGCGCGCGCAGCTCCAATGCGCGTTCCGCCTCGGACGTCGCTCTGTCTGCTATGTCGGCGTGCTGTTCCGAATCGTTCTGGAGATGCTCCAACGTCTCTTTGGTCGATCGCATAATTTCATCGCGCCAATCAAGAAGCTTCCGGCGAAAATAGGCCCGATGCGAATCGTTCATGAACGGTTCGTCTTCAGACGGGGTGTAGTCTTCCGGGAGGGACTTAGTCTTCTTCGCAGCTGCCATTAGAGTCATTCCAAGCGCATTCCGTTCTAATTGGCTTCGTCTTCGAGCTGACGCTCGCTCATCATGTCGATCCCCCGATCAGACAGCCCCGTATTTACGGAACCGCGTCGGCAAGTCAAGACGGACTCGCTGTTGACAGATGCAGAATTTGATGCCGCAGACGCTCTTACCCGGTCGTTGAGCGAACAAATCCTGTCGCATGCATGACCGGCCCATTTGTTGAGCAGTGACGGCTTGCTGCTCACGGTGGTTAGCGGGATTTGTACGACTGCTGTAAAGATGAAAGCGCAGCCAAGCGAGTCCGACATATGAGCGAACTTGACATCATCGCTTACCGCCCGGAATTTCGGCATGCGGTGGTGGGGCTTTCAATCGCCGCGTGGGCCCCGGTATTCGAAAAAACGGAAAATGAGGTTCCGCGGTTCATGTACGACGCCTTTTTGCCCCGTGGGTGGAAGGCGCGGCAGACTGCGGACGTGAAAGCGCTGCTCGACGACGAGCCCGAAACGGTCTGGCTGGCGCATCAACATGAGAACATTGCTGGCTTTATCGGAATCCGAATTCATCCTGAAGACGAAATGGGCGAAATCCATATCCTGGCGGTATCGCCCCAGCGACAGCGACAAGGTATTGGACGTATGCTGATGACTTTCGGAGAGTGCAAGACTCGTGATTGTGGGATGAAGATGGTCATGGTTGAGACGGTCGGTGACGCTGGACACGAGCCGGCCCGCCAAATCTATAGGTCGCACGGGTATCGACAATGGCCGGTTGCGCGTTACTTCAAGCCGCTCTAGACACCGCAATAAAGGGATAAACTCGAAGCGTGCCCCTTTGGAACTATACAGATGCCGCTGGCGATGCCGTCCGCAACCTTGGGGACTACGCATCCGGCCTCGTTACGCCAACCATTCGGCTGGGGGTAACCGGCTTGGCGCGATCCGGCAAGACGGTCTTCATAGCCGCACTCGTGCACAACCTCATCTCGGGGGGGCGGCTTCCCTTCTTCGACGCAGCGGCGGAGGGCCGCCTGCTGCGCGCGTATCTCGAGCCGCAACCAGACGAGATCGTTCCTCGCTTCGAATATGAGAAGCACCTGGCCGACCTCGCTTCGACGCCGCCTACCTGGCCCGAAAGTACGCGCCGCATCAGTCAATTGCGGCTTACAATTGAGTATGAGTCGACGAAGTTCTGGAAGCGTCAATTCGGCCGTGAACGCCTGCATATCGACATTGTCGACTACCCTGGGGAGTGGTTGCTCGATCTGCCGCTGCTCGATCTCTCCTATGCGGAATGGTCTAGAGATGCGGTGGCACACGCACATGACGTAAAGAGAAACCCTGCAGCCAAGGACTGGCAATTAGCTCTGTCGCAGGCCGATCCTGCAGGACCGGCAGACGAGGGCCAAGCGGCGACCCTGTCGGAGTTGTTCAAAGCCTATCTTCATGGGGCTCGCGCCGATCAGTACGCCCTGTCAACTATGCCGCCGGGGCGCTTTCTGATGCCCGGCGACTTGGAAGGTTCTCCGGCACTTACATTCGCGCCGCTGGATACGAAGACAGAAGATGGATTTGGAAGAGATACACTTTGGTCGCTCATGGAGCGCCGGTACGAAGCCTACAAGCGGCACGTTATCCGCCCGTTCTTTCGCGATCATTTTGCACGGCTCGACCGGCAGATCGTATTGGTGGACGTCCTCTCTGCGCTCAATGGAGGACCGACCGCGATGACGGAGCTGGAGCGGGCCATGCGAGAGATTTTGGAGTGCTACCGAACCGGCTCAAACAGCCTCTGGTCGAACCTATTCTATCCGCGCATTGACCGTATCGTGCTCGCAGCAACTAAGGCCGACCGGCTCCATCACGAAAGTCATGACCGGCTTGAGGCGATCCTTTCCCTACTCGCCGACGACGCCCTAAAGACGGCACAACGAGGCGGATCCGACGTCAAGGTGCTGGCGATGGCCGCCATTCGTGCGACCCGTGAGGCCGAAGCTAAGAAGGATGGCGAAACCCTGCCTTGTATTGTCGGCTATCCGCTGCCCGGCGAAAAAGTGGGGCGTCGCAAGTTCGACGGAACCGAGGCCTTTGCCATTTTTCCAGGCGACCTGCCCGAGGATCCAGAAATGGCAATGACCGGCTGGAAGACCGGAGACGCCGATGTGCGCTTCATTCGGTTTCGGCCGCCTGATCCGCAACCTCTGCCCTCGGGAGGCTTTGCGCCTTTTCCTAACATCAGACTAGACCGCGCCATGCAGGTTCTGCTGGGAGACCGTTTGGCATGACGAAAGCTGCATCGACGACAGTCAAGGAGTCTGGGCGCAAGCCTGCGTCGTTTCGGGTGGAAGACGTCGAGATCGCGATGCCGCCCGAGCCCGAGAATGTTCCCGAAGCGACGAAGACAGACGCCGAGATTTCGAGCCTGCCTGGCCTGGAGCGCGGCTTGCGCTGGGGTAGCATCTTTCTTAGCGCTTTAGGTGGCCTGATAGGCCTCCTCGCATCGATCTGGCTCTACGACTACGTCCTCGCTTTGATCGCGCGAGACGATTGGATCGGCTGGGCTGCCGTGGTCCTGCTGGGCCTGGTCCTCCTTGCACTGCTCATGATCATCCTGCGCGAACTTGTCGGTCTCATGCGGCTTGGGCGCCTCGACAAAATTCGCCACGAGGCGGACAGCGCAGCCCGTCAAAACGACAAACCGCTTGCTGTCGATGTGACACGGCGCCTCAAGCGATTCTATCGCGGCCGGGAAGATCTGGCTTGGGGCATGCAGCGTCTGGCCGGGCACGAGCACGACATCATGGACGCAGAAGAACTCTTGCGTTTAAGCGAGCGCTCGCTAATCGCGCCACTCGATCCAGTTGCGCGCAGCATCGTCGCCTCGTCTGCCAAACGTGTCTCTGTCGTTACCGCGATCAGCCCCAATGCGCTCGTCGACATGCTGTTCGTAGCGGCGCAGAACTTGCGCATGCTGCGCAAGCTCGCCACGCTTTACGGGGCGCGGCCGGGCTTCTTTTCGCTCATGAAACTTGCGCGCATGGTCGTGACCCATATCGTACTGACTGGCGGAATCGCACTAGGCGACGATGTCATCCAGCAGCTAGTGGGGCACGGACTAACGGCTCGGCTTTCGAGCAAACTTGGAGAGGGCGTTTTCAACGGAGCACTGACGACAAGGATCGGCATTGCTACGATCGACGTATGCCGTCCTCTGCCCTATCTCGAACAGCAGCGCCCACGTTTTCGCGAACTGGTCGCCGAAGTCGCTGGGCTCAGCTAGACGCTTATGCCTTATTGAAGAGTTCGCAACCGTCGATACTCGTTTTCTCAACGCGGCCGTCCTTGAAGCGCAGCGTTACGGTGATCTGATCGGCGCAAGCGAGGCCCGCTGCATTAATCTTGAACCCGCTGTCACGATCGCTGGATGCTTGAGACTGAGGCATCACCGCTGGTGAACTAAAGTCATAGGATACCCCCGCCACATGCCCTTGCATTGCTTTGGGCGGTTCAACCCAGACAACAAAATGGTAGAGCGGCTTTGTACGTGACGCCCCCATGATCTTGGTTGCCTTTCCCTTCATCCAGTTGCCGATATCAGCGACTGCGGGCTGAGGCGAAGCGGAGACCACGGCCTGCGGTGCTGGGCTCCCTGCCTTTTGCTGCTGACCTGGACCCATCGGGGTAAAAACAACCGGCTCGACAGCGTTCCAAGGAAGGTTCTCACGTGTCTCCGAGTATGCTGCGAAGGATGGTTTGCGGCGATCGCGGTCGCCGTTTCGCTTGGGCCGCTCTGCAATGAG
>JARFRF010000172.1 GCA_029287395.1 Methyloceanibacter sp. | reverse complement strand
CGAGGCACGGATCAACCTGCGCAGCGCTCGCCAGAAATTGCTGGCGCTCGGTATCAGTAAAGAGCGCCTGAAGGAGATCGCCGAACAGGTTGACGTCGACCTCACCAAATATGTTATGCGCGCGCCCCTTAGCGGTACCGTGGTGACGCGCCACCTGACGCGCGGCGAAATGGTTCCCACCAACCGCGAGGCCTTCATCATCGCCGACGTTTCTATCGTGTGGGTGGACATCAGCATCTACGCCCACGATCTGGAGCGTGTCGAGGCGGGGCAGACAGTGACGATCATCACCGATGGCGGGGTTGAGGCAGACAGCTCCATCGCCTTCGTTGCCCCTGACGTCTCGGAGGAAACCCGCACTGCAAATGCCCGTGTCGTTCTTGAAAATACGGCAATGAGTCTTCGGCCCGGCATGTTCGTCACCGCTCGTATCGCCGTCGCCGATGAACCTGCTGATCTGCGCGTCCCGGCCACGGCACTGCAAGTCCATGAAGGGCAAGATGTTGTGTTCGTGAGGGGCGAGGACGGAAAGCTGAGGCCTCAGCCAGTTACGCTGGGGCGCCACAACGGCAACTATGTCGAGGTACTGGCCGGGCTGAAGACCGGCGATACGGTCGTGACCGAGGGTGCCTTCGTCGTGAAGTCTCAGCTTGCCAAGTCAGATTTTGACGACGGTCATAACCACTAGTGTCACCACCGACAATGCAATACTTACTCGAAGCTATTCTCCGGCAGCGCCTGCTGATCTGCATCATCGCGGTTGGCGTCCTGGTGGCGGGCTACCAGAGCTACCGCCATCTACCTGTGGACGCTTTTCCCGACGTTTCACCGACGCTTGTTCAGGTTTTTACCGAGACGGAGGGGCTCGCGCCCGAAGAGGTCGAACGCTTCGTCACATACCCGATTGAGGTGGCCATGAATGGCCTACCGGGCCTCAAGACAATTCGTTCGGTCTCGAACTTCGGCCTCTCGGTAGTGAATGTCTATTTCGAGGACTCGACGGACATTTACTTTGCACGTCAACTGGTGGGTGAGCGTCTTCAGACCGCGCGCGAAGAGATTCCAGACGGCTTTGGCGAGCCTGAGATGGGGCCAATTACCACGGGCCTTGGGCAGATTCTCTTCTACTACGTGGAGGACACTACAGGCGCGCGCACGCCCGAGGAAATGCGCGAGATCCAAGATTGGATCGTCAAGTTCAACCTCCAGACCGTGCCCGGGGTCACCGAGGTCTTATCGCTAGGCGGCGAGGTCAAGCAGTTTCAGGTTCAGGTCGATCCGCAAGCGTTGCTGCGCTATCGGCTGAGCATCGGCGACGTGGTGGACGCGGTAAAAGCCAACAACGGAAATGCTGGCGCTCAGTACATAGTCAAGAACTCCGAACAGTATCTTGTTCGCTCGATCGGCCTGGCGACCGGCATCGCCGATATCGAGGACACGATCTTGAAGGTTAGCGATGGGGTGCCAGTCAAGGTGCGCGACATCGGCGCCGTGAAGATTGGTGGTGAAGTGCGCCAGGGCCTGGCCACCAAGGACGCAGAGGGCGAGATCGTTGCGGGGCTCGTGCTCAAGCTCATCGGGACCAATACGTCAAAGGTCATCACCGACGTGAAGGAGCGTCTCGATAAGATCAATGATGCGCTCCCCGATGGGGTGCGCGTAGTGCCCTATTACGATCAGTCCAAGCTCGTCTTGCGCAGCGTTGAGACGGTGAACGGTGCGCTGGCGCAAGGAGTCATTCTGGTAATCGTAGTGCTGCTCGCCTTCATGGGTGGCCTGCGGCCAAGCTTGGTCGTCGCCTTTGCCATTCCATTCTCGATCTGCGTGGCCTTTATCGTCATGCAGGCCACGGGCTTGTCGGCCAACCTCATGTCACTGGGGGGCATTGCTATCGCTATCGGCATCATGGTCGATGGTGCCATCGTCATCGTCGAGAACGTCGACCGTTATCTCAGGGGGAACCATCCGGCGCTTTCCAAGCGCGAGATCGTGGCACGTGCATGCGCCGAAGTCGTGCGGCCGATAGCCTTCGCGATCCTTATCATCATTGTGGTGTTTCTGCCGCTGTTCACTTTGCAAGGTTATGAGGGAAAGACGTTTCGCCCGCTCGCCTTTACCGTGTCACTCGCAATGCTGGGGTCGCTCGTGTTCGCCATATTCGTGGCGCCCGTCCTGTCCGAAATGCTGATCAAGCGACCGAGCGCCAAAGAAGGCGACAAGCCCAGCATCGCGGATCGGTTGGTCAACGGCCTGATCGGCGCCTATCGTCCGATCATCGACCTGTTCGTGCGAAGAAGGGGCCTGGCCGTCGGGCTTGCCATCACCATCCTCGCGATTGGACTCGTCATTTTCCCTCGGCTTGGCTCGGAGTTCGTTCCTCGGCTGAACGAGGGAGATCTTCTCGTCCGTATCACTATGGCGCCCTCAATCGCTTTGGAGGAAGCCCGCGACAGCGTCACACAGTTCGAGCGCCAACTGCTCGATGAGTTTCCCGAAGTCGAGCGGGTGGTGACGCGAGTCGGGCGTGGTGAGGTCGGCGCTCACGCAGACCCGGTGAACAACGCGGAGGCTTTCGTCGGCCTGAAACCGAGGGACGAGTGGCCGAGCGACCGAACGCCTAAAGAGTTGTTCGCCGCTATGAGCGAAGCCTTCGAGGACTTCCCGGGCGCCAAGTTCAACTTCACACAGCCGATTGCTGCGGCCGTCGACGAGCTTCTTACCGGTACCAAAGCCGAACTCGCTATCAAGTTGTTCGGCGAAGACCAGGACGTGTTGTTGAACAAGGCCGGGGAAATCGAGCGTGTCATACGGAACATGCCGGGTGCGGCGGATGTGCAGAAGGATCAAGTGACGGGCACGCCGCAACTCCAAATCCGGGTCGACCGTGGGCAAATCTCCCGATACGGCCTCAACATTGAGGACGTTCAATCGGCCGTGCGCACAGCCATCGGCGGCGAGACGGCCGGACAGGTCTTTGAGGGTGTGAGGCGCTTCGACATCCTCGTGCGTTACAATGAAGCGGCTCGCACGACACCCGAAGCCATCCGCGAGCTGGTCATCAACACGCCGTCCGGGATGCTCATTCCGCTGCGACAGGTGGCCGAGGTAGCAGAGATCGTCGGGCCACGGCAAATCACGCGGGAGAACACCCAGCGGTTCATCACGATCCAAACCAACGTGCGAGGTCGTGACATTGGCTCCTTCGTCACCGAGGGCCAGGCGCGCATTGCCGAAGCCGTTGAACTGCCGTCCGGCTACCTTATTGAGTGGGGTGGACAGTTCGAGCTGCAGCAGGAAGCGAACCGGCGGCTTGCCATCGTGGTACCGGTTACGCTGGGGCTTGTGTTTTTGCTCTTGTTTATGAATTTCGGCTCACTGCGGGCCTCTATGCTAATCATGCTCAACATTCCTCTGGCGCTGGTGGGAGGTGTGGTGGCGCTGTGGTTGGCAGATCTCAATCTCTCTGTGCCGGCATCCGTAGGCTTCATCGCTTTATTCGGCATCGCGCTTGAGAACGGCATGGTGCTTGTCACCTACCTCAACCGGTTAGTGGCCGAGGGTAAATCGGTCGATGATGCAAGTACCCAGGGAGCATGCATGCGCCTACGACCCGTACTGATGACGGCGTTGACGACCGCGTTTGGGCTAGTCCCGTTGCTCTATGCCACCGGTGCTGGCAGCGAAGTGCAAGCCCCACTGGCCACGGTTGTGGTCGGAGGATTGTTCAGCTCTACCATTCTAACGTTGTTGGTGATTCCGGCGGTCTACAAGTGGTTTGCGCCAACGTCTCTAAAAGACACAATCGTGCCGGAGGCGCGCCAAACGCCGGCGCCGACCGAATAGTCTATGTCTGCCTTGGGCGATTAGCCGACACAGGGGCTGGCGGTCGTCATTTGGTCACCTTTGCCGCATTGTCGCCGAGCACGGCCACCAGCGATCCCGTTCAGCGGCCCATAGTTCAGTCTGTTTCATCTCTAGGAGGAGGATGTCAACGCCGAGGTCAACGTTTCGATATTGTGCTTGAACATGTCGATATAGGTCGGCGCGGGTCCGTCGGGGCCCGACAGCGCATCGCTATAAAGCATGCCTCCAATCGTTGCACCTGTATCGCTTGAGATTTGCTTCATGAGCACCGGATTGGTGATGTTCTCCATAAAGATCGCTGGGATCTGCTCCTTGCGGATCTGACGAATGATTTTGGCGACATCCTTCGCTGAGGGCTCACTCTCAGTACTCACGTGCTCGGGCGCCAAAAACCTAAGGCCATAAGCATCTCCGAAGTAACCGAACGAGTCATGGCTTGTAATAACGAGTCGACGCCGCTCCGGAATGGCATCCAAAGCCTTCTTCACGGCCGCGTTCGCTTTCTCCAACGCCTCGAGATATGCCTTGGCGTTCGCCTCGTATGTGGCCTTCCCATCAGGATCGGCGGCAATCAGACCGTCGCGAATATTCGTCACATAAATCGCGCCATTATCGAGTCTCTGCCAGGCATGCGGATCCACGCCCCCATGGTGACGCGGCTTAACGCCGGCGGTAGCGACAACCTTCTTTCCTTGGAAGCCTGAAGACTTCTCAAGCCGGTCGATCCAACCTTCAAAGCCAAGCCCATTAACGAAGAAGATTTTTGCACCGGCCAGCGTCTTGGCATCAGCAGGCGTCGGTCTATATGTGTGGCCGTCGTCATCGGGACCCAAGAGTTCCACAACCTCGACGCGATCGCCGCCAACATTCTTGACCATGTCGCCGAGAATGCTGAACGAGGCGACAACCTTGACCTTGTCACCCGCGTGAGTTGGACACGCAAAGCCGAGCACGAAGAGTGTGGCAAAAACCAACTTTGAGAAACTGAAAGGCTTCATAGGAACTCCGCGAGTCTAGACTAGCAGGGCAATGTCTGCTTTGGGTCACTAACGGAAATCGGCGAGCGTGCAAAGGATGTCTACTATGCTCCCTAAAGCGGACATGTCCTCCGCCCAAATCCATGCCACAACCTGTCTCAGGCGTGGGATTTTCTGATCCTTTGATCCGTGCGCGTTCTGGCGAAGATAGGCGGACATTCGACTGGACTTCGTCTGTGAAGAGAGCGTGTGTGGTAAGGGCTGCGAGACGGAGTGGCCTCCGATCCGATAAGGCCCCCTGCCCGGCTTCGAGTCCGGGCTTTTCGGGGTGCAAAAGCCCGATTTCGGGGCTCGGATCAGTAGGTCAACCATGGATAGCCAAAACCACCACGCCGCCTACGACAACGATGACCATGGCAATGTTTTTACTTCTAGAAGACCCCGCGAGCAGAGGGCACAGGGCGGCGCGCAGGCCGAATGCCTCGAGGACCTTCGCAACGAATGGCGACGGCTCTATCGCAGCGACCCCCCGAGGGTCAGCCGCGATCTCTTGACGCGCGGGATCGCCTATCGGCGCCAGGAGCTCGAGCACGGCGGGCTCAGCAAGACGACGCGCCGGAAGCTCAAGACCCTGGCGAAGATGCTACGCAACACTGATCGTGTGGCTCCAGACCCTGGCCTTACCTTGAAGTCCGGCGCGCGCCTCGTTCGCGAATGGCATGGCCGCACGCACACCGTCACGGTGACGGAGGACGGGTTCGATTACGCGGGCACGTTTTATCCGTCACTTACGAAGATAGCGAAGAAGATCACGGGTGCACATTGGTCCGGACCACGCTTCTTCGGTCTCTTGCGCGACGGTCGCACTTCCAAGGATGCGGTCCGTGCCTAAACGTCCGCGTGCACCACATCACACTTCAAGACGACTGCGCTGCGCCATCTATACACGCAAGTCCTCCGACGAAGGTCTGGATCAGGCCTTCAACTCGCTCGACGCCCAGCGGGAAGCTTGTGCAGCTTACGTTTTGTCCCAAACGCATGAAGGCTGGACCGTCCTGCCGACCCTTTATGACGACGGTGGCGTCTCAGGCGGTACGCTGGACCGCCCGGCCCTGCAACGGCTACTCACCGATGTCACCGACCAGAAGGTCGACGTGGTCGTTGTCTACAAAATCGATCGTCTCACGCGGTCGCTCTTTGACTTCGCCAAGATCGTGGAGGCCTTCGATTCGCGTGGCGTCTCGTTCGTCTCCATTACGCAGCAGTTCAACACCACCACGAGCATGGGGCGACTGACCCTGAATGTCCTCCTCTCCTTCGCCCAGTTCGAACGAGAGGTGGCCGGAGAGCGGATCCGGGACAAGATCGAGGCCTCCAAGAAGAAGGGCATGTGGATGGGCGGCCTGCCGCCGCTCGGCTACGATGTCAGGGACCGGACGCTCGCCGTCAATGAGAAAGAGGCCCAGACCGTCCTCCACATATTCAGGCGTTACGTCGACCTTCGATCAGTTCGCGCTCTCAAGGAAGAGCTCGATGCCGCCGGGATCCACAGCAAGCGCCGCACCTTGAAGGATGGGACCGTTTGCGGCGGTCACAAACTCTCTCGCGGCGCCCTCTACCTCATGCTTCAAAACCGCATCTATCGCGGCGAGATCACGCACAAGGGAAGCGCCTATCCCGGAGAGCACAAGGCCATCGTGCACCAGACGCTTTGGGACAAGGTCCAGGCTGTGCTCGCCCAGAACCGGATTGACCGAAGTACAAGTGCCGAGGCGAAGTATCCCAGTCTCCTGGCCGGGTTGGTGTTCGACGACAGCGGTGAACGCCTTACGCCCACCCATGCCAACAAGAAAGGCACGCGCTACCGCTACTACGTCTCGAAAGCTTTGATCACGGGAGCCGCAAAGGACAGCTCCCATGGGCGCAGGATTCCCGCCGGCGACCTGGAAGGCTTGGTCATTGGCAGGCTGCGGGCCTTACTCGCCGATCAAGGCGCCATCCTGAGCGCAATGAGCGAAGCGGCGAAGAACGGAACCGAGCAGCAGAACCTGATCGCGCGCGGCCGTCAGGTCTCAGAAGAGTTCCCTACGCTAAGCCCCGACGCGATCCGCTCCACTCTCATGGCGCTCGTCAGTCGCATCGACATCAACGAAGAGCATGTCGCTATCACGGTCTATCGGCAAGGACTTCACGACCTGCTTCAGTCAAAATCGATAAAGCAGTCTTTGACCGCCCCAGCCCCGGGGAGCCCCTCCGGCCAACTACTGCAGCTCAATGTGGAAGCG
>JARFRF010000112.1 GCA_029287395.1 Methyloceanibacter sp. | reverse complement strand
TCACGTACTAGGGAGGGGGCCTCATGGCCAAAATCACTGGTGTATGCATCGGCGAGTCGCTCGTCGGCGATGGCAACGAAGTTGCTCATATCGATCTCATTCTCGGCCCGCGCGGCAGCGCTGCCGAGTCGGCCTTCTGTAACGCGCTGACGAACAACAAGGACGGCTTCACGACCCTGCTTGCCGTCGTTGCTCCGAACCTGCTCTGCAAGCCGGCCACAATTCTCTACAACAAGGTCACCATCAAGGACGCCCGTCAGGCCGTTCAGATGTTCGGCCCTGCTCAGTACGCGGTTGCCAAAGCCGTTGCTGACTCCGTCGCCGACGGTACTATCCCTGCTGACGAAGCTGACGATCTTTATGTCTGCGTCGGCGTGTTCATCCACTGGGAAGCCGCGGACGACAAGAAGATCCAGGACTTCAACTATCAGGCAACCAAGGAAGCTATCGCCCGCGCTGTTGCTGGCGAACCTACGGCTGCTCAAGTCACCGCTCAGAAGGACTCTGCCGCCCATCCGTTCGCCGCTGGCTGAACAGGAGAAGCTGCGGATCGGGCGAGCTCCGGTGGCGAAGATGAGCCGGGCCCGATTCGTCGGTGGCTCAAGAAACTTGGTTTCTAATTCGCGGGGTTGACCGCTCGCTAAGTTTGAGGTCGCCGCTCTTCCCAAAGAGCGGCGATCTCTATTTGTCCAATCGCGCCCGAATGCAGAGCTGTTGCGGCGAGCACCCCATGGGCTCCCGCGTCCCTAACCGTTGCCACATCCACCTTTGTTGCAACGCCACCCCCAACATACACCTGCCGATCGCCAACGCTGGCGACAACCGTCTTCAGGAGGTCCAGGTCAGGTCCGACCTCTGTCCCAACCCGCCCCAGACTCATCAGAATGACGCGGTCGGGCCAAAGGTCGCGCTGGCTCATCAGTTCCTTCGGCCCACGCAAGCCTTGCTCGTCGAAGTCCAGAGAAAGGACGAGGCTGCGGCCAAAGCACTCGCTCATCGCCTTCCAGTCATCGAGGCTGGAGATCGTCTCGCTGCCAATCACAAGCGTCGCCCCTAGCGGAAGCCAGAAAGCGCAATCGTCGAGGCTAGAGAATCCCGCATCGATCCAGAGCTCAGTCTGGGGAAGTGCATCCGAGAGCGCCTGGCATAGATCGAAGTTGTTGCCTTGTCCGAGAATGGAGTCGAGATCGGCGATATACAGAACGGGAGAGAAAGTGATACCGAGTAGCGCTCTAGCAATCGCCGGCGCATCGTGAGGCGGACCGAATGGGGTTGCAATTGGGCGGTACTCAGCCCGCTTCCCGGCCCTTGCCTGTTTACCCGCACGCGCGTGCACCACATCGCCGTCCTTCAGGTCGAGCACCGGAACGACGGCGAAGGACGCGAGAGGCTGATTCTCGGAAACTTCAGATGTCGGCGCCATGGCGAAAATGCCTTTCGAATCTCAGGGCCATCATGACGCGTATTGTCGGCATGGGAAACGTTGTCTTGTGGTTCTATGTCTTGTGAAACGATGTTCGTTCAAATGAGGTTTCAATGCCACTGTCGTTTGGGTGGGATCTGGGCGGTGTTAACCTGAAGCTGGCCCAAGCGCAGGACGGCCGGATCTTGTCGGTCGCACAAATCCCCTGCCCTGCTCTCACTGAACCCCGCAAGTTCGATCGAGCCGTCGAAGAAGCGCAAGTTTTCGTGGGTGGTCGCAATGCGACCCATGCGATCACCATGACCGGGGAACTTTCCGACGTTTTCGCCAACCGCTACGAGGGCGTGGCTTACTTGGTTGCGTTGATGCGCCAAGCGGTCGGCGAGTCGGCAAGATTTTATAGTCTTGATGGGTTCGTGGATGCACATGGCGCTGTTGCGGATTGGCAGAATGTGGCCTCAGCCAACTGGCATGCTAGCGCAGCGCTCGCAGCGACCGTTGAAGACAGTGGCCTCTTAGTCGATGTGGGCACGACGACGACAGATATCATTCCGTTCAAAGACGGTCGCGCTTGCGCCGTCGGACGCAACGACGGGGATCGCCTTACCGAAGGCGAACTCATCTATCGCGGCGTAGTCCGTACACCCGTGATGGCCGTTGCTGGCCAAGCCCCATTTAGAGGTCGTATGCAGGGGCTTGCTGCCGAGCGGTTCGCCACGATGGCCGATGTCTACCGCCTTACCGGCGAACTCCCAGACGATGCGGACCCGTTCGCAACTGCTGACAATCGGAGCAAAGACCTTGAGGACAGTGCGGCGCGTTTGGCGCGCATGCTTGGACGCGATGCCGACGATGCGTACTTCGTAGCGTGGCAAGCGCTCGCCCATTTCCTTGCACGCCGTCTTCTGGATCAAGTCGAGGCGGACGCCCGAGCGGTCATCGAGCGAGAAGCACTAAACCCGAAAGCTCAGATCGTTGGCGCTGGGTGCGGCCGGTTCTTGGCAGTCGCTCTCGCCGAGCGACTTGGTCGCCCATACCGCGATTTCGCCGACCTTATCCCTTGCTCAGACACCGCCAGGGAAATGGTCTCCCGTTGCGCGCCGGCCTCAGCCGTGGCACAGCTTGCTTGAGAGCCCGTATGCTCCCACATTGGGAGGGCTCTCGATTTTGATTCTATGGAGCCGCTATCTCACCGTGACAGGGATAGCTGCTTGAACTGCAAAGGAATTATCGTAAACATGGCAAGCGAAAACCAGCCCGCCAACGTTCATGACGACATCATCTATCCTTCAGCGATTCCCTTTTTGTTGGTTCATCTTGCCTGTTTCGGCGCCATTTGGTCGGGCGTAACCTGGGAAGCAGCCATTCTCGGCATATCCCTCTATTGGTTGCGCATCTTCGCCATCGGGGCCGGCTATCACCGGCTTTTTTCGCACCGCGCTTACTCCACGAGCCGAGCTTTCCAGTTCGTCCTCGCCTTGCTGTGTCAAAGCACCGCACAGAAGAGCGTCTTGTGGTGGGCCGCCAAGCACCGGCATCACCACCTTCATTCGGACACCGAGCTCGACACGCACTCGCCTCGCCAGCATGGCTTTCTCTATAGCCATCTCGGGTGGATTTTCGCCAAGCAACACGACGATTTCGACAAGGATAAAGTCGCTGATCTGATGCGCTATCCGGAGCTCCGTTGGCTCGACAAATACCCGCTGGTACCTGCGTACGGTCTCGCGGCGATCTGCTTCCTTGTGGCCGGTTGGCC
>JARFRF010000073.1 GCA_029287395.1 Methyloceanibacter sp. | reverse complement strand
CCTCTGTCCGGTCGACCTGGAACAGGTCGGAGATGAACTCGCCCATGCGCACGTCGATCTGGTCAAACAGTCGACAAGACGCCGGGTACAGGGTGTTGTCGAGATCGAAGACCCAGGTCTCGACGTGGTGGAAGCCGGGTGCGGACATGGTCTCGTTATACCTTGCGTTCGGAAATCCGGGTACCGACACCGTGCGGCGTCAGCAATTCCAGCAGCACACAGTGCGGAACCCGGCCATCGGTGATCACCACCCCTTCAACACCGCCGCGCACCACCGAGGCGCAGCTTTCCAGCTTAGGGATCATGCCGCCTGAGATTGTGCCGTCCGCGATCAGATCGAGCGCCTCTGCCGTCGTCATGGATCGGATGAGGTCTCCGTTTTTGTCCAAGACGCCATCCACGTCAGTCAGGAGAAGCAGGCGCTTGGCCGTCAGGGCAACTGCAATCGCAGCTGCAAACGTATCTGCGTTGATGTTCAGCGTTTCGCCGTCTGGGCCGACGCCAATGGGTGCGACCACAGGGATCAGATCGGAGTTGATGATGACATCAATAATGTGCGGTTCGACGAGTCCGGGCTCTCCGACAAAACCTAAGTCCAAGATCTTTTCGATATTGGATTCGGGATCGCGGACGCGCCGCTCAAGCCGCTTTGCGCGCATCAAGTTGGCATCTTTTCCAGAGATGCCGACGGCCTTGCCGCCCTGGTCGTTGATCGCAGAAACGATCTCCTTGTTCACGGAACCAGCCAAGACCATCTCGACTACGTCGACGGTCTGCCGGTCGGTGACCCGCAAGCCGTCCTTGAACTCGGTCTTGATATTCAGGCGCTCTAGGAGACGTCCGATCTGAGGACCGCCGCCATGCACCACGACGGGGTTCACTCCGGCCTGCTTGAGCAGCACGACGTCCTGCGCAAAATCCCGCGCTAGCTCAGGATCCCCCATCGCGTGCCCGCCATACTTCACGACGACCGTCTTGCGGTCGTAGCGCTGCATATAGGGCAAGGCCTCGGAGAGAATCTTGGCCTTTGTGTGCGCCGAGCCAAGCGCGTCCGTCAGGGCAGCCGCGGCGCCGTCCGAATCGCCGGCAATTGGCGGATTTGTGTTCGTATCTGTCACGGGTGCGCTTATAGCGGCGGAAGGCCTTAAGGTTCAACGCCGTTTGGTATGAGACCAGCGATCGTGGCCCGCAGTTCCGGGATGCCGAGGCCTTCCCGGGCGGAGGTCACGAGCAAATGCGGGAATGCTGCGGGACGCTTGGCGAGCTCCGTTTCAGTCTTGGCGATGACAGCTTCGAGCTCGATTTTCTTCGGTTTGTCTGCCTTGGTGAGCACGCCCTGATACGAGACCGCCGCCTCGTCCATGAGCTTCATGGTTTCCCGGTCGTTAGCCTTTATGCCATGCCGGCTATCGATCAGGAGGAAGACCCGTTTGAGCTCCCGGCGGCCTCTCAAATAGTCCTCGATCAGTCGGGTCCAGCCTTTCACCGCAGATCGCGAGGCTTTCGCGTACCCGTAGCCCGGCATATCAACGAGATATGCGCTGCCAACGCCGTCGGGCGCTTCGGTGCCGAGGGTGAAGAAATTCAGTTCCCGTGTTCTCCCCGGGGTTACGGACACGCGCGCAAGGGTCTTTCGTCCCGTCAAGGCGTTGATCAGGCTCGATTTGCCAACATTGGACCGTCCCGCAAACGCGATCTCGGGGCGACCGTCCTGAGGGAGTCCCTCGACAGCCACGGCACCGAGCACGAAGTTGCATGGCGCGCCAAAGAGGGCACGCCCGCGCGCAATCTCAGCATCGGTGAATTCCGGCTTGGTCATGATCATGGAGTGCCCGGCTTCGCGGGCAACCACAAGCCAAAAGCGCGGTGGTTAGGCCGGGCTTTCGCCGTCCGCCTCACGATCGGGCGCTTTCGGCGCAGCCTTTTTAGCAGCACGCTTCCTCGGACCGCGTTTTTTCCGTGGCGCTTTCTTCTGCGCACGCGGTGCTGCTTCGGCGCCATTGACCGAATCTTCGGCAGCGGGCTCTGCGTCCTCCGAAGCAGGATCGGCCGCAGTCTGTTTGGCGGCCCGTTCAGCGCGACGGGAAGCCTTTGCGCTGCGCTTTTCCTCGGCGGTGGCCCGAGCAGACTTATCTTCCTCCGTTTCGTCGACAGGCTCCTTCGGAGGCTTAAAGCCAAGATTCTCGAGGAGTGGAATGTCCACCCCCTGCCGCCACATGATGGCCGACTGCTGAAGGATCGACAGGAAGTTGTTCCAGGCCCAGTAGATGACGAGGCCCGACGGGAACGACGCCAGCATGTAGGTGAAGACCACCGGCATCCATGTGAAGATTTTTTGCTGGATCGGATCTGGTGGAGCCGGGTTCAGCTTCATCTGGAACCACATGGTGACGCCCATGATGATTGGCCAAATGCCAACCATGAGGAACAGAGGTGGGTCCCACGGAATCAGCCCGAAAAGATTGAAGATTGAGGTGGGATCGGGCGCCGAAAGATCTTTGATCCAGCCGAAAAACGGCGCGTGACGCATTTCGATTGTCACGAACAGCACTTTGTAGAGCGCGAAGAAGACGGGGATCTGCACAAGGATCGGCAAACAGCCTGACGCAGGATTGACCTTCTCCTTCTTATACAGGTCCATCATCGCCTGCTGCTGACGCATGCGATCGTCGCCATAGCGCTCCTTGATCTTCTGCATCTCCGGCGCGAGTTTCTTCATCCGGCTCATCGAAACGTAGGACTTGTTCGCGAGCGGGAAGAGGATAAGTTTGATCAGCACAGTGACGATTAGGATCGAAACGCCGAAGTTGCCGACAAGTCGGAAAAAGTAGTCAAGCGCGTAGAAGAGCGGCTTCGTAAGGAAATAGAACCAGCCCCAATCGATCAGAAGATCGAATTTGGGAATGTTGTAAGTGCTGGCGTAGCTGTCCACCACGTTCACTTCCTTGGCTCCGGCGAAGATCTGCCCGGACACGTTCACTGTGGCGCCCGGTGCGATGTTCATCGCGCTCATCAAGTAGTCGGATTGGAACCGCTTCTTGCCGCCATTGTCCGATCCTGAGAACTTGGCCTCGAACGGAATATTCTGAGCGGGCACCATAGCCGTTGCCCAGTATTTGTCCGTGATGCCGAGCCAGCCATTCTCGCTTTTGAATGTCTCCGGCTGGTCCTCGAGGGCCGAGCTGTAGCTAATTTCCTGGAGACCGTCGTCGACAACCCCGATCAGGCCTTCATGCAAAATGTAGAAGCCCTGGACTTGAGGCAGTTCGTGGCGAGAGACTAAGCCATAGGGGTAAATGGTTGCCGCCTCGGTCCCCGTATTGGCGATCTGATCTTCGATCGTGAACATGTATTTGTCGTCGATCGAGATGGTCCGCGTGAACTTGAGACCTTCGCCGTTGTCGTAAGAAAGCGTGATGGGTGTGTTTGGTGTAAGCTTGCCGTCGCTCTCGGCCGTCCAGAGTGTGTCGCCAGACGGTAGTGGCCCGTCGTTCCTGCCTGCGCTCACAAAACCTCGCTCGGCATAGTAGGCGCCGGGGCCTCCGGCCGGAGAAAGCAGGATGACCTGCGCGCTGTCGGGGTCGACCGTGACCCGATAGTCCTTCAGGGTCAGATCATCTATCCGGGCGCCCTTTAACGATATCGAGCCTCGGACACTCGGCGTTTCGATAGCGATGCGGGGAGAGGCCGCAAGCGCAGCCGCCCTCGTCATTCCCGTCGGAGCGCCTTCGGGCTGCGGGGCGGTGCCCGTGCTCGGGCGCGGCGCCTGACCGATTGCGGATGGAGACGGAGGCCCTTGTTCGCCGGTCTTTTGAGCCTGCTCGGTTTGGGCCGTCTGCTGCTCCCTGGGCGGGGGCGTTGGTACAAAGAAGAACTGCCAGGCGAAAAGCACGGTCATCGACAGCACGATTGCCAAGATGAAGTTGCGGTTGTTCTCGTCCATGTCGTCTTTGGCCCGGTGGCTGTTGTCGTGCTCGGTTCGTCCAATCGGTGCTAGGCCGAAGGGGGCTTACGGTGCCGCTTGCCTGAAGAGGGCTCGTGCACCTTGGTCATCGCGCGCTGAAGATCCTTGATCACCTCGGTGAAGGGCCGTTGTACCGCGCCCCCGCGTGCGATCAACACATAATCATAGCCTTCGATGGCCTGTTCCGGGGCCGTAAGGCTTACGGCTTCCTTAAGTCGCCGTCGCGCGCGGTTGCGTACGACCGCACCTCCGAGACGTTTGGTCGCGGTAAAGCCAAACCGTGCGAGTTCGAGGTTCTCAGTGGAATTTGGCAAGCGCCGCCGGGCCTGGAGGACGAGCGAAGGAGTCGCGAAGCGCGTTCCGCCCTTCACGAACACATATTCTGCACGGGTCTTGAGACGTCCGATGGCCGTCACCGGGAGAGGCGGTTGGTCTCCGCCTAGGCTGACAAGCGCTTACGGCCCTTGGCTCTGCGGCGCGCGATGACTTTACGGCCGCCCTTGGTGGCCATACGCGCGCGGAAACCATGGCGCCGTTTGCGGACGAGCCGCGAAGGTTGATAGGTGCGTTTCACGGACTTTCTCCTGCCTTCCGTCCTCGCAATTCACTCAGGAATTCGGGCCTCGGAGGCCAAATGGTTCGGAGCGGCTTATAGGTCTGGTACGCCAGCAAGTCAACAAACTGGGCGTCTTTTGGTCCCTCATAGGCAAGAAAAAACCCCAAAAATGGTTCGTTCGTTGATAAAACCCTTCACAGACCCTGACGGTCTATCACAAGACTGCGACAGAGCATTCCCCGATGGGTTTAATCGGTCCTATTTATGAGAGGCCGGAAAGGCGGGCGTTTTAATTTGCACGAAGGAGTGCCGGTCGGCATGGAGCGGGTAGAAGACATGACCTGGGGGGCGACAAATTGGCTGAAGCGGCTTTGGCCGCTGCTGCTTTTGGCTGCGGTTGCGGTCCTGGTCGTGACTTCGGGCTTGCATCGCTATCTGTCTCTGGAACACCTGGCGGTGAACCGGGATGGGCTGCGGACGCTGATAGGTGAGCACTACGTGGTCGCGCTGACCGCATTTACGGTCCTTTATGCCCTGATCATTGCGCTTTCGATCCCTGGGGGTGTCGTCCTCACGATTGCGGGAGGCTTTCTCTTCGGTTGGCTTGTTGGCGGCGCTCTCTCTGTCGTTGGGGCTACGATCGGAGCGACCATCATCTTTTTGGTTGCCAGAAGTGCGCTCCGCGACGTCTTGATCGCCAAGGCCGGCCCCAAGTTGCAGCGCTTTGCCGAGGGCTTTCGCGAAGACGCTCTCAGCTATCTCCTATTTCTCCGTCTGATCCCCGTCTTTCCGTTCTGGCTAGTGAACATCGCGCCGGGCCTCTTAGGCGTTTCCTTTTGGACCTATGTCCTGGCAACGGCAGTCGGCATTATCCCCGCTACGTTCGCCTTCGCGCTCGCTGGCAATGGTCTCGACAGTGTCATCGACTCACAGCAGGCCGCATACCAATCCTGCCTTGCAAAGGCGGGGGAGGGCGGTCATGACTCGTGTATGTTCGGGATTGATCCGGGGCGCTTATTGACCGCGGATGTGATTATTGCAGTCGTGGCGTTGGGCGTGGTGGCACTCATTCCTGTCGTGGCAAAAAAGCTGGGCCGGCGGACTGTCTGACTGATGCGGCCGACCGGATCGGCGCAAGGGGAAACAGGGCAAAAATGGAAGAAGAGCTAACGCCTGACCTGTGCGTTATTGGCGCGGGCTCAGGTGGCCTTTCGGTGGCCGCCGCCGCTGCTCAGTTGGGGGTCTCCGTTGTGCTCGTCGAGAAAGGCCTCATGGGGGGCGATTGCCTGAACTATGGCTGCGTCCCCTCGAAGGCTCTGCTGGCGGCCGCAAAACGCGCGGATGCGGTCCGGACTGCCTCAACGTTCGGTATTGACGTTCTCGAAGCCCAAATCGATCATCGCGCTGTCCACGATCATGTGCATCGGGCAATTGCGAATATCGCACCCAACGATTCCCTCGAGCGCTTCACCGGTCTTGGCGTCCGGGTGATAAAGGCGCAAGCAAGTTTCCTCGACAAGGACACGCTTGAAGCCGGGCCGGTGCTTGTGAAGGCTCGGCGTTTCGTAATTGCGACTGGCGGCACGCCTAATGTGCCTGCGATCCCCGGCCTTGATGAGGTGCCCTATCTCACAAACGAGACCATTTTCGATCTGGGAGAAAGAGTACAGCACCTGATTGTGCTTGGCGGCGGACCGATCGGTTTGGAGCTCGGCCAAGCCTACAACATGCTCGGTGCAGAGGTGAGTATCTTCGATACCGGAGACTTCATCACAAAAGAGGACCCCGAGGCGGCCCAGGTCGTGCTCAAGCGCTTGGAGGAGTCCGGAGTAGCGATGTATCCACACACGCGCGTCGAGCGAGTGGAGCCGTCAGTCCAAGGATTAACGGTACATTTCCAACAGGGTAATGAGAATGTCATCGTCAAGGGCTCACATCTATTGGTGGCCATTGGCCGGCGGCCGAATTTGAAAGCCCTCAGCCTCGATCGCGCCGGCGTTACCCATACGGATCGCGGCATCAAGGTCAACGAACAACTCAAGACGTCCAATCGGAAGATCTACGCCATCGGCGATGCGGTTGGCGGTCAGCAGTTCACGCACCTTGCCAACTACCACGCGAGTATCGTGATCAAGAACGCGCTATTCCGGCTGAAGCCCGATGTGAGCGCCATGCATATTCCACGGGTCATGTATACCGACCCCGAACTCGCTCAGGTCGGATTGACCGAGCAAGAGGCGCACGAGAAGTCACGCCGAATTCGGATCTATCGTTGGCCGTTTGCAGATAACGATAGAGCCCAGTGCGAACGCCAGACGGAGGGCTTCATCAAGGTCATCACAAAAAAAGACGGTACGGTGCTGGGCGCTACGATTGTCGGACCTGAGGCGGGTGAATTGCTGCAGCTTTGGATTGTCGCTATTGCGAAGGAGATGCGCATTGGCGATCTGACCTCGCTTGTTCTGCCTTATCCGACGTTCTCAGAGATTTCCAAGCGCGTGGCATTCTCATTCTATCGGCCAATGCTGCATAAGCGCTGGCTGCGCTGGATCATTGAGCTGTTGCGCAAGCTTGGATAACTCGTCTTGATCTATCTCCGACGATCCTACGAATTGATAGGCAACACGGCTCACAACGCGAAGATTATTGCCTCAATTGCGAGTATGATGTCGGCGCGTGTCGCAGGCCGCCGCCTGAGTGTGTGCGCCTTGAAAAAGAGCGAGCCAGTGAACGACGAGACTGAGCGCAAGAAACTTGCTTCCACACGGGTCACCCGGGCTGTAGCTGGGTTGTCAACGAAGCTCCTTTTACTGACCATTTTGTTTGTGATGGTCGCAGAAGTGCTTGTCTTCGTGCCGTCCGTCTCGAATTTTCGCCACCAATGGCTCATGGAGCGGTTGCAAGCGGCACAAATCGCGTCGGTAGCAGCCGAGGCGGCGCCGGACGGCCGCCTTCCCGCCAAGCTGCGAGAGGAGCTTCTTGACCGTGCAGGAGTCAAGGCCATCTCCGTAAAGCACGAAGACAAGCGCGCGCTGATCGTGCAGTTGGAGACACCGGAGGAGGTTGAGACCTATGATTTGCGCGATGCGTCTTGGGCTGAGCTCATTACCGACGCTCTGATGGTCTATGTCACGCCCGGGAACCGTGTGATCCGCGTTGTTGGTGAGCCTGAATTGAGTCCGGGCGAGATGGTCGATGTTGTGCTGGACGAAGCGCCACTCAAGGCCGCAATGGTAAAATTCGGGCTCGATATTCTCGGCCTATCGATCTTGATTTCCGTTATCACCGCAACCTTGGTCTTTTTGGCGCTTGACTGGCTGCTCGTAAAGCCGATGACGCAACTCACCCGCAACATGGTGCGGTTTGCCGAACATCCCGAGGATCCCAGCCGTATCATCGCCCCATCCAAACGGCGCGATGAGATCGGCACGGCAGAACGTGAGCTTGCCGCGATGCAAAACGAGCTCTCGCAAACCTTGTCGCAGAAAACACGTCTTGCGGCGCTCGGATTGGCCGTCAGCAAGATCAGTCACGACTTGCGCAATATGCTGTCGAGCGCACAGCTTCTCTCCGATCGTCTCGCGGAAGTCAGGGACCCAACTGTCCAGCGTCTGGTTCCGAAGTTGATCGCATCCCTTGACCGCGCAATTCGCCTTTGCGTGCAGACGCTGGATTTCGGACAAGCCCAGGAGTCGCCTCCCAATCGCGCACGTTTCCCTCTTGCTCCTCTTGTTGGTGAGGTGGGCGATTCGCTCGGTCTGCCGCGCGAAGGTGCAATTGATTGGGAGACGGATCTGGAGGAGGGGCTCGAGGTCGACGCCGATCGAGATCATCTCTACCGGATTCTCGCAAATCTCTGCCGCAACGCAGTTCAGTCTCTAGAGAGCGAACCGGACCGCATTGGGCTAATCCGCGTTTTCGCGCGGCGGAATGGCGCTGTCGTGACGATCGACGTTGCGGATTCGGGGCCCGGCGTTCCGGAGCAAGCGCGGAAGCGCCTGTTTCAGGCCTTTCAGAGTGTCGCGCGCAAGGGCGGCACGGGCCTTGGACTGGCGATCTCAGCCGAATTGGCGATGGCGCACGGTGGCCAGATTGAACTTGTGAGCAACGACGGCGGCGCCACCTTCCGCGTTACAATTCCCGACGTGGTCGTGGAACTGGAGCGCGCACGCCGCCGTCGTGCCTAGTCCTCAGCCGTGCTGAATTTGGGCGACGTTATTGGGTTTTTTCCGCCGCGACCGCGCTGCCCTCTTCGTTGCCGTCCTTGAAAGCCGTCTTGCTGTAGCCTTCACCCTTCTTGGTGATCTTCGTGACCCATCCGTCCTGCCAGTTGATGGACACGGTGTCGCCCTCGACCTTCCACGAGCCTGACAGCTCTTTATCGGCGCGCTTGCCGGTGGCCGATCCCTCTTCATCGAGCATCACGGACATATCATTGCCCTGCGTGTCCTTTGTGGTGTAGCTGCCGACGAAGCTGCTGCTTTCCGTACCGGCATCGCCCTCGCTCGGGGCATCGCAGGCGGCGACGGTTAGCGCTAGTGCAGCTGCAGCGATCAAGGCTGCCAACTTCGAGATCGTTTGGGTCATCGTACTCCTCCCTTGCAGTGGTTGCGTCAAGAATAACCGAAAAACATGTTGAGTTGTGCGTGAGCCGCGCGTTTCGCGCAACGCCCTTGCCATCAATGTCCCGAGGTATTAGGTAGGCGGGTCTTGGGCAGCCGGTGACGGCCAGCTCATTATTGGCCTCACCGCTAAGCCACTGCGGTGCCATGGCTTTTGCGCCGGTAGCTCAGCTGGATAGAGCACTAGACTACGAATCTAGGGGTCGGGAGTTCGAATCTTCCCCGGCGCGCCACTCATGCCAAGTCGGCCCATGGCCGCAAAAAACTCTACTCCCCCGGCGCTGGGGTGGGAGCCGTCGCGGATGCGCGCGCGTCGGATTGCTTTCCATACCCCGCAAGCCGGAACACGGTTATCGACAGCGCTGGCAAGAAGGTTAGCGTTACGATTGCTGTCCCCAAAATGCCGAACAGCACGATCGCACCTACCCCGCGATAGAGTTCGGTGCCCGCACCGGGGATGAACACGAGAGGCGCGAGGCCGCAGATCGTGGTGACCGTCGACATGGCAATGGGCCGAAGCCGCGAGGCGACGGCTTCCATTACAGCCTCCCGTGCGTGCATCGACTTCTCACGCAGGTTCGACAGCGCTCGATCCACGATCAGAATTGGGTTGTTCACAACGGTGCCCATAAGAATGAGGAAGCCGAGCATGGTGATCATATCGAAAGGCTGAACCAGCGGGTCCAGGCCGAACCGCGGCATGAGCGTCCCCACCCAATTCATCAATGCGAGTCCCACAAGTCCGCCGGCGACACCTAGCGGGATCGTCGTCATGATCAGGAGCGGATACCCCCAATGGGTGAAGATCGCGACGAGCAAGAGGAAGATGATAGCGACGGCCACGAGATAGTTGCCCGCAAGCGCATCGCGTGTGGCGTCAAGGTCATCCGACGCCCCGGAGATGGTCATCGTCACCTCGAGGGGCACCTCGCCTGCGCGCTTGAGATGGTCGATCAACTGCTCCTGGACCATGGCTACGCCGGTCTCAAGGGCGACGTCGTCTGGCGGAATGATATTCAGCGTCACCGTTCGGCGGCCGTCGATCCGACGGATCGTGCTTGTGTCCACCGTCTCCCTGATTTCGGCCACGGAGGAAAGCGGTACGATCGTGCCTTGCGGCGTGTAGACTGGCATTTGCGGGAGCGAGTCGACTGAAGTTCGCAGCCCATCCTTGCTGTAGAAGTAAATGTCGAGTTTCTCGTCGCCTCGGAAGAACTCACCCACATAAGCCCCGTCCGTCAGTGCGGCCACGGTGAAACCCACATCGGCCGCTGTCATCCCAAGTTCTGCGGCACGTTCCCACTTCGGGCGAATCTCGATGAGCGGTTGGGACAGCGTCAGGGTCGACGGTTCGGCCTGGATGCGTGGATTGTCGAAGATCTCGCCAGCGCGCCGGTAAGCGCTGCCCGCCACGGCGTAGACTTCTTCGAGGCTGGGGCCCGCGATATCGAGGCTGACACTCCGTGTACCGCCATCGTTGCTGGTGATGATCGAGCCGCGCGAAACAAACGACCGCATCCCCGGATAGGTTTGATACCGTTCGCGCACCGCAGCCATGAACTTACCGATGTCTCTAGGTGACACGGTCTCGGCAATTATGAGGATGCCGTCCGCCTGGACCATCAGAAAGAAGTATTTTATCGCCGGTACGTCCGCTTCGCCGCGCTGGAAGCGCTCAGGGTCGTCGTCCACGAAAGGCAAGAGCCAATCCTGAAGGTCCTTGCCGATATCCTCCATCGTTTCGAGATTGTACCCAGGCGGCGCATTGAGCCGGGCGAACATTTTGGGCTCCTCGCCCTCCGGCAGGTACTCCGCCGGCGGTGTCAGCAACAGGATGATCGCGGCGCTCGCGGCAGTGACACCCAAGATGGTCAACGCACGCCTAAATGCGGTGGCCATCAACCAACCGACGCCCTTCACAATGGCGCCGTCCGCAGCATCCACAGCCTTATTGTCCTTCGGCTTTAGGTCGAAATGGGCCGCGGCAGTCGGAACAAGGGTGATTGCCACAATCATGGAAGCCAGGATCGAAGCCGAAATCGCGATTGCGATATCCGAGTAAAGCTGACCGGCTTCCTCTTGAATGAAGATGATGGGCACAAAGACCAGAATCGTCGTGAGCGTCGAGGCAAGAATAGCGGGCCATACCTTGCGCACGCCTTCGACGGCTCCTTTGAGACGCCCTAGTCCACGTCGCCGTTCCAGGTCGATGCTCTCGAGTACTACAATCGTGTTGTCGAGAGTCATGCCGATGGCGAAGGCCACTCCGGCCAGTGAGATCACATTGATGGTCCGTCCCGCTAACAGCAACCCGATGAACGCGGCAATGGTACAGATTGGGATCCCGATAATGCCGATCACCGTGGCTTTAGCCGAGCGCAGGAATAGGAACATCACCAGCGTTGCCAGTGCCGCGCCGATAGAAAGATTGGTCCAAACATTGCGGATTGAGGACTGTACGTAAGTCGCATCGTCCGCCGTCAGTTGCAGCTCCATGCCCGCCGGGATCAGAATCTCGCGGTTGATCGCCTCGATCTCTTCCAGAACTGCGTCCTTGATGGCGATGACATTGGAGCCAGCCTCACGGCGGACGGAGAGGAAGATGCCGGGTCTTTCATTCAGAAAAGCGCGCGTATAGATCTCAAAATGGCCAAGCCGCACCTCGGCCACGTCTTCGAGCTGAATAATGTTGTCGCCTCGACGCGCGATGATCAGCTGCTTCAGGTCTTCGGGATTGTCGAAGCGTCCAATGGTCCGTAGGAGGTAGCGTCGTTTGCCGCTTTCTATTTCACCGCCCGATGTATCGCGATTGCGGTCCGCAACCGCGCGACGGACATCGGTTACGGATATCTTGCGCTCCGCCAGTGCTGAAGGATCGAACAGGATTTGAATCTGTTTCTCGGCGCCACCCCAAAGGCCGACGTCTGACACGTCCGTGACGCTCTCGAGCCGTGCCCGCACATTGTCGTCGATGAAGTCTCGCATCATCGGCAGATCCAGCTGGCGCGGATTGCCCGTCAGCGGGGTGACCCGGAGATACATGAAGGCGTTGGCGCTGAAGGAACTTGCGCGCACGCGAGGCTGGTCCACGTCTTCCGGATACGAGGGAACCTGACTCAGCGCGTTGTTGATGCGGATAAGAGTTTCGTTGAGATCGATATCGAACGGGAACTCGAGTTCAATCCGAGCCTCGCCGCTGGAGGAGCGTGAGATGATCCGCTCTAGACTTGGGATCGAGCGGAGGTACTCCTCCTGCTCGATGATGATCTCCTTTTCGACATCCTGAGGCGTTGCGCCGGGCCATCGCGTTTGCACGGTCACGGTCCTGACCTCAAGGTCCGGGATCATCTGAACCGGTATGCGAAATGCCGCGACAATGCCCAGCACGCAGACGATGAGCGCCATCACCGTGACGAGGGTTCCACGCTGGACGACACGCTCAAACATTTAGGGTCCTTCTCTCGTCCCTCGTCTCAGCTCGCGAGCCGAACGGCTTGGCCTTCACGTAACGACTCGTTTCCACGTACGACTACGCGCTCTCCTTCTTTCAGGCCAGAGAGCACTTGGACTAGGCCGTCAAAAGCAAGCCCGATTTCGATGCGCCGTTCGGTGACACTCATCTTGTCGCCTTCGGTATTGACGACCCATACCGTGATCCGCCCATCAGGATATCGGATCAGTGCATCCCTGCTCACGACCACATCGTGCGCGCCCGTATCGAGATCCACGAGCACCCGGGCCGACATGCCCGGCGTGATGGGGATATTGTCGCGTGTGGGCAAAACGCGCAGCGTGAATGTCCGTGCGTCCGGATCGCTGACCGGGATCAGGGCGCCGATCTTGGCGGGAATCTCTTCGCCAGGGAGTGTGTCGACTTCGATGGCGACATCGGCGCCTTCGCGCAGGCGTGCGTAATAGTATTGCGGGACCGGCACGTCGATGCGGAAGTTTTTCATTGCGACCAGCTCGAACACGGCAGTCCCAGGCGTGACCCATTGGCCCACTTCGACCATGCGCTTCGAAATCACACCGTCGAAGGGCGCTTTCAGCTTGTGCCGGTCGAGGATGACCGCCCGGCGTTTTTGTTCGGCTCGGTACCCGTCATGAGTAGCAACATCAATCTCGACTTCGGCGGAGCGCGCGTCGACTTCGTTCTGCGGTCCGTACTGCCGTTTTGCGAGACTGGCGGCAATATCTAAGCGGCGCTTCGCATCCTTGACCTCGCCGGCCGCCTGCTCGGTTTGCGCGGCCGCTTGTTCGTAGGCGGCTTCTTCAAGCTCAGAATCGAGCTCCAGCAACAGATCGCCTTCTTTTACATCGGCGCCGCTGTCGAAATGGACCTTGCTCACGAGACCCGGCACCAATGTTGAGATTTGCGACTGATGGGGCGAGGTCACGCTTCCCGACAATTCCAGCTTCCTGATCACTGGCGACTCTCGGACAGTCTCGGTCTCGACCGGCGGCACGGGTTGTGCCGCGGCGGGGGCTGCGGGATAGGCCCAAGCGCACAGGGCAGCGAGTGCAAGAACATAAGGGCCTAGGCCGCGTGCACTGAAGTCCACACGTTCTATCCTCTTCAAGCGCCGTTCCATCAAGATCTTAAGTCTGGTTTGGATCATTGGAACCAATGGTAATCCAGGCCCATCGTTCAGAACATTACGATGAGGAAAGGTCAGGCGAACCAGCCGGCCATTTCTCTCCATGGATGTAAGGACTTGAGAGGAATGGCGCCAGGATGAGCCATGTCTATAACCCGGATTTGATGGACCCCGAAGCGCTCTGACCAGCGTCGGTGCCAGTCATCGTTAACGCGACCTAGGAGGCCAGTAGGGCCCTTAGTGTCTGTTCAATGAACTCAGTGTCCGCCTCGTGCTGCCCCGCCCCACACATATGTCCCCATATCGATGGTATCTCTTGAAGACGACCATCCTGCAGATGCTGAAGCTCTTCCTCGCTGTCCGCGGTCCTAAAGTAGAGGTCGGTCATGCCGGGCATGAGCACGGTCTTCGCCGTAATCGCCCCTAGTGCTGCGTCGAGGTCGCCGTCGAAAGTCTCATTGGCGCTGATGTCATTGTGGATCCAGGTCCACGTCATGGCCATGATGTTGTTGGCGTCCCGCTCCTTATAGAGAGCATCCCAATAGCCGGTGAGGT
>JARFRF010000055.1 GCA_029287395.1 Methyloceanibacter sp. | reverse complement strand
TTCAGACGGGCATCGCCAAACGAGACCTCGGTGCCGACGGACCGCCGAGAGGCGATGGGCACGACCTCGTCTGCCGGGAAATCCCGCTCAGCCAATATGTTGAGCATCTCGCGTCCGACATTGCCGGTCGCGCCGATGACCGCGACTTTGTAACCCATCTCGCAACTCCTACCCGGCGACGCGGCGAGCTTTTGCCGCGCGAACCTTTTGTTTGCGCGGATGTATGGGAACGTGCGGGGAAAGTCAAAAGCGGTAGCGGCGACCCTTGCGGGAACCTAGTTTACACGGCGTCCGGGGAGCTCGTCTTTCACAGCAGCGCACTTCTTGCCGGTGAACTCGTTGACCATAGTGACGACCTCTGCGCCCAACAGGTTCGATCTGTTGTCGAGCCCTGTGCCGGCATAGATGACCGGATAGATGGCCAGCGGTGCGGAAACGTCGCCCCAGTTTACGGTGGCTGAAATAGCCTTGCCGCCTCTAAAGGTGACCTCGGGTGCGAGTTCCGCCTCAAAGATATAGGGCGCGCTCTCGCCGGTGTGCAGTTTGCAAGAGACGGTAAACTTGTCCATCTTGATCGTTGTGTTGGCTTCGAGCATCGCTGCGGCTAGGTCCGCGCGTGACAGGCTGAGTTTCGACTGGCAAACGGCCTTGCCCCAAGGCCAGGAAAACTGATCGCCAAGCATCCTTGTCAGGCTGTCGGCGTGCCACGTTTTTCTGAGGTCGCACGTAATGTCCTCGCCGATTGGCTCGCGCGTCGCGATGATGTCGCAAATCTCGATTTTGCAGAGTTTGCGTGCAGCCTTCTCGGCCCTCTCTTCCGGCGAGACCTCAATCTTGGAACTTACCTGGGGGCCGAGGACCTGGGCATCCTGTATCGTTGCCCCATCGTCTGCGGGCTCTACTCCAGTCGTCTGCGTCGGGGTGGTGTCGGGGGCTTTGACCGCATCAGCACCCCAGGCGAACGGAGACGTGAACAAGAAGGTAAGCGCTAAGATTGAAGAGGCGAACGGGTGTTGCATGGTCTCTAATTGGAACGCTGGACCGCCGCGACAATGGCATCGCCCATTTGGCGGGTTCCAACCAATTTGCAGCCTTCTTGAGCAATATCGCCGGTCCTCAAGCCTTGCTCAAGAACAGTAGCGATAGCCGACTCGATTTTGTCTGCTAGATCGCCTTGATCGAACGAGTAGCGCAGGCACATGGCAAAGCTGGCAATGGTGGCGATTGGGTTGGCCTTACCGTGACCGGCAATATCCGGCGCCGATCCGTGAACAGGTTCGTACATGGCGGGCCGTCTGCCCTCCGAGTCCATCGCACCGAGCGAGGCGGAAGGCAGCATGCCGAGGGAGCCGGTGGCCATAGCGGCTTCATCGGAAAGAACGTCGCCGAAAAGATTGTCGGTCACGATCACATCGAACTGTTTGGGCGCCCGGACAAGCTGCATGGCGCAGTTGTCGGCGAGAATGTGCTCCAAGTTTACGTCGGCATAGTTCTCGCTGTGGACCTGAGTGACCACCTCGTTCCAAAGAACGCCAGTCTTCATCACGTTACGCTTTTCTGCGGAGTGCACCAGGTTTCCACGCTTGCGGGCGAGGTCGAACGCGACGTGCGCGATCCGCTCGATCTCGTATGTCTGGTAGATTTGGGTATCGACAGCGAGTTTCTGCCCGTCGCCCAGGTCCGTAATTTCTTTGGGCTCGCCAAAGTAAACGCCGCCCGTCAGCTCCCGCACGATCATGATGTCGAGACCTTCGACCAACTCGCGCTTGAGCGATGAGGCCTCTGCCAGCGCCGGATAGCAGATTGCGGGGCGCAGATTGGCAAAGAGTTCAAGATCCTTCCGGAGGCGCAAGAGACCCGCTTCCGGGCGCTTTTCGTAGGGCACACCGTCCCATTTCGGCCCCCCGACGGCGCCCAGCATGACGGCGTGTGCCGCATGGGCCAGCGCCATCGCCGACTCGGAAATGGCTTCGCCGTGGTCGTCGTAGGCGCAGCCGCCCACGAGGTCGCTCTCGGTTTCGATCTTGATCACGCCGGTGCCGTTCGCCCAGTCGACGAGGCGGCTGACCTCGTCCATGACCTCAGTGCCGATGCCGTCACCCGGAAGGAGAAGGAGTTTGAATGAAGCCATGTAGTTCCGTTTGCCCTGTGCTAAAGCATCCAAAGAAGAATGCCGGAAACGCCCCGGCGGCGTTTTGGGTAGCGGGAGTAGGACATGCTGACAAGGGTGCTGTTGACACTTCTTTTGGTGGCGTTCGTACCGAATTGGGCCGTCGCTGACGACATGGACGCGGAGGGCGCGCGCGAGACTTCAATTGTGAGCCTTGGGCTTGCCGACCGAAAGGTCAGCAAGGATGACCTCAAGAAACGAGTGGCGCTGCCCAAGCCGCGCTTTAACTCGCCGGGTGTCGCGTATGGCTGGGTCGCTCATGCCAAGAAGGGCGACAAGATTGAGGTCCATTTGAAGATAGACGGCAATTCCCTGATGCACAATGTGCGCGAGGTCACGGAAGACGACACTGATGTGCTGCTACAGGCCGGCAAAACAGGTGTTCCCGCGGGCGGCTGGCCACAAAAACGGCAATACACCGCGAAGGTGACTGTGACCCGCGACGGCAAGACAGTCGCCGAACAGGAATCGGATCCAGTATCGATCGAGTAGGATGCGTCGGAACCTAACTATCGGAACAGGCGCTTGGACCCGGGCAATCAAAGCCAAACCGTCAAACCCAAGGCTTTGCGAGTCCCGCCTGCTCTTCGAAGCGGTCGATATGCTCAGCCTTCTCCATCGTCAGGCCGATATCGTCCAGCCCTTCGATCAGGCAGCGCTTTCGGTGCGGATCGATGTCGAACGGGATCTTGCCGCCGTCGGGGCCGGAGATCTCCTGCGCATCTAGATCGATGGTGAGGCGCGCATTGTCGCCGCGCTCGGCATCATCGATCAGCTTGTCGATTTCCTCCTTCGGGAGGACGATCGGCAGAATGCCGTTCTTGAAACAGTTATTGTAGAAGATATCGGCGAAAGACGGTGCAATGATGCAGCGGAAGCCGAAGTCGAGCAGCGCCCAGGGGGCGTGCTCACGGGAGGATCCGCAACCGAAATTCTCTCCCGCGATCAGGATCTCAGCCCTGTTGTAGGGCTCTTTGTGGAGCACGAAATGCTCGTGCTTCTCACCGTTCTCGTCGTAGCGCAGCTCGGCGAACAGACCCTCGCCTAGGCCGGTGCGTTTAATCGTCTTCAGGTAGTTCTTGGGGATGATCATGTCGGTGTCGACATTGATCATCGGCAGATGGGCGGCAATGCCCGTGAGCGTCGTGAACTTTTCCATAATCAACCTCTATTCCGTCAGCCATATAGAGGTTTCCGAGCGGAGTTTCTACTGGCGCGGGAGCGCGTCTACCTTGGGCTGCAAAGAAGCAGTTGGTCTTTGGTTGTGGTGGTCGCTAGTTGGAAGGACCGAGCGTATTCGGCCTGACGCCAGTACTAGCCTGCTGGGAGCCGCTGACCAACTGCCGATAATAGGTCCGCATGGTCTTGCAGCGCTGCGGACCCGGCGGATGCACGGCACTGCCCTTCAGCTTTGAAATGAAGGTGCAGATCTCCTCCATTCCTTCAGCATCGAGCCAGCCCCATTTGACACCGCGGCGGATGGCGAAGAGGTCTGCCTTTGTCTCGCTCGCGCCGATGAACTGGTGCCCGCATTCGTGAGAATAGATATAGAGCTTAACCTGTGTTGAGAGGCCCTTGATTTTGGCGGTGTTCATGATGAGGAAGCCCGGAAACGCGCCGCCCCAGCTATCGAACTTCGGATTCAGAACCGTCGGCCGTGTCCCGCAATTGACCGGAATTCCGTCGATGACCATTGCGCCGTGCGGCACTTCCTTGGTCTGCGCGCCCGCCCGATCCATGTACTGCTCGACGGTCGGTGCTTTGGCCCCGCCGCCGCGGAAGACGAACTCTTGTGCAGTGACCGACTGAGCAATGCCAACTGCGCCCGCGAAGGCGGCGGCAGCCAGGAGCAAGCACCCCACTATAGTTGTTTTGAACCCCATGTTGTTCGCAGTGTAAGAGCGGAATGGTGTCCAGACAATGACCAAGAATTTCCGCTGCTTCATGCCGTCGCGCACATGCTAGCCAGCTGCCTCCTCCTCAATCCGCTCCATGTCGTCATCGGACAAGCCGAAGTGGTGCCCGATCTCGTGGATCAGCACATGAGCAATGATGTCCTCTAGCCTTTCGTCATGGGTCTCCCAGTAAACGAGAATCGGGCGGCGATAGAGGAAGATCATTTCGGGCAGCGGTGAGACGTCGAGCACGCTTTGACGCGTGAGATCGACGCCGTGGTAGAGGCCCAATAGCCCAAAGGGCGAGTCGATGCTGAGGCTCCGCAGAACCTCGGACGTCGGCCAATCGTCGACTCGGATGACGACCTCCTTGGTCATTTCCTGGAAGGTCGGTGGAAGCTGCGCGAAGGTTCGATTCGCGATTCTCTCGAAATCGTCAATGCTGGGGTGCGTGCGAGAATACATCTACGCTATTTGGGGACGGGGTGCGGTCCGGCCAAGGTCTCCGGGCTTGCTAGCGAGGATGATCGCTTCGCGCAAAGTGAAGGTAAGCCCGTCAGAGGTCTCGCGCGGCCTAAGCAGTGTTTGCAACGGTTTGGCTTCCAGCATCTCGCGCAACAGAGTTGCCACGTCGTCCGAACAGCGCATGCGGGCGACCCAGGCGTCGAAACCGATGTCTTGGTCCATCACCTCGGCCGATAAGAGCCGCAGTCCCGCTTCGTCGATAAGCGCGCACCATTCCTTCACTGACAGCGCTCGGTCATGGCTTGGGTCGCGCAGTTTTTCATAGGCGTTGTATTTGGCTGCAATTTCCACATCGTCCGGCGAGACATTGTCCACCAGCGCAAAGACGCCGCCGGGAATCAGCACGCGCGCAGATTCGGTCACATAGTCTTTCGGCTTCGGGAAGTGATGCGCCGCCAAGCGGCACGTCACGAGATGGAAGCTTGTGTCCGGGAAGGGTAGGTCCTGAGCGTCGGCTTTGCGCGTGACAACGTTGGTGAGGCCGCGTTCCTTAGCAAGCCGCTTCACCTCAGCCAGCATCTCTGGCGTGATGTCGGTCGCCGTCGACTTCGCGACCTTCGGGGCGAAAGCGAGCGCCGTGTGTCCGGCCCCCGTAGCGATGTCGAGCTGCCGCCATGTTGGAAGCGGGTCAATCAGCTCCGTCAGCCGAGCGAGCGTGGGGCCTTCTGCATGGATCGCGCAGGAGGCGTAGTCACCTGCTGCCTCACCGAACTTCTTTTGGACCAGCGATGTCATGCCGCGTCTCCATGAAAGCCCAGTGCGGTCGCACAAATGCTCTACGGCAAATCGCGAATATCGACGAAGTGCCCAGCGATGGCCGCGGCTGCAGCCATTTGCGGCGAGACCAGATGGGTGCGGCCGAGACGGCCCTGGCGGCCTTCGAAATTGCGGTTCGAGGTGGAGGCGCAGCGCTCACCTGGGGCCAGCTTGTCCGGGTTCATGGCAAGACACATGGAGCAGCCCGGCTCGCGCCACTCGAATCCGGCGTTGGTGAAGATTTTGTCCAGACCTTCTTCCTCGGCCTGCAGTTTGACGAGGCCGGAGCCCGGCACGATCATCGCATTCAAGTTCTCATTCACGCGCTGGCCTTCCACGACCTTCGCCACGGCGCGCAGGTCCTCGATGCGGCCATTGGTACAAGAGCCGATAAAGATGCGATCCAAGGTGATGTCAGTGACCTTCTCGCCGCCCTTCAGGCCCATATAGTCTAGCGCTCGAATGGCCGCCTGACGTTTCGAATCGTCGACGATATCGGCGGGGTTCGGCACGTTGCCGTCGATTGCGACCACCTGCTCGGGGCTCGTGCCCCAAGTAACGATCGGCGGTAAGTTCCCGGCATTGAGGACGATCTCAGAATCAAAGTGCGCGCCTTCATCCGAATAGAGCGTTTCCCAATGGGCCTTAGCGATTTCGAATGCAGCGCCTTTCGGTGCACGCGGGCGCCCCATGATGTAGTCGAACGTCTTCTGATCGGGCGCGATAAGCCCGGCGCGGGCGCCGCCTTCGATCGACATGTTGCAGACGGTCATCCGGCCTTCCATGGTCAGGTCGCGAATGGCTTCGCCTGCATATTCGATGACATGGCCGGTGCCGCCGGCGGTGCCGATTTCGCCGATGATGGCGAGGATAATGTCTTTCGCGGTGACATTCTCGGGAAGCTTGCCTTCCACTCGCACCAGCATGTTCTTGGCTTTGTGCTGGATCAGGGTTTGGGTCGCGAGCACGTGTTCGACCTCGGACGTGCCGATCCCATGAGCCAACGCCCCGAATGCACCGTGGGTCGAGGTGTGGCTGTCGCCACAGACGATCGTAGTGCCCGGAAGGGTGAACCCTTGTTCAGGGCCGACAACATGCACGATGCCCTGGCGCTCATCTAGCTCGTGGTAGTAGTCTATGCCGAAGTCTTCGGCGTTCTTTGCGAGCGCTGCCACCTGGATCGCCGAATCCGGATCGTCGATTCCTTTGGAACGGTCCGTGGTCGGAACGTTATGGTCCACAACGGCTAGCGTCTTTTCGGGAGCGCGCACGTCGCGACCCGCCATGCGCAAGCCCTCGAAGGCTTGCGGGCTCGTGACTTCATGCACGAGGTGGCGGTCGATATAGATGAGGCTCGTCCCGTCGGGCGCCTCGTGAACCAGGTGTTCGTCCCAAATTTTGTCGTATAGCGTGCGGGGCTTTGCCATTGCTCTGAACTCAACCTTTCGGATCTTCACGCCTGACATAGCGATTGAATCCGGAAATTCCAGTTCCCGGGAATCTCTGATGCCGCCTGTGAAGGGGTGCCGGGCAGAGCCGCCCGCGGGAGCATCGGTGACTTAAAAAGGCGGCCGGGCCTTAAGCCGCCCCGTCCATCGTCGGAGACGCTAGGCGTCCTTCTTCTCAGCTG
>JARFRF010000041.1 GCA_029287395.1 Methyloceanibacter sp. | reverse complement strand
GGAAGAAGCTGTCGCGCTCATCGTGAACGGATTTGTTCGCGACGTGTTGCAGCAATTGCCGATGGAGTTCATGGCAGAGACGCAGAAACTCATCGGCATTTCGTTGGAAGGGAGCGTTGGCTGATGGAGAGACGGAGGCTTCTTGCCTCGGCCTAAACGATACGGCTTTGGCGCCGAACTAATGAACTGACGATTGGGCGCCGCCGACAGCAGTATGAAGCGAACAAACAACACGATTTTTGAGAGACCCTCTAATGCTTAAGATCAAAAACCTGCACGCCAAAGTCGATGGGCGTGAAATACTGAATGGCCTCGACTTGACGATCCCCGCCGGCGAAGTCCACGCGATTATGGGCCCTAACGGCTCCGGAAAATCGACGCTGTCCTACGTCCTTGCGGGCAAAGAGGACTACGAAGTTACCGACGGTTCGGTGACGTGGAAGGGCGAGGACCTGCTCGACATGCAGCCGGACGAGCGCGCCGCCGCGGGCGTATTTCTTGCATTCCAATATCCCATGGAGATCCCCGGCGTGGCGACCATGACGTTCCTGCGCAGCGCCGTGAACGCGGTACGAAAAGCGCGCGGCGAAGAAGAGCTTTCGACGCCCGATTTCCTGCGCACTGTGAAAGAAAAAGCGAAGCACTTGAATATCGACATCGAGATGCTGCGCCGGCCGCTCAACGTGGGCTTTTCCGGCGGTGAGAAAAAGCGCAACGAAATCTTACAAATGTCGCTACTGGAGCCTGGGCTTTGCGTTCTCGACGAAACCGATTCAGGGCTCGACATCGATGCCCTGCGCGTCGTCTCGGCGGGCGTGAACGCACTGCGGTCGCCTGAGCGCTCCATGCTGGTCATCACGCACTATCAGCGGCTGCTCAACTATATCGTACCGGATAGGGTCCACGTGCTATCGAACGGCCGTGTTGCGCGTTCCGGCGGTCCTGAGCTGGCCTTGGAGCTTGAGGAGTCCGGTTATGCCGAATACGGCGAAGAAGCGTCGGCGGCGTGAAGGGGCATGTCGATGAACGCACCTGTCCAGCAATTCAGGACCGAAGTAGAGCAAGACCTGCTTGATCTCTTCGAACTTTCCGCAGACGCCTTGCCTGGCGACGCTGCTGTCACGGCCCTGCGGCAAAAGGCGATCAGAACCTATGCTGCCGCGGGGTTGCCGCATCGCCGCGTGGAGGCTTGGAAGTATACGGATCTGCGCGTTGCACTGAAGAATGTGCCGCCGCTCCTGGCCGAAGTCGATGTACAGGTTGGCGAGTCCGAAATTGGCGCTGCCCTGGGGCAGGCCTTCCTGGCTTTGCCGGCCTATCGCGTCGTCATTGCGGCTGGTGAGTTCCGTGGGGACCTATCTGATATTGGCGCGCTGCGAGATGCAGGTGTTGAAGTTGGGTCATTGGGCCAGATGCTCGAATCTCCGCCTGCTTGGCTAACTGCGAGCTTCGATGAAGCTGGGCGCCGTGATGATGATGTGATTATCGCGCTGAATACCGCCTTGATGACGGCCGGCGTAGCGTTGCGACTTCCAGAGGAATTGACCTTGCAGAAGCCGATACACCTGATCCACTTGGATATGCCTGGTGCATCGGGCTCGATCTTTACGCGCAATGCTGTTGTTGCAGAGCCAGGCGCCTCCGCGACATTGATTGAGAGCTTTGGAACCCTCGGGGCGACGGACCTCCAGCGGAACAGCGTGACGACGGTCTCCGCGGCTGAGCGTTCGGCGATACATCACATCAAGCTACAGCGCGAAGCTCTTGAAGCGACTCACTTGACCGTCTGGGCGGCGAACGTCGGTGCGGAAGCCCGCTACAACGCCTTTCAGGTGAACACGGGCGCCGCGCTTGCGCGCAACCAGATCTATGTCCGCTTCGATGGTGAGGGGGCCGCGACCGATATCTCCGGTGCTACATTGGCGCAAGGGTCGCAGCATTGCGATACGACCCTTGTGGTCGAGCACAACGTTCCGGCCTGTGAGAGCCGCGAGCTTTTCAAGCTGGTCCTCAACGACGAGGCACGCGGCGTATTCCAAGGAAAGATTATCGTCACACCGGATGCGCAGAAGACCGATGGTAAGCAGATGTCACAGGCTCTGCTCCTCTCGGAGACGGCAGAGTTCGACTCGAAGCCGGAGCTAGAGATCTATGCTGACGACGTTGTCTGCGGGCATGGCGCGACGTCCGGACAGATCGACGAGGATCTGTTGTTCTATTTGCGAGCCCGAGGCCTTCCGGAGGCGCAAGCCCGGGCACTGCTGATTCAGGCCTTTGTTGGCGAGACATTCGAGGCCTTAGACGATGAGGTGATAGGAGACGCGTTCGCCGAAGTTGCCGCCGACTGGCTCGGCGTAAAGCTGGACTAGGGTTACGCGATGAACGTTATGGTCCCATCCACTGCGACCGCTGAATCAGCCTCCTTTGATGTGGAGCGGGTTCGCGCTGACTTTCCGATTTTGTCGGAGACGGTGCACGGTAAGCCTCTCGTCTATCTCGACAATGGCGCATCCGCGCAAAAGCCAACGCAAGTGATTGAGGCGATTACGCGCGCTTATTCGGCCGAATACGCAAACGTGCATCGTGGACTCCATCATCTGTCGAACCTCGCAACTGAGAACTTTGAGAAGGCGCGCGGGAAGGTGCGGGCATTTCTCAATGCTGCTCACGATGAAGAGATCATCTTCACGAGGAATGCAACCGAAGCGGTAAATCTCGTTGCCTCATCGTTCGGAGCCCCGCGCATAGAAGCGGGAGACGAGATCCTCATCACGATCATGGAGCATCACTCCAATATCGTGCCGTGGCATTTCTTGCGGGAGCGTCAAGGCGCTGTGCTGAAGTGGGCGCCGGTCGCCGACGATGGGACGTTCTTGCTCGACGAGTTCGAGAAGCTGATATCCCCTCGCACGAAGATGATTGCGCTCACACAGATGTCGAATGTGCTGGGTACAATCCTACCCATTAAGGGCATTGTCCGTATCGCACACGACCACGGTGTTCCCGTGCTCGTCGACGGCGCACAAGGCGCCGTACATCTTCCTGTCGATGTGCAAGATCTTGACTGCGACTTCTACACCTTCACGGGGCACAAACTCTACGGTCCAACGGGCATCGGCGTCTTGTACGGTAAGAAGGCGTTATTGGAAGCCATGCGGCCCTACCAAGGCGGCGGTGAAATGATCGGCTATGTCACCACGGACGAAGTGACGTACGCGACGCCACCGCATAGGTTCGAGGCAGGAACGCCAGCCATCGTACAGGCCATTGGGCTGGGTGCAGCGATAGACTATGTGGAGGCCATTGGGCGGGAGAAGATTGCCGCCCATGAGCACGATGTTGCGACATACGCCATGGACCAGTTGGGCGCGCTCAATTGGGTGCGCATTTTCGGTCGAGCCAAGGGCAAGGGCGGGATCATGTCGTTTGACGTCGATGGCGCACATCCACACGACATAAGCACCGTTCTCGACCGGTCCGGTGTTGCTGTTCGGGCCGGCACCCATTGTTGTGAGCCGCTCATGGCGCGCTTCGGTGTCACGTCCACGTGCCGTGCCTCGTTCGGCATGTATAATGATCGAGGTGACGTCGACTGCCTAGTTGAGGCGCTGCACAAGGCGCGGTCTATGTTTGCCTAGCGCAAATTTGGTTTATGATGGGCGGGATATAAGGGCGTCCCCAATGGTGGAAAAGACTCAGCGAAGCGAGGATAGCGAGGTCCAGACCGAGATGTCTCCGGGCCTGACGCAGTCTGTTCCGGGGCACATTCAATCTGCCGTGGAGACGCCAGATGCTGGCGAACCCGGTGCGTCGCCAACGCCGGCTGCCGTTGACGAAGGGGCGCCGTCTGCGATCCCGCCAGATGAACTGGAGCGACTTCACGGCGACCTCGTTAGCGCGCTCAAAACGGTCTTCGATCCTGAAATCCCGGTCGATATCTACGAACTCGGGCTCATTTACAAGATCGATGTCGATGACGATCGCAATATCGGAATTGAGATGACCCTGACGGCGCCAGGATGTCCTGTCGCGGGTGAAATGCCCGGTTGGGTGGAAAATGCTGTAGCGTCGGTGCCGGGCGTTGGGCAAGTCGATGTGAAGCTCGTTTTTGAGCCCCCTTGGGACATGTCACGCATGTCGGACGAGGCGCGGCTTGCACTCAACATGTTCTAGGCTCTTGAAGCGCCAGCCAATTCGTATCATTTTCGGGTTATGAGCAATCGTC
>JARFRF010000002.1 GCA_029287395.1 Methyloceanibacter sp. | reverse complement strand
GGCGAATCTCGACTTCTTCGTCGGCATCGTCCGGCCGGTACTCTGCGACGAAGAGGCCGTTCGTGACCATGCTCACGACTTGTCCGACAAGCGTGATGTCCGCGCCCTGGCTCGCGGCTCTTTCGCGGTCGACCTTCAGTCTCCATTCGATACCGGGGAGGGGCCGGCTATCTTGGATGTCAACGAAACCGCCAATTTTGTCCATCTCCGCAAGCACATCTTCAACGACCTGGGTCATCTTTTTCGGGTCGCGAGAGGTGACGAGGAGTTCCAGGGGTTTGCCTCCGGATGGTCCGGACTCTTGCTTGCGCACTTCGAGGATGACACCGGGAATATCTGCGGTGCGATCGCGCACCTCTTGGAGAACGACGGGCGAGCGCGGCCGCGTACGCCAATTCTTCATCTCAAACTGCACGACGCCGATGACGTCTTCGGCCATTTCGTTCTGGGATGGGCCCGATCCCGAGCCAATAGTTCTGGCATAGACCGCATCGAAGTACGGCATCGTCAGAAGGCGGCCTTCGACTTTGCGGACAATAGCGTCCATTTCCGTGACAGAAAGATCGCCGCGGGCGCGGACCTGGACCTGACTAATATCCTGATCGACATCGGGAAAGAACTCGACCCCACGTCCGAACAAGCCGAACGCGACGTAAGTCCCGATGAGGAGAGTTACGGCAACACCAAGCACCTTCGCGGGATGCGCGAGCAGACCTCGCAGCGTCTTTAGATACGCCCCCGCCATTCCGCCAATCTTGTTGAGGTCACCGTTTTCGGCCGCCTGAATAGCCCGCAAGAGCTGGAGATTACTCTTGTCAGCTGAACCAATGATGCCGCCCAAGACCGGAATGAAGACAAGCGCCATGGCGAGCGAGGCGGCAAGCGTCACAAGCACGGTGATCGGCAAGAACTTCATGAACTCGCCGACAAGTCCGGGCCAAAACAGCAGCGGCAGGAACACGACCAAGGTTGTTGCAGTTGACGCAGTGATTGGCCATGCCATGCGTTTGGCCGCCGCCGCATAGGCCTGCTTGGGGGTTTGCCCTTCCAACATCTTGCGGTCGGCCAACTCAGTCGTGACGATTGCGCCATCCACGAGCATTCCGATAACAAGGATGAGGCTGAACAAGACGACGATATTCAGCGTGAGTCCAATCCATGAGATGGCGAGGATTCCGGCCAGGAACGATCCGGGAATCGCTAAGCCAACGAGGATCGCGGGCCGGACGCCGATCGCTGCGACGATAACAATCATCACGAGCGCTATTGCGGCCAAGACATTGTTTTGGAGATCGCTCAGAATGTCGCGGATTCGCTTCGACTTGTCCTGCATGTAGCTGATCTCAATGCCGGGTGGCCAGCTCTTCTGCTCCTCGGCGACAACAGCGCGGACTTCTTCGATGGTCTCAACGATATTGGCGCCTACACGCTTCTTGACCTCCAGGGCCAAAGCTGGGGCGCCATCAACCCTCGCGAAACCTTGCGGATCTTTGAAGGTGCGCCGGATGGTGGCGACATCGCTAAACTTCACGACCGTGTTATCGACGACCTTCACCGGGAGGCTGAAAATGTCCCGAACGTCCTCAAGGACACCCGGAACTTTCAGTACCATGCGCCCAGCGACGGACTCCAAGGCGCCCGCAGCCACCAAACGATTGTTGCGCGCAACGGTGTTCGAAATGTCGCCAAAGGAAATGTCGTAGGTCTCTAACATCATCGGGTCGACAACGATCTCAAGCAATTCTTCACGGTCGCCGCCGATATCAACATCGAGTACGCCACTCAGGCCTTCGATCTTGTCACGAAGATCGCGCGCTATCCGCACAAGCGTGCGCTCGGGAACGTTGCCCGATAGTCCGACTGTTATGACGGGGAAGAGGGCGATATTGACTTCGTTGACGCGCGGCTCATCCGTCTCCAACGGCAATTCCGCACGGGCGATATCGACCTTCTCGCGGACATCCTGGAGTGCCTTGTTGGAATCGAAGCCCGCATAGAATTCTAGTGTTACTGAGCCGTAGCCCTCACCGGCCATGGAGCGCATCTCTTTGATGCCCTCAATGGACTGCAGTTCTTTCTCCATAGGGCGTACGAGAAGCCGTTCGGAGTCCTCCGGTGAAATTCCTTCGTACGTCATCGAGACGTAAATAATCGGAATCTGAATGTCCGGTTCTGCTTCTTTCGGAATGGTCGTGTAGGCAATCGCGCCCATGATGATAATCATCACGAACGCAAGCACGACCGTGCGCGATCGTCGGAACGCGGCGTCAATGATCGCGTTCATCGTGCGGCCGTTGGCTTAGTGCGACTGCCTGTTGCCAAGTGTGCCGAGGCTTCGGGCGAAGTAACAATGCTGTCGTCGCGTCGTTCCTCCGCTACTTGAACCTGCTCGCCGACCTGAACGTAACCGTGACCCAGGGTGATGATGCGGGACGTGGCCGGAAGGCCTGTAACCCAGGCGCCATTTGTATCCGACATCACGATCTTGGCCTTGTGGAATTCGACGCGGCCCTTGTCGTCAACAGTCTTCACGCCAAGAGAGCCTGCCGCATCCAACGACAATTCGGCGGGCGAGATGAACTGTGCCATCACCGAGCCCGTGGGGATCGTTGCCTCGGCACTAATTCCGGCGGGAATGGCATCGTCTGCGTTTGGCACCTCGACCTCAACGCGGAACGTGCGGGTTCCTTGGTCTGCTCTGGCGGCGATGTAGCGGATCGTTCCTCCGCGTTCTTGGCCCGTGGCGACCTTGACCGCGGCCGGCTGACCGATCTTAAGGTTTACGATCTTTTGCTGAGGGATATGGACACTCACGACGAGCGGATCGTTGTCCACGATGGTCGCGATGATGCCGTTTGTGTCGACATAGGTCCCTAGTTCGACGGGCGAAGATAGAACAGAGCCCTCGAACGGTGCTCTGATATCAAGTTGGTCAAACTCGATGAGGGCTTCCTTCAGCTCGGCCTTCGCCGTCTGCAAAGACGAATAGATCTGATCCAACTGCCTCTGGGACTGATACCCTTTCTTGCCCAGAGCTTGAGCGGCTTCGAAGGCGCTCTCCTGCTCACGCACCCGTGCCTTGGCCCGCGTGATGCGAGCCTCTCGATCATTTTGCTCAAGACGCACGAGGACCTCGCCGGTCTTTACGGTGCTGCCCTCGTCCGCGAGCATCTCGGCCACTTGCCCCATGGTTTCGGCTCGGACCGTGACTGTCCGATTCGGCTCGGTCTGCCCTTGGGCGACGACGATCTTCGATACCGGCTTGGCTTCTTGGGTGCGGACCGAAACCTTCATGAGTGGGAGGGCGTCGGACTGCGCCGGCGCTTCTACCACCTCCTTGCCTGCGGTCCTATAATAGTAGCCGCCCAGCACCCAAGCGGTGAGGGCGCATGCGAGGCCCAGCGCGATGACATACGACTTCTTCAACGATTGACTGTCCCGTTCTTTTTTCAGCAATCCGTTTTCGTGGTCTACGCGGATGGCCTGTTTGCGTACTTCGCTTCCTTGCTCGACCGATGGCGATCGGAGGCCCAACTATCGATGACCTCCATGAAGCTTTCGATCAGAGCCGCGTAAAAGGCGTCGAGCTCTTGCAGCCGCTCTTGCGAGTCCGTCATGTCCTCTGGCAGCGCGTCTTGGGTCCCCTCAACAACATCACGTGCGCGCCGCATTCTCCGAACGACGCCGCGTAGCAATCGGTCGTAAGGCTGCGGACTCAGTTTGAAATAGTCCTGCCGATCGCCGGGTTTGGCAGTTCGGACAATGACTTCCAAGTCCTCAAGCAACCGTGTGTTCGTGCTTATGCTCGCGCGGCTAACACTTAATCGCTCAGCGAGCTGACTCAGACTGAACGGACCTTCATGAATAACCATGAGGCCCATAATGTGGCCGGCAATGCGAGGCAGACCCTCCGCTTGGAGAATTAGCCCCATTTGATCGACGAATTCCGCGATCGCCCTATCAGTGTTGTTTGTCATATCTTTCATTTATGCCGTTCAGTTTGTTCAGTCAATACTGAACGTTCAAGATAGTTGATTGTATTTGTGCCATTTTTTTGAACGGCTTCGGTACAGATTCTTCGGCCCTAGAATTGGCTGCACCGACGAGCGCGGTGCCGAACAATAGGCGGCCTGGCTAGTTTACTCGCCCCGCGCTTCACTCTAGAAAGCCTGAACAAAAATTTGGACTGGGGCACTGATGTTCAAGAAACTACTCATCGCCAATCGTGGAGAAATTGCCTGCCGTATAATGCGCACGGCAAAGCGGCTTGGGATCAAGACCGTTGCCGTTTACTCGGAAGCTGACCGCGATGCATTGCATGTCTTTATGGCCGATGAAGCTGTCGCGATCGGGCCCGCCGCCGCTGCGCAGTCCTATCTTGTCATTGACAAGATTATTGCTGCGGCCAAGGAGACGGGTGCTGAGGCTATCCACCCCGGTTACGGTTTCCTGTCTGAGAACGCGGCCTTTGCTAAGGCGCTCAAGAAGGCCGGTATCGTCTTCGTGGGTCCTAATCCCACAGCCATCAAGGCGATGGGCGATAAGATTGAGTCCAAGAAACTTGCATCCGATGCCAAAGTCTCAACCGTCCCTGGCTATCTCGGCGTAATCAAAACGCCTGACGAGGCAGTCAAGATCGCGGACGACATCGGATATCCGGTCATGATCAAGGCGTCGGCCGGCGGTGGCGGCAAGGGCATGCGGATTGCGTATGGCCGTGACGAGGTGGCTGAAGGATTTGCCTTGGCTCAGTCAGAGGCCAAATCGAGCTTCGGAGATGATCGCGTATTCATCGAGAAGTTCATTGAGGAGCCTCGCCACATAGAAATCCAAGTACTTGGCGACAAGCACGGGAATGTCATCCACCTTGGCGAGCGCGAGTGTTCGATCCAGCGGCGCAATCAGAAGGTTCTTGAAGAAGCGCCGAGCCCGGTCCTCGACGAGAAGACGCGCGTGGCGATGGGCGCCGAGGCTGTCGCCCTGGCAAAAGCCGTAGACTACGATACCGCAGGCACTGTTGAGTTCATCGTCGACAAAGACAAGAACTTCTACTTCCTGGAAATGAACACGCGGCTCCAGGTCGAGCATCCTGTGACGGAATTTGTGACGGGTCTCGATCTTGTGGAGCAGATGCTCAAGGTTGCGAGCGGCGAGAAGCTCGCGATCAAGCAGAAAGATGTGAAGCTCAAGGGTTCGGCGATCGAGTCCCGCATCTATGCCGAGGATCCGGCGCGGAATTTCTTGCCGTCCACCGGTCGCCTGGTCCGGTTTCGACCGCCGGCTCTCGGCACTCAAGACGGCATCACCACGCGACTTGATACGGGTGTGGAAGAGGGCGGTGAGATTTCCGTCTACTACGATCCGATGATCGCCAAGCTCATCACATACGCACCCACCCGGATCGAAGCGATCGATGCAATGGGGCAAGCTCTCGATGCTTTTGCCATCGATGGCTTCAAGCACAACATTCCATTCCTGGCCGTTCTCATGCGGAACGAGCGCTGGTGCTCGGGAGATATCTCGACGAAATTTATCGCTGAAGAGTTTCCCGATGGCTTCCAGCCGCCTGTCCCGGAGGGCCGGGTTCGCGACGTGCTTGCAGCTGTCTCAGCAACCATCGATCACCTCTCCAATAACCGCCGGCGGATGATCACGCAGCAGATGCATGGAGAGCCAGTTAGTTTCTCCGAAGTTCGTCTAGTTGAACTGGGCGACGGAGACCTTGTGCGCGTCATCGTAGAGGGTCGTGACTATCCGATGACGGCGAAGCTGGGTGGCGGCGACACGGGCGAGCCCGAGCGAACCATTGAGCTGACCTCCAATTGGTGGTTTGGCGAGCCTGTATTCGAAGGAACGGTCGATGGGGAGGCCGTCGCAGTGCAGGTTCGCGGCATTCTGAACGGCGTACACTTGACCTATCAGGGTGTGGAAACGCTCGTCCGCGTCTTTACCGAGCGCGAAGCGGAGTATCTGGCTTTGATGCCGGTAAAAGAAAAGCCCGACATGTCGAGGTTCCTCCTCTGTCCAATGCCGGGGCTCGTCGTGTCGCTTGCCGTGGAGGAAGGGCAGGCGGTTTCTGCAGGGGATACGCTTTGTGTCGTCGAGGCCATGAAGATGGAGAACGTCCTGAAATCGGACGTCGACGGCACAGTGACTAAAATCCACGCCGAGCCGGGTGACAGTCTCAACGTGGATGCCGTTATCCTAGAATTCGAGTAGGTCTCACGACGTCGTGCCGTCAGAGCGCAAGACGGTAACTGTTCGAATTGAGGGTCGGGTGCAGGGCGTCTATTACCGCGCCTGGACCGAGCAGACTGCGCTTTCACTCTCACTAGATGGCTGGGTGCGCAACTGTCGCGATGGGAGCGTCCAAGCGGTTTTTTCCGGTCCTGCGCCGCAGGTCGACGAGATGCTGCGCCGCTGTGCAGAAGGACCGCCCGATGCGCGTGTCAGCGACGTCCTTGTCACAGACGAAGGTGGTGCTCCGCCGTCTGGCTTCCGCGTCCTGCCGACAGACTAGCACGACGATGCGCCAAAAACGCGCCCGAAGCTCTCGCGCAAGGCCGCATCCACCTTCGCCATATCGGTCTCAACGCCAAGTGCCTCAAGGCTTGTTGCAGGCGTGCCGTGAAGTCCGCAGGGCACGATTCCGGAGAAATGCTCCAGGTCCGGAGCGACGTTCAGGCTGACGCCATGAAGTGTGACCCAGCGGCGGATGCGAACGCCGATCGAGGCGATCTTTGCCCGACCCACAAAGACGCCGATGCCGTTGTCACTCCGTTCTCCTTCGATGCCAAATGCCGCGAGCGTGGCAATCAACCAGTCTTCCAATCCTGTCACGAAACGGCGCGTATCGCGCCCGCGCTCGTTCAAATTGAGCATGACGTAAGCCACGCGCTGACCCGGCCCATGATAAGTGAAGCGGCCGCCGCGGCCTGCTTTGAAGACCGGGAATCTGTCGGGATCCATCAGCTCTGCTGGGTCCGCGCTTGTCCCAGCCGTATAGAGTGAAGGGTGTTCCAACAGCCAGACGCATTCTCCCGCTCTGCCTTCGGCAATGGCGCCGCTTCGAGACTCCATGAACGCGAGGGCCGCCTCGTAGGGGATGGGTTTAGCGGCCGTGATCCATTCCGGATCAGAATACGGACGCGCGCTGCGCTCCTTTGGCGACGAAGGGGTCATGTCGCGGCCATCATAGGTCAAAGACCGCCGCTGCACATCTTGCACCACGGGGGCAGGTTTGCTAAGGCAGCGCACCGAAACGAAAGGCTAGGCGTCGGGTATCGAAATAGCGGATCCCGGTCACTTTTTTTGTTTGAGTTTCTCGCGGTCGTGGCGGAATTGGTAGACGCGCAGCGTTGAGGTCGCTGTGGGGTAACTCCCGTGGAAGTTCGAGTCTTCTCGACCGCACCACTTCCTTTCCTGGAAGTCAGGCACGCAATCAATTCGAAGATTCAATGCGCGTCGTCCGCAGAGCTGTCCGCTGCAATGACTGAAGCAGCGAGAGCGCCCATCGTCATCTCTACTAGGTCCGGTCTTCTATAAAGCGGATTGTAGGGCGCGCCATCGCGATCAAGAAAGGCCCCTTGCATGCCAGCCGTCATGGCGCCATGGGTGTCCCAGTCATGCGCGGCAACGAGCCGAAGGTCACTAATTTGCCGATCTAACTGCGCAGCAGCAAACTCGTAGACTTTGATGTCCGGTTTGAAGCTACCGGTGTCCTCTACCGAGAGGACAAAATCGAAATATGGGGCGAGTCCAGAATTCCCGATCTGCTTCGCAAGCAAGTCGCGCGATGAATTCGAGAAGGCAACGGTGCGGTAGCCGTGTGACTGCAGACTTTTCAACGCCGGCTGCACGTCCGGGTGCGGCGCAAGGCTGCTAAAGGTTCCGAGAACGTTGCTTCGCTCGGACTGCGACAATGCCCGGCCATTGAGAGCCGCGAGCCGGCCCAATACGACGCCTGCCAGTTCTGCGAAGCTCGTCTTCACGCCCGTCAGAGCGCAGACGGTGGAGGCATGAAGCAACATGGCGAACCATGTAGAGACCAGGTTTCGATCTCCGAGTGCTGTTTCGAATTTCGGCTTGAGTGGCGAAAGGTCCAAGACCGTTTCGTTGATGTCGAATAGCACAGTGTCGCGTTGCACTTTCAGGCTCCGTTTCTTCGTTAACTCTCAGGGCACACCTATGTTGTCGGCTTGGTGGACTGCGCAGGCTCAAGCAACGCGGTCATGCCAATGCCCCATTGAGTAACGCATTCCGCGGCATCCTTGCTGGATACGTTCAGCATCTGCACGCGATCGCGCTCAACTATATGCAAAGTACCGACAGTGGCGACCGGGGTGCTTGGGACGAAGACTGTTAGGCAGGGGCCGCCGTTATCTTCCATGACAAAGCCCAGGACGGAAGACCCTGGCGCGAACAACGAGACGAGGACAGGTGGGTATGCGTTCTTGCCACCTGCGACGCCACGCATCAGATTCGTTACAACGTCGTAGCCGGGTATGACGTGTCCAAAGGCCGACTGAACCTTATTGAAAATGCTGGCGCCGAATCTCGACGTTACGAGCGCTCCGAGGACAAAGCACAGCAACAGAAGGCTGAGCACCGTCATCAGGAGTATGACACCGGTGCCATACAATGCGCTGTCGCCCAGGACAGGCGCGATGGCGGTTGCCGCCTTCTTTGTGACGCCGTGCACCTTATAGAAGGCGAAGGCGATAATCAGCAGAGGCAATAGAGCAATCGCGCCAAAGATGAGATTGTTGCGAATTCGGCTCGTCGCTAGCTTCATAGTTTGCTCCTCCCACCGTTGTTGTTGACCCTAGCAGCGCGGGTAAATGTGAGAAGAGCGTCTTCGCCTTTTGCGGCAGACGCCCACCTACGTCATCGGTTTCAAGTAGATGTGACTCAGCCGCGGGGTGGGCGGCGACGCTCGTTGAACCAGGGGCGGTAGTCATTCGCCATGATTCGCCGCTGAGACTTCGGCGCGCGACGTTCGCACGTGGCCGCTTCCTCGCTTCCCTCAAGTGCTCCCCAGCGAACCTCGGCGCAGTCATTGATATTGTAGGCCATCTCGAGGTCGAGAATGCGGACAAGCAAATCGTCGAGTGAGAGCGTCCAAGAAGACCCATCGCTGCGCTTGTAGGAGAATTTGCGTTTCTCGAGTTCGGTGAAAAGTACCTCCTCGAGTTCTGCCTTGACCTCCTCGGGCGTCTTACCGTGCGGCATCGCGTAGCGCTCGGGGCGCCTAGCAACACGCTGCGGATATTTGCGCACCACATCCATGGCAATCAGGAGTCGCAAGTCACGCGACGGCGTCGCGAAGTTCTCCCACGGTCCGGATGTTTCGAAGATCGAATAGCCCTTTGGCATGGCGACTGTTCCCCGATTGCCTGCCAGGAAATTCCGTCCATTCTCAACGGAGTTTACGCGAGCGTTCACCTGCTCCTCGAGAGCAGTGACTGCCGCAGTCATGGCCTTTATCGGATCAAGCGGCGCGGGCGACATCACGTCATCCATGCGATCGTAGAATGTCTCTACATCTATCTCGGCCTGCTCAAGCGAGAAGTCGCCATAGTCGGGATGGTCTTTGATCTGTGCATTCGTCAGCCGGCGCAGCGACCCGTTGCTCGATTTCTCGATGGGCCGGATGCGTTTAAATCCCGCGCCTCCGAGTGCTGGGTCTTGCGCGAAGAGAAAGTTGCCGCGCCAAAATCGTTTGCGAGCGACCGTCCCGTCTGGTTGACCGTCGACGGCCAAGAAGACGCCCGCACTATCGTCTGTTTGCGGCACGCGCTTCACGAGCATGAGGATATGCCCATATGGGTCAGCATAGATCGTACCCGGTCGTAAGGCTTCGCGGGTCAATGGGACCGGATAGAAATCCGTATTGTCGTCGTCTGCAGCCGTCCGGCCGTTGCCTGAGTGTACGCCGTCAGCAATGGTCCTTCTCAGGTAGTGCTCAAACCCGGGAACGAGCCCCTTTGGTCTAGGTGGCACGCGGTAACTCACCCGGGATGTGGGGGCGGACCCGCTGCGGTAGGCCCGACTAGACCTCGAAGACCGGCGTCGCTGGACCGATTTCGTGGCGACCGGCTCTTCGTTTGCAATGTTCCACCACTTGGTGCACCTGGGCGGTTTGCCGCCGTCGCCGCGCGTGCATTTCGCGTAGCCGAAAGGTAGGCCCATCTTGAAGGCGAAGTAAGCGCGCAGGAAGTACGGAAGGTCAGCGCAGTCGGGACGTATTGTGGCGCGGGTTTGATCCTCGCGATGGCCGAGATGGTTGAACAAAACGTTCCTCGATTCATCGTGTAGGACCTCACCCATGGCCTTCCAAGACAGGTCCTCTTCAATGGGCGCATCGAAAAGCATCTGGATCCAGGCGGAATAGAGATTCTCAGTCGAACGATCCCAGGCATTGCGAATGGGCCAGACCGTCTTGGCGCCGCGCTCGCCTCGTGGCCGCTTGGCAGCTACTGTGATTTCGCGCGTGATTTCTTGGCATTCCTGGGATGCTTGTTGCCGCGTGAGCTTGGCTCGCCATGCGCCGGACTTGGGAGAAGTAACCTCTGCGAACCAGAAATAGGGCGGTCCGCCTTGCAGGTCGGAAGACTTCGCGGAGACCTCGCCGGCGGGGCCAATTAACGTCAACTCACCGGAAAGCGGCTTCTCGCTCGCAACGATCACACGTAGCGGTGCCCCGGTCCATGGCGATGCCGGCGTTGACAGCACAGCAAGCCCGAATTCGTCGCAAACGGAAGCGCTTTCCTCAGCGCCGGCGTGCAAGTGCGATGAGACAAGAAAAATCGACGCGATCAGAAAAGTTGCGATCGCAGTAGGTACATGGGCCTGGTGGTCAGACAGCATGGAGCCCCCGCTACGACTCTCTCGTCGTTCAGAGAGATTACTCCGAAAAAGTGGGCGAAAAAACCTTCTTTGCACGACCTCTTGGCGCTGACGACTCCGGTCGCCCAGTTCACCACCTATGCACTCAAATACCGGCCATTTTGGCCGGAATTCCGCGAAAGTGTGGATTTCGGGGAAACTCAAGCGGCGAAGCCGTCAGCCTTCGGAACTTGCTAACCAGCTTGAGTCGAGGTCCTCAAAGCGCAGGCACCCCAACTGCTGCAGAGTCCGCGTGATTTCATCGCGGAAAATCTCAATGACCTGCTTGGCTCCGGGAGCACCGAGGGCCCCTACGCCGTAGAAGAAGCACCGGCCACTAAAGGCTGCCGTCGCGCCCAAAGCTCTTGCGCGAAGGACATCGAGCCCGGTGCGCACACCACTGTCGATCATCACTGTGATCTTGTCGGCAATATCGCTTGGCAATGACCGAAGCGTGTCGACTGTTGCCGGTGCGGCATCGAGCTGACGTCCGCCATGGTTCGATATGATCACGCCATCCGCGCCACAGTCGATAGCCTGCCGAAAGTTCTCTTCGACTTGCAGCCCCTTCACGATGAGAGGCCCATCCCACAGTTCGCGTATCCGCCGCAATCGCTCCAGAGGCAGTCCAGGAATCGTCATGTTGGATACAAATTCGGACAGCCCTTCGTCAGGACCGCTTCGATAACGTGCGACGTTGACGAAATCCGGCGCGCCATGGGCAAGCGTCGTCAAAGCCCAAGTTGGATGGGTGAGGGACTGCCAGATCATCTTGGGCGTTAGTGTGTAGGGAAGTTTCAGACCGTTCTTTAGTTCCCGGTTCCGCTTTGCGCCCACGGGAATATCGACTGTCACGACCAGCGCGTTAAAGCCCGCTCGTTTCACGCGCGCAATAAGATCCTCCATGAACTCGAGCTTCCGAGGGACATAGAGCTGGAACCAGCACACATCAGGGGCTTGCTGCGCGATAAGATTGAGATCAGTCGTACTAAATGTGCTGAGTACGTAGGGAATGCGCGCGGCCTGGGCTGACTTTGCAAGTGCCAGTTCGGCACCTGGCCACATCATATTGCCGAGACCTACTGGCGATACGCCAAAGCCGATTGAATACTCGTTGCCAAAGATCTTTACGCTGGTGTCCACAGAACTCACGTCGCGAAGATATCGCGGAGTTAGATGTACCTCGTGAAATGCTTGCCGGTTCCGCCGCTTCGCAAGCTCATCGTCAATTGCGCCGTCGACGTAGTCGAAGGCAAAATTGGGTAAGCGCCGCATCGCGCGTTGTTTAAGAGCCGCGATTGACGGATAGCGCGTATCGTAATTTAGGGAGGCATTTTTGCTCATCGCGTCAGTCGTGCGCTTCGCTAGCGCTATTCCTTTAACCAAGCGCGCCAGCGTGTCTCGTTTTCTGCTATCCAACGGTTGGCGACTGTCTCTGCGCTTTCACCGTTACGTTCGACAGCCACCTGCATTTTCTCCATCTCTTCGTTACTCATGCGGTACGCTTTGATCGCCCGATAGGCGCCTGGCCATTTCGACTTCAACTCAACCCAGCCTGCTTTTCAGATGGGCCCGGTGGGCTTACCACAATCGTAAAGCGCTTCGGGGTTGATACCCTACGCTGGATCCGAATAGCAGGCTGGTTCATAGGCCGGGAATTCGACCCAGTCACCTTCAAATTCTGCTGATGTCCAATGCGGTGTGTAGACCCAGAGCATGATCGGCGACTCTTTCTCATAGGCTCGCTCAAGCGCCTCCGACAATTCCTTGTCGGCCTTCGCGTGCGTCATTTCGAAGGGCAGCTTCAACGCTTTGATCCGGCCTTCGTCGTGGCCTCCCCAATCCGCGGGGCCGCCGAGGTAGAAGCCCTTAGGAGTTGTGTCGGGCGTTGCGAAGGCTTTCGCGCAGGACGCAGTCTGGAGGGCGCGCCATTCCGGCAATCCGGGGCATTGGTCCACCATGTAGGCTGGAAACCACCAGTCCTCCTTAGCCGTCATACCGGTCGGTCCGAGATTCTCCACGTTGCCCGTTGCGACAGCGGCTTCAAGGTTTTGCGTGCCCGTCGTGGCCCAAATCTCCATGGCCACGGTCAATTTGCCCCGCTCCAGATCGGGGAACTGGGTCTTATAGTCAGCGGCCTTGTATTCAACATTGTATCCAGCCTCACGAAGCACCCCGCCCATGATCCTTGAGGTTAATTTCTGGCTCGCCCAATCATTAAGAGCGAACACGATAGGGTCTGAGGATGGACCTTCGGAAATAGAGGATGGCGTCACTTCGGCTATCGCCGCCAATGCTGCAGCCGCGGAAACAATGGCTGCGATTGTGAGAGTGGAAAAGTGGCGTAATGGCAGCACTCAAATTCTCCCATTCACAGAACGCTCGACCCGTGTTCGCTAAGACGCAATATAAATGTCAAACACTGTGAAGTCTCGATCCGGACGGGCAGGGTGTTCGCGGCGTGTTGGCGTCCGATGGGACTAAAGTCGTCGAGAAATATCCACCCTTGAACTGGCGCTTTGGTAAGGACTTCGAGTAGAGAAGTGTCTAGCTAATTGTCCTTGTACACCCTCCGCTTGCCATGCAATCCCGTATCGATCCAAACCCTTTGCGGCGTTGACACTCACGCGCCGTCGTCGCCAGTGCGTACTGCCTGGGCTTAGGCTGAACTCGAGATGCTCGACCAACCCTTATCGTTCTTCTCAAATTTCGACCAGTATGAGCGTTACTTGTCGGCGACGATGGTCACGTTTTCCATGCTTGGCATGGGCGCCACGCTTACGGTTCGCGATTTTGCCAATACCCTAAGCGCTTGGCGCGGACTTGCTGTCGGACTAGTCGCCCAGCTTGTTCTTGTTCCAATCTGGGCGGGGCTGACATTGTTCGCCATTAGCCTGTTTCCGACTGGCTTTGGTGGCTTGACCGCCGCGGGTGCGATCGGCATTGCGACTGGCATCGCTCTGATCGCGGCGATGCCCGGCGGTTCGCTATCGAACCTTCTTACTTTCATTGGCAACGGCAATGTCGCGTTGTCTGTGTCGCTGACGGCTGTCACCACCCTCATCTGCCTATTTGCGACTCCAATCGTTTTGGCCGCGCTTGTTAACGTTCGGGTGCCCGGTAATTTCGAGATCGACAAACTCCAGATTATGTTGGACATCGGGCAATTTCTGATTGCGCCGCTGCTTGCAGGTATGCTCTTCCGGCGTCTCAGCCATTCGAAGCAACAGGTTCTATTCACGAAGGTCATGGTCCGAGCGAGCCTGGCGTTGCTGGCGGTGATCATCATCGGCTCGCTTGGGGCAGGGCGATTGCAGTTTGCGCCCTATGGATGGCTTGGGCCCGCCATCATCGTCGTTTTCGGCTTGGGGGCACTGTATTTGTCGCGGCTCTTCACCTTTACTTGGGGGCTCATCGATCGCGACTCGCTGGCAATTGTTATTGAAGTGGTTGTCAAGAACGGGCTCCTCGCGCTCTTGGTCGTGACGTCAATGTTCCCAGCTGAGATGCTCGCCGACAGAGATAGCGAAGATGCGAATCTGATTATCGCGGCGCGAGACGGTTGTATCTTTGTCGTCTTGTTCTTCAGCGGACTTGCCATTGTTGCGGGTTCGTCCGCCTCGATGCGAGGTCGAAAACGTCGGGGGCGGGAACGAGAGGCGGACTTACGCAAAGAAGCTGACAGCACACAGCAGGGCCCTGTGTGAGACCGGCGAAATGAGCAGATTCTGCTCGGTGATTGGTGCTGCGCGCTACCACGGGTAAGTTTCATTCGTGGATGTCAGCGAGTCTTTATTCCTTGGAGAATCGCCCAATGCGTTTTGGCGTCTTGCTTGTTCTCGGCTTTGCGACGGGACTTGCCGTTTTCGGGACGACCTGCCTGCGTGCAGAGCAGATGGCTTGGACGGTCGACAGCTACCCAAGCAACTATCCAGGCCAACCGGACACGGTGATACTAGCATATGGGATTCCAGATACAGATGCGGTCGCCTTCGAGGCGATTTGCGGTGGCCCCGATGGTGCCACGCCGCGCGTTGTACTCTGGTACGACACCGTCGATCTCGCCGAGGACCAAGATGTTTCTCTGGTGCTGAGCGTGGGAGATGTCACCGAGGAGACGGTGGCAAGTGTTTACGGCAAGTATGCCGAAGTTGGTGTATCGGGTCTTGAGATAACCCTCGTTACTTCAGCACCGATCTGGCAGGCTATGAGTAATGGGGGCGTTCTGACCTACCGTGTTCCAGATGGACAGGAGCAGACGCTCCAACTTGACGGTGCAGCCAGTGCGCTTCGAGAGTTTACGCAGAGTTGCAACTCTGCGGTCGCTCCAAGCACCGCCGATCAGCCAACGGCTGTTGATGCGATAAGGGCAAAGCCGGCATCGGTATCTGCCGATACCCCTCGGCTAGAATCAGTGTCCTGCTCAGAGTTCGGCAAGATCAAATCTGAGCGCTCTGAGAAAACGGTGAAGATCACATTTGTGAATCGGTCGGACGGCTACCGAGGTGTCGTGTGGATCGATGTTGAAGGCCTGCCCATAGACAACACCGGTCTCAATCAGGGAGAGAAAGCGCTGGTGCCGACGTTTCAATCCCATGCATGGATGATAACGGATGGCCCCGGAAATTGTATCGAGATGGTGTTGGCGGGTGACGATGACGGCATCTTCGAAATCGAGGCACCTTCACCAGTGCTGGGCGAGGATAGCGACTAGCTGTGCCTCGCCAGTTGTCTAGCGAATGTGATCACAAGCTTGTGTGTCCGAGCACGGGCGCGCGGTGATCTGGTTGGGGTGACAACGCGTTAGTCTGGTAATTCAAGCAGCGGTCGTCCCACGTCGATAGTTGATCTTCACAACTTCGTTTGGGCTCTCATGTGGCTAGCCAAAGTACTAAAAGGATCATTCTAATGGTGACCAACGCGTATAAGGCGGTGATGGATCCGTCCGTAAACCCACTACGCAATCTCCCGCGCATGGTGAGCTTCCATTATATGCTGCTGCTCTCTTACATGTGGTCGGCTATCTTCGCACTGTGGGTCGGCTACACTTGGTTGATGGGCCCAAGCCTCATCGCGCACTCTATTTTGCTCGTGGGGCTTTTCTTTACAGCTGAAATATTTGCGCTCGCCAACAGGCGCCCAAAGCCAGCCGCCGTTAGGGTAGCCAACGATAATCAATAGGACTTGCCCGCAACTCGCGCGAGCGCAATACGGAGCGCCAAAATGGCACATGTTCTCGTTATCGGTGCGAGCAGTGGGATTGGCCGCGAGGTCGTAACGGCCGCGCTTAAGGCTGGACACTCAGTGCGCGCCTTTTCTCGCTCTGCGAGCAAGAGCTTTACGCCAACCGATCATCTTGAGACCTGGGATGGCGACGCCCGGATCGAGTCGGATGTGGACTCTGCGCTAGAGGGCGTCGCTGTCGTCGTACAGGCACTCGGCGTGCCGGTCAGCGAGCTCTTTCAGCCTGTCGATCTGTTCTCGAAGGCAACTCGCGTGCTGGTGGATGCGATGCAGCGTCATAACATCAAACAACTGATCGCAGTGACTGGATTTGGCGCTGGCGACTGCAGAAATGCAATCGGTTTGATCCAGTCAATTCCGTTCCGGTTGATGCTCGGCAGAGCCTATGACGACAAGGACGTACAGGAGCGCATCATCAAACAAAGCAATCTGGACTGGACAATCGTGCGGCCCGGGGTCTTGACCAATAGTCCGCATAGTGGCCGCTATAGGGTCTTGTACGAGCCACGGGAATGGCGCAACGGGATTATCTCCCGCGCCGATGTCGCGGACTTTATTGTTGGCGCAATCAACAACGATGAGATGATCGGCAAGGAGCCGGTGCTCGTTTGGTGAGGCTTCCGCCAGCCTTCGGCCAATTTACGTCAAACCGATGTCAATCGCAGCGTCAGATCCACTCCAGTCTTTTCCAGCAGGAGGCGTAGCCGTCGTACTCGGCGCGACCGGCGGGATAGGCCAAGCACTCTCGAGTGACATCGCGTATCGCGGGCAATTCGATCAGATTCTCAAGCTTGGCCGCAGTACTGACCCCGCCATCGATATTCTGGATGAGGAGAGTCTCGCCCGGGCTGCGAGACATGCTGGAGAACTTGGCCACGTGCGCCTCGTCATTGATGCGACGGGCTTCCTTCACGATGAACACCAGGGCCCGGAGAAGACATGGCGAGACATTACGCCAGAGGCGTTGAGCCGTTCGTTCGCGTTGAATGCCATTGGGCCGGCCCTGATCATGAAGCATTTTCTTCCACTGCTACCGTCGACGGGCAAGGCCGTCTTCGCGACACTATCCGCGCGCGTTGGCAGCATTGGAGACAATCGCCTTGGAGGCTGGTACGGCTATCGGGCGTCGAAATGCGCTCTGAACCAGTTCGTTCATACCGCCTCCATAGAACTTCAGCGACGCCGACCCGAGGCCGTCTGCGTCGCCTTGCATCCCGGCACGGTCGACACGCCTTTGTCTCAGCCATTTTCGCGGAGTGGCTTGAACGTCAAGCAACCATCTGAGGCAGCGAGTAGCTTGATCTCCGTGATCGACGCGTTGGGACCCTACGACACCGGTGGTTTCTTCGACTGGCGCGGGACAGCTGTACCCTGGTAAAACCGTGCGCCTGTCTGCGCAGCGAAAAGCCCCCAATAGCGCTCGTCATTGGCTATCTCCAATAGGCACAGCCCAGAAGGCCTGATATCACGAGCAGGCTAAACTCCGGTCGAGTCGGCGTTGGGTACTGCGAGCATACCCAGGCTCATGCACTGCGGACCGGAAGAGTGAAGTCTCCGATGGGCTAGGCTGGCGATGCAGGACGCGTTGAGTGATTTTCCCCTACGCGACGAGGAGGGGGACATCCGTCCCGAATTTCTCCATGCGGTCACCGATGCGCTCGAGTCCGGAGACACGGCGCATGTGCGGAAACTCACGCGCGATCTGCACGAAGCCGATTTGGCCGACCTTCTCGAAGTTCTGCGCCAGGACGATCGCGCCAATCTGATTGAAGCCCTTGGCGATGAGTTCAAGGCTGCCGCGCTGCCCGAGCTCGAGGAGGCGGTTCGCGATCAGGTGCTTGAAGAGATGCCGCCTGAGCAAGTTGCCGAGGCTCTGCAGGAGCTCGAGTCGGACGAGGCAGTTTATCTGCTCGAAGACCTCGATCGCGCCGAGCAGCAGAATATCCTCTCCAAGCTTCCGCACTTCGAGCGTCTAGCGCTTCAGCGCAGTCTTGAATATCCAGAGGACTCTGCCGGCCGAATGATGCAGACCGACCTCATTGCTGTACCGCCCTTCTGGTCGGTCGGGCAGACCATCGACTATATGCGCGAAGCAGACGATCTACCGGAGCGCTTCTACGAGATCTTTGTCGTCGATCCTGCCTATCACCTGATCGGTTGCGTGGCCCTGAACAAGATTCTCAGGTCCAAGCGACCGACACAAATGGAAGCGATAATTGACGAAGAGATGCACCCGATACCTGTCGCCACGGACCAGGAGGACGTGGCTCATCGGTTCGAACGATACAATATGAATTCAGCGCCGGTCGTGGACGACGACGGACGTCTGGTTGGCGTCATAACCGCCGACGACATTGTCGAGGTGGTGCAAGAAGAGGCATCCGAAGACATTTTGGCTATGGGTGGTGTCGGCGATGAATCGGTTGCCGATACGGTGTGGGAGACGACGCGGCTTCGCTTCAGCTGGCTTGTCGCCAACTTGATTACGGCCATCCTCGCTTCCGTTGTCATAAGTTTTTTCGAGGCCACCATCCAACAGATGGTTGCGCTCGCCGTGCTCATGCCGATCGTGGCATCCATGGGCGGCAATGCCGGGACGCAGACCATGACCGTCGCCGTTCGGGCGCTTGCGACCCACGATCTCGGCCCTGCCAACGCCATACGGGTCATCTGGCGCGAATGCGCTGTCGGTCTGCTGAACGGACTGCTCTTCGCAGTCATCATGGCAGCGATTGCCATCTTTTGGTTTGGCAGCGACGGCCTTGGGCTTGTGATCGGCGTGGCAATGGTGGTCAACCTGTTTGCCGCCGCTCTGGCAGGCATCCTAATTCCTCTCGGTCTCGACGCTTTGGACCTCGACCCCGCTATCGCTTCCGGCGTTTTCGTCACCACCGTGACCGACGTGGTCGGCTTCTTCGCCTTCCTTGGCCTCGCCGCCCTGTGGTTAGCTTAGAGGCTGGGGGACGCCATGTTCTTCTATCTCGCCAAGGTGGTGTGGTTTGTTCTTCAGCCGTCGACCCTGATTGCTCTGTTGATTGGTTACGGCGCGATTTTGATCTGGACCGGTTGGGCGCGCTGGGGTCGGCGATTTGTTACGATCGGGGTCATTTTGCTCCTGTTGGTCGGCTTATCACCGTTAGGCAATGCGCTAATCTTGCCGCTCGAAAATCGCTTTCCACGGGTTGACCTGAATGAGCTGCCTGCGCCCGCAGGTCTCATAATTCTGGGCGGTGGAGAGAGCCGCTTAGTTGGCAGCGCCCGCAAGGCGCCAACTTTGAATGAGGCGGGTGAGCGGCTGCTGGAAGGTGCGATACTTGGATTGCGCTTCCCCGACGCCAAAGTGGCCTTCTCCGGTGGCGATGCGGGAATCCTCTTCAAGTCAGACAGCGAAGCCCAAGGCGCTGCAGAGATCCTCACTCAACTTGGGGTGCCGAGGGAACGCCTAATTCTCGAAGCCAACGCGCGCGACACCTATGAGAATGCCGTCTATTTGAAGAGAGAGCTCGACGCGAGCGGCGCTTTCAACGCCAAAGCACGCTGGCTTCTCATTACCTCGGCCTACCACATGCCGCGCTCGATGGGTGCTTTCAGACAGGCGGGCTTCGATGTGGAGCCGTGGCCGGTCGACTATCGAACACGCGGGTCAGAAGATTTCCTGAAACCTTTCGGCAAAGTCTCGGAAGGCTTGCGCCGCGTCGACACGGCAACGCGCGAATGGGTCGGTCTACTGGCCTATTGGCTGACAGGCCGCACTAATGCGCTGTTCCCATCACTAGATCGGACTGTGGACAATCTGGGCTAGCACAACAAAGCGCGCCTGAGTCGAGCCAGGTCTTGAGGTAACCCGCGGCCCGTAGCTCGGCCCCGTCCGCACCAGCGAATGTTGCGATCATCTCGCATAGTGCGCTGAAGCGGGCACCTCTCGTGGCCTCGGCCCACATCATTGTCTCCTCAGGACAAAGCAGCCGCAAACGCGAGGTGAGATCTTGCCGCCAAACAAGAATATTCTGAGGTTTGGGCAGATTTTCAGGCGCGGGTGGGTTCGTCTCGTCGCTCAGCGCCATCCAGATATCGACGGCGTTCGTCTTGAAGCGAAGCCGCCGCGCGGTCGGATGCGGCGTGAAGACTAAATCAGCCCATTCCTCCGGCGGTATTGCGGCGAGTTCATCAATTGACACGGGCGTTGCGTCAGGACCGTCAAAGGCATCCGCAAGAGCTTTCTCGAGTGTTGCGAGTTCTGCGACTTCCCGATTTGCAGAGTAGGGGGCTGTGGAGCGCAAGAAATCCGGCAGGTAGCGACCGAACCAACGTGCATTGCGCTTGTCCGACGGATGCGCGGCTATATAGGCCCGCGCGAGGTCGGAAAAGTTAACCTCGCCGAGGTAGGTGTGTGTGAGTTCGTAATCGCGGCTAAGAATCTCGGCCAGCCGCAGACCGTAGGCGTTGCGATACACGCCGAAAAGTGTACGTCGACCTTCGCCGTTGCTGTCGTTGATATCGTCTAGCGCAGCGTCGTCACCCGAGAGGATGCCAGCTTGAAATCGGGCCTGAAGTTCACTGAGGCTGGTCATGGCAAGACTGCTACTCGGCTGCGATAGACTGCTTGGCTTCCGCGACCTCCTTCGCGATCCTGCGTGCCACATCGAGCTCCGCAACGACCTCAGCCAACGGGGGGATGTTGTCGTCTCGTTCGATCATGGTCGAGACGGGACCGAAATGCGAGACAGTCTGCCGATAGAAATCCCAGACCTGATCACATACAGGGTGGTCGTGCGTATCCACGATGTGGTCCCCTTCGTGGCTGTGCCCGGCAAGGTGGAATTGCACGATGCGATCGCGCGGCACGCCATGCAAGAAGTTACGCGTGGAGAAACCATGATTGTGTGCGCTGACATAAACATTGTTGACGTCGAAGAGCAGCCAACAGTCGGCACGGCGGGCGACCTCGCTGACAAATTCCCACTCGCTCATTTCCGACTCGGCGAACGTCACGTAGCTCGAGACATTTTCAAGCGTGAGGCGGCGACCCAAGAAGTCTTGTACTCGGCTGACGCGATCCACAACGTGGTTTAGCGCTTCCTGCGTATAAGGTATCGGCAGCAGGTCATGCAGGTTGACCCCATGCACACCAGTCCAACAAAGGTGATCTGAGACCCATTTCGGATCGACGCGATCTGCGAGTGTTTTGAGTTCGGTCAAATAGTCCACGTCAAGCGGCGCCGTGGATGCGATAGACAACGACACACCGTGCATGACGATGGGATAGCGCTCGCGAATCTCGTCGAGGATTCGCAGAGGCTTCCCGCCTGGGATCATGTAGTTCTCAGAAATAACTTCGAACCAATCCACGTTCGGATCACCAGACAAAATTTCGTCGTAGTGTTCCGGGCGCAGCCCAAGGCCAAACCCGAGATACGGTGGCTTGCTGTCGGACAAGGCGATCTCCATTGGCTCGCGAAACATACAGGATATAGGACGAAGGGAGGCCGGTCACAATTGCGGCCGGCCTCGAGTTTTCGGAACTAGCCCCTGAACTTGCCGCCGGCGGCCTTACACTCTTCCGCGGACGTGACGGTGAAGCCCTTGCCCTTGCAGGCATTGTGGCCCTTGCACGAGCTCGTAGCTGTCTTGCACGCGCTCTGGCCCTTACAGGCATTTGCGCCGACGCACTTGCCCTTGGCAGCGAGGGCAGGCGTGGCAACGAGTGTGCCGGATACGAGTAGCGCAGCTGCAGTAAGGGCAAGTGTCGTGCCGGACTTTTTATTCATCTTCATCGGTACTCTCCATCGGTTGTTGGATGATCCCACTTCTGGCGACGAGCGCCACTCCGGGACGGTAGCCGCGAATCTAAGAGGGCACGCGTCACACCTCTTCAAAGCGCTGTGACTTTATTCACACAGGCGTGAGGCAGTCCTTCGTGCTCTCATATTATTCCGCATCGATGCTGCACCTGCGGGCTTGGCCACGCGCCCTGAAGCGCTATCATCAGCCTGCAGGGGAGGCACGGATGAGCTTCAAGGATGTGATTGTCTACGTTGACGGGACGGACGCATCGAAAGCGCGCGACGGTTTGGCGATCAACCTAGCCAAAACCCAAGGGGCGCACCTTGTGGCCGTCGCCTTTGCCCCGCAGGCGCTGGTGCCGCTCTATGGCGCAGACGTCGCCTTCGCCGATATGAGCGGCGTTCTCGATGGCGTGAAGGCGCAAGGCGAAGAGGCGCTGGCGCGCTTCCGAGCGGCGGCGGATGACGCCAGCATTTCCTATGACACGCGGCTTCGACATGGCACCAGTGACGAGTTTCCGCACGACTTCGCCGCCGCCGCGCGCTTGGCGGACCTTGCGATTCTTGGTCAGCCAAGAGACGGGGACCCGCTCGTCGGCCAGTATGCGCTTGTAGAGCGCTGCCTGTTTGCCTCTGGAAGGCCCGTTCTCATCGTACCGGCTAATCCCCTTGGGACGATTGGCGGCGGCACCATCGTTGTGGCCTGGGATAGCAGCGCCCAAGCGGCGCGCGCTGTCAGCGATGCGCAAACGTTCCTAGCGGATGCGAAGCGGGTCGTCCTCGTGGCCGGCCTCGACGACGATTCGCGTGGGGATGAGAACGTTTCTGTGGATGGTATGATTGCGCATCTCGGCCATCATGGCATCGAAGCCGAGACAATGACCTTTCCGATGAGCGAAGGTGCGGATGTTGGCCGACTGCTGCTCTCGCGCTCGAAGGAGCTGGGCGCCGACCTGATCGTCATGGGTGCATTCCATCACTCGCGCTGGCGCGAGCTCATTCTTGGCGGCGTAACACTCACAATGCTCGAAGAGGCGACAAT
>JARFRF010000143.1 GCA_029287395.1 Methyloceanibacter sp. | reverse complement strand
CCAACGTCAACATTTTCGACGGCACGAGTGACACTCTTGCCGAGGGCATGAGCGTGTTGGTCGAGGGCAATCTCATCAAGAAGATCGGCAAGGGCGATGTTGACGCACGTGTTGATGCGACGGTGATTGACGCCGGCGGGCGCACATTGATGCCCGGACTGATCGACAACCACGTGCATCTCATGCTGCCCGGCCCGACCCTTCCCGCGATGGAAGCGAACAGCACATGGGAGGACTTGGCTATTCATGGCACCGCACAGTCAGAGATGTATCTGATGCAAGGCTTCACGACGGTGCGCGATGCAGGCGGCGCGAATGCCGGCCTGCAACGAGCGATCGACGCCGGCAAGATCATCGGGCCCCGGCTTTACCCGTCTGGCGCCTTTCTCGGCGGACGGGGTGGGCATTCCGACTTCGCCAATTTCACCGCACCGCTGGGTGCTGAGTCGAACTTCTCTCGGCTCAACATGGCGCAGGAGGTCGATGGTGAGGACGCGGTGCTGAAGGCGGCGCGTAACAATCTTCGCATGGGCGCCAGCCAGCTCAAGGTGATGCAGTCAGGTGGCGTCGTCTCGGCGTTCGACCCGTGGCAGATGGAAGGGCGGACTGTGCCGGAGATCGAGGCAGCTGTTGAAATCGCCGATCAGTATGGGACGTATGTGATGGCGCATTCATACAAGAAGGACTCTATCTTACGCGCGCTCAAAGCTGGCGTGAAGTCCATCGAGCACGGGTTCTCGTATGACTGCGAAGTCGGCGAACTTATCAAGGAGAAAGGCGCCTACATCACGACCAATCTCACAGCGTTCGCACCAGGACTTTTCGACATTCCTGCGGTCCGCGACGTGCCTGCGAGCTTGCGAAAGGCGAAATCGGCGACGGCGGCTTTCGCCGGCTATGTCGACAACATGAAAAAGTGTCCGGTGAAACGCGGTCATCACACGGACTGCGTAGGCACGATCAGTGCCTGCACGAAGCAGATCGCTTACGAAAAGTATCTTAACGGGGACTTTTTCGGCAATCACGCGGCTCTGGTTTCGATGACTTCGACCGGTGGCGAGATCGCGGCCATGAGCGGCGAGTTCATGAACCCCTACCCCGAAGGCAAGCTCGGCGTGATAGAAGAAGGGGCGTATGCAGACATTCTTCTGGTGGACGGCAACCCGCTTGAGGACCTCTCCGTGATTGGCACATCAGACAAATGGTTCGATGCACCTGAGCCGCCGGCAAGCCCTGAGACCATCCGCATCATCATGAAGGACGGGAAGATCTACAAGAACACGCTAGAAGCGATGTAGCTGCGCACATCATCGCTTTGAAACTAGTATTAGAAAGACTCATGAGATCAACGGTAGCCGCTGTCATCTGTGGTCTTGTCATCGCGCTCCCGTCGGTGGCCAGGGCACAAGAGGCGCGTGCTGATGACACCGAACAGCGGGCCACAGGCGCGGCAATCCTGCGCGGCGCTGCTGAGGCGGGGCTCGGTGGTCCGCAATCGGTCGGCGCGCAGCTCGAAGAGGATGTGGCACAGCGGGAAACGCCGTCGCGGCGTCCTGGTATCGACGCCCTATTCGACCCGGCCGAGATCGCGCTCGAACGCCTGCGGGCCATTTCCGGTCTCCAAGTCGGGCTCGACTATCAGGCCGTTTATCAAACGGCCACCGCCAGTCTCACCGACCAATCCCAAGCCTCAAGCGGTGGCGGACGGACATTCGGCAAGTGGCAATTGCTCGGGCGCGATACCGGGAATACCGGCTCGCTTGTCTTTCTCTTGGAGCAACGTCACGAACTGTGGAACGCGCTCACTCCTGCACAAGTCGGCAGCGACATCGGTTATCTCGGCATCATGGGCACCACGTTTTCCGACAACGGCGCCTCGCTCACGACGTTGTATTGGGAACAAGCATTCGCAAATGGGGATCTTGGTGTCGTCGCGGGCCGGATCGATCCGACCGATTTCATCGATATCCTAGGTTACGCAAACCAACGCACGACGTTCCTAAACTTATCTTCGCTGGTGAACCCGACGATCGCCCTGCCCGACCAGGGTTTTGGCGTCGGCGCTGGCGCCATGCTGACGGACCAGATCTTCGTGAAGGGACTCGTCACGGACGCGAACGGGTCGCTGACCGACGTGAAGTTCTTCCCGGGCGGCGATGAGTTCTTCACCTATGCAGAAGTCGGCTGGACGCCAGCGCGCGACGAGCGTTTTCTCACAAACGTCCATGTGGGCGCCTGGCATGTTGATGCGCGCGTTGATGCCGGCGTCCCGGAGAGCCACGGAATTGTCGTCTCGGCCAATGTGACCCTAGACGACGTATTCATGCCGTTTGTGCGCGCGGGGTGGTCGGATGGCGAAGCGCCCTTCTACGAAATGGCCGTCAGCGGCGGCTTCATCTACTACTTTCCGCGTTACCGGGACTTGACCGGGTTCTCGGTGGCCTGGAACAAGCCAGCCACAGCGGGTCTCCGCGATCAAACGACATTGGAGGCGTTCTACCGCTATCAGGTCTCCGACAACGTTGCGATCACCGCGGACGCGCAGCTATTGCTGAACCCGGCCCTAAATCCCGACGACGACCAGATCGCCGTCTTCGGCCTTCGGGCCCGGCTGGACATGTAAGCGCCTCGATGAGCCACCAAGATCAGTGTAGCCATCGCCTTCGGTCCGCTTGTAAAAGAGAGCTACCATGTGGTCTCGCCTGCTAATCCTCTCCCTCATTCTATTCCCAGCCCAAGGCCTTACGGCCGCGGCCTTCGCAGGCGCAAAAGAGCGGGTGAAAGCGATCGCGCCAAATGGCATCGTTTATGTCATCGACGAACAGGGCAATGAGCTTATTACCCAGAACTCGGATAAGCCGTTCGTGCCCGCGTCTGTTGCGAAAGTCGTAACGGCTTGGCTTGCGATGGAGGTGTTGGGGCCCGACTACCGTTTCAAGACGCACTTCTACCTCGACGAGAACCGCGTACTCTACGTGCGCGGTGGCGGCGATCCCATGCTGGTCTCGGAGGAGTTGGCCCTGCTGGCGCCAGAGATGGTCGCGGCGATCGGCACCGAGCCGATCACGGGCATGGTACTAGATCCCAGCTACTATCCCGAGAAGGTCAGCATTCCAGGGATTGAGAACAACAGCCGGTCCTACAACGCTCTGAACTCCGCATTAGCGGTGAACTTCAACACGATTAATGCCGTGCGCCGGGGCAGCAAGATTTACTCCGGCGAGAAACAGACGCCGATGACCCCCCTGGCTGCAAGCCAGTTCCGGGCGCGAGGGCCAAAGGGGCGCGGCCGTATCAGTCTTGCGAAAGATCCCAAACTAAGCCTGCTTTATGCAGGTGAGCTTCTCCGAGCTTTCATTGAAAAATCCGGCGGCAAGGTGGATGGCGACATCACAGTTGGGCCGGTCCCGGCAGGACTTGAGCCTGTCCATGTCCACCAGCAATCTCGAAGCTTGGCGGCCATCGTCAATCTGCTGCTCATTGGCTCCAACAATTACATCGCCAACCAGGTCTTCCTGGAAGTCGGCGCGGCGCGTTATGGCGGTCCAGTCAGTCTCGAGAAGTCGCTAAGGGTCGCGAATGAGATGCTGGCGCAGCACGGCCTTCAAGACGACATCTATCTCGAAGAGGGCTCAGGCCTCAGCCGCGGCAACCGGTTCACGGCTCAGGGCCTTGCAAAAGTACTCGATCTTTTTGTGACCTACGCGGAGTTGTTGCAAGGCCGCGACGGCGGCACCAACAAGACCGGCACCATGTCGGGAATCCGGACTTTGGCAGGCTACGCCGATACGGCCAACCACGGACGTGTGCGCTTCGTGATTGCGCTTCGTGGTGGCGGTCGCCTGCGCTATTCCGTGCTGAAGGTGATCGAGCGCGGCCTCTAGCGCGCAGGCGCGCCATGGTGCCTCGATGTGGCGCGCCGCGCTCGTGTGCCGTCGACACCCGCAGCGCCAGACGGTCGAGTGCTGCGACTTCCTGGCTCTTGCGGTGGGCACCAGCAAAAGCGTCCGGTTCATTGCTTTGGATCAACGGCCCCTGCCCAAGGGCTTGCGACATTGCTGCACTTGGCTCGTTTGGGATCCTTGTCGATCAAGAAAAATCCGGAAGGGTAAGCCATCGAAACGCTCAACATACGCGAGGTAATGGTCTTCCTTGTAGCCGCGGGCGTTGTCGTCCCGCTCGTTCATCGCCTCAAAGTGAGCCCTGTCCTAGGCTTCCTCGTGGTCGGCATGGTGATCGGTCCACACGGTCTCGTGCGCTTCGCCGACACGTTTCCTTGGCTGCACTACATCCTGATCGACGACGTGGAAGGCGTGCAGTCTCTGGCCCACCTTGGCGTCGTATTCTTGCTGTTCATGATCGGTCTGGAACTGTCTGTCGACCGGCTATGGGCCATGCGCCGCATGGTTTTCGGGCTAGGCGGCTCGCAGGTGTTTCTGACAAGCATTGTCATAACGCTCATCGCCCTGCTCTTCGAGAATGAGCTGCCGGCGGCCGTGGTCATCGGATGTGGTTTCGCGCTGTCGTCGACGGCCATCGTTATGCAGCTTCTGTCTGAGGGACAGCGGCTCGGCACAGCCACGGGCCGCACAAGTTTCTCCATCCTGCTTTTTCAGGACCTAGCCGTCCTACCCATTCTTCTGCTGGTCGGAGGGTTCGCCGCGAAAGGCGGTGAGTCGTTTGTGCTAGCGTTCGCCTGGGCAATGGGACAGGCCGTTCTCGCCGTTGCCATCATTCTCGTGGTCGGTCGACTGGTGATTCGCCCCTTGTTCCGCCTTGTCGGAAGCGATGCAAGCCGAGAGATGTTCATTGCTTTTGTGCTGCTTGTGATTATCGGCACGGCGCTGGCTACGGAAGAGGTCGGACTGTCGATGGCGCTGGGCGCGTTCCTCGCTGGTCTCCTTTTCTCTGAGACGGAGTATCGTCACGAGATCGAGGTGGACATCGAGCCATTCAAAGGGTTGCTGCTCGGACTGTTTTTCGCCTCAGTGGGAATGATGATCGATCTCGCGGAAGTGGCGGACAAGCTGCTCTGGCTGATCGCGTCCATGATTGGGCTCTATCTCGTCAAAGGCGTGATTATCTACGGGCTCGCCCGGCTCTTCGGCGATCCGCGTTCGGTTGCACTTGAGGTGAGCTTGTTGCTCGGCCAGGGGGGCGAGTTCGCCTTCCTCATTATCGGCCTCGCATTTAGCCTCGCCCTCATTCCCAATGACGTTGCCCAGTTCATGCTCATCGTTACAAGTCTCACCATGCTGGCGACGCCGATGGTCGCGCAAG
>JARFRF010000123.1 GCA_029287395.1 Methyloceanibacter sp. | reverse complement strand
ACCACGCAGAAAAACTTATTCTCCAATTCAGAGAGGGCCTTCAGCCATGGCTGCGTGCGGGTCCAACACCCGGACAAACTTGCCACGGTCCTGCTCGGTCATGACCAGGACTGGACGCAACAACGCGTGCTTTCCGCGATGCATAACGGTTCGGATGCCAACAACATCTTCATCAAGAACAGAATTCCGGTTTACCTGACCTACTTCACCGCTGTCGCAGGGCCGGATGGTGAACTCACGCAGTTCAAGGATCTCTACGGCCATGACCGGCGGATGCTTGCCGCACTGAAGGGTCGACCAATTCCGGCAGGCCTACCGGACAACATCGAGGTTGTGCACAATCCGAATGAGCGGCGCGCTGTCCGGCGCTCCTCACGCCGTGCCAGCAACCCGTTCGTGTCGATCTTTGACTTCTAGGGACTGAGGCGCGGCCCGTGGTGCCGCGCCTCCCCTTGCTCTTCTTATCGGTTCACCCTATTTTCCGCTCATCGCAGGCTTCTGTTGGGCCTCGGCGGAGAAGGGCAATGATGCGCCGATCGAATTTGCAGGTTCGGAATAGCCTCTTCAGCACGCCAGAGCCTCGCCGGGCACTGGGCGTACACTCCCGTCTGCGTGTGCGCACCCTTCCGCTGCTCCTTACGTGCCCCTGAGCACCGGCAGTCTCGGTCTTGCCGAGGCGGGCGCTCAGGGGACGGCGAACCATCTTCCAAGAAGTCAAGGGCTTGACGGGTCATGATAGACTGAGAGCCATGCGTTTTAGGGACGAGCACGATGAATACCGAGACAAAGGCACGCGACGAGAAGGATCGCGTCATAATTTTCGACACTACATTGCGCGACGGGGAACAGTGCCCCGGCGCCACGATGACATTCGAAGAAAAGCTGGAGGTTGCCGAGCTCCTCGATGAGATGGGCGTGGATGTAATCGAAGCGGGTTTCCCGATTGCATCTCAAGGCGATTTTGAGAGCGTGCAGGAGATTGCGCGGCGTGCGAAGAACGCCGTCATTTGCGGCCTCGCTCGCGCACAGCCCGGCGATATAGATCGCTGCGCAGAGGCAATCCGGCCCGCCGCGCGCGGACGCATACATACGTTTATTGGCACCTCGCCTCTTCACCGCCGGTATCAAATGGATATCGACGAGGCCGAATGCTTGTCGCGCGTTACGGCATCTGTCAGCCGAGCGCGAGGGTTGACTGACGATGTCGAATGGTCGGCGATGGATGCGACGCGCACGGAGATCGACTTTCTCTGCCGCTGCGTGGAGGCTGCGATCAAGGCTGGCGCCACAACCGTTAATATCCCGGACACGGTCGGTTATGCCTATCACGACGAATTCGGCGATTTGATCCGGCTGCTGCAGGAGAGGGTGCCGGGTGCCGGCGACATTATCTTCTCGACCCATTGTCACAACGATCTGGGGCTGGCCGTTGCCAACTCCCTGTCGGGCGTGAGCGCGGGTGCGAGACAAGTCGAATGCGCGATCAACGGGCTTGGAGAGCGTGCGGGCAATGCGGCTTTGGAAGAAATCGTCATGGCGATCCACACGCGCGAGGATCGCATGTCCGTCTGGACCGGTGTCGACACGACCCTTTTGACTCGAGCCTCAAAGCTCGTTTCGCGCGTGACGGCTTTTCCGGTGCAATACAACAAGGCCATCGTCGGCAGGAATGCGTTCGCCCACGAGAGCGGAATTCACCAGGACGGCGTGCTGAAACACGCTGGCACGTTTGAGATCATGACGCCGGAGAGCGTGGGTGTGAAGGAGTCCTCGCTTGTGATGGGCAAGCATTCGGGGCGCCATGCGTTCCGTGAGAAGCTGAAAGAACTCGGCTATGAACTGGGCGACAACGCGTTCGAGGATGCGTTCGTGCGGTTCAAAGGCTTGGCGGACGTGAAGAAGCACGTCTACGACGAAGATATCGAAGCGCTAGTCGATCAGGAGATCGCCTCTGCTCAGGATCGCATACGAGTCACCTCGCTGACGGTCATCGCCGGAACCGGCGGCCCACAGAAGGCGACGATCACGCTCCACATCGACGATCAGCAGCACATGTATGAGGCCGTTGGCGACGGACCGGTGGACGCGACGTTCCAGGCCATTCGCGCCCTTGTTCCACATGAGGCTCGTCTAGCTCTGTATCAGGTCAGCGCCGTGACCGAGGGCACAGATGCCCAAGCGGAGGTGATGGTGCGCTTGGAGGCCGATGGCAAGATCGCCACGGGTCGCGGCTCGGACACGGACACGATGGTTGCGTCGGCGCGGGCCTATGTTAGCGCGCTGAACAAGCTTCTGGCGCGGGAGGCGCGCCGGAAACCAGAGACAATGCTCGCATCGTAGTAGCGGCGCTACCAAGCACAGGAAGTTTTGCGGACCTGATCCCGCTCGTCGCTACGTTGTCGCGGCGGGCGCAACGTCGCAGTTTTTTATGCCTAGTCCGTAAGCAGCGTGATGCATGTGGAAGCAAGAATCGCGAGAAAAAACTTACCGTGCTACTTGAGCGTGTGCGGCCAAAAAAGTTTTCGGAAAGCAGTCAGTTCACTCATTGCTCACGTCGGAGAATTGACGCAACATACGGCGCGTGGCGGCAGGGTTTGAGCCTGGTGATCGGGGATGGGTCCTGCCGTGCTTGGTGTCTTAATCCGAGGTAGGTGGCCTGGTCGGTGGCCTGATCCGGATATCTATAGTGAGTAGGGCCTGCCAATTGGCGGGCAAGTGGGGCGGTGTATGTTCTCGTGGTTGGGCTCTTCCGCGGACATGGCCATTGATCTCGGCACGGCGAATACTGTCGTTTATGTACCGGGACGTGGAATCGTATTGGACGAGCCCTCCGTCGTTGCCATCGAGCAGCGCGGAGACGATCAAAAAGTGATCGCGGCTGGCCACGAGGCCAAGACGATGCTCGGGAAGACTCCCACCAAGATTGAGACCGTTCAGCCGTTGCGCGATGGCGTCATCGCCGACTTCAACGCGGCTGAGGAAATGATCAAGTTCTTCATTCGTCGCGTTAACAAGCGACGCCTCTTTGGGAGTCCGCGGGTCATGATCTGCGTCCCGGCAAGTGCCACCTCCGTCGAGCGGCGGGCGGTTCATGAAGCCGGGCTTTCAGCGGGCGCGCGGCGCGTATATCTGATCTCCGAGCCCGTGGCAGGCGCAATTGGGGCTGGGCTGCCGATCCGCGAGCCCCGAGGCTCCATGGTGGTCGACATCGGTGGCGGTACGACCGACATTGCCGTGATGTCTATGGGTAGCGTGATCTATTCAAAGTCGATCCGCACCGCCGGCAATGCCATGGACGAGGCAATTGTAAATTATGCGCGGTTCAAGCATCACTTGATGATCGGGGCTCCAAACGCCGAGGTCGTCAAGAAGGAGTCTGGCTCAGCCGTTGCTAAGGCCAACGGGACGCACGTGGCAATTCGGCTCAAGGGACGGGATATGCAGCGCGGCTTCCCTGCAGAGATCACATTGGGTCCCCACGAGATCGCCGATGCGTTGACTCTGCCGATCCAGCAGATTGTCGGAGGCATCCGCCAGGCCCTGGCTGACGTTCCGCCGGAACTGACAGCTGATATTGCTGAGTCAGGCATTTATCTAACCGGAGGAGGCGCGCTTCTCGATAAGCTCGACGTGCGTCTCCAGCAAGAAACGGGTGTGAAATTCAAGATTGCGGAGGATCCGCTGCGGAGCGTCGTTCGGGGAACCGGCATGGCGCTTGAGAAACTCGACGAAATGGCCGATCTGCTGATCAAACCGTAGTCAAATGTGCTATATTGGTTTCGCTAGGCGCGGGGCCTCTGAGTGAGGAAATCGGACGTCCTTCTTGGGGCGAGCCTAGAGACTGAACGCAAATGTCCAAGCGCAGTCCATCTCTGTTCCAACGACACCGGCCCTCCTGGTCGGCGCCGGTAGAGTTGTTGAGCTTCGGCCTATACTTCCTTTGCGCAGTTTTGCTGGTTCTCAGCCGGGTGGGTCATGGCGCCTTGCAGGATGCCCGAGACGAGCTCGTTGATCTGTCGGCGCCATTCCTGGAGCTTGCGTCGGTACCAGCCATCGAAGTCCGTCGGGCTATGGATCGCGCGCGTCTCTACGTGAGGGTTCATCGGGACGCGGTCGCAGAAGTTGATCGTCTTGCCAAGGAAAACGAAGAACTGAAGCAGTGGCGGTGGCGGACTCAATTGCTGGAGCGCAAGGTTGCTCACTTGCGCAAACTCTTGCATGCGGCGGAAGAGCCAGCGCTTGTCTACGCGACCGGGCAAGTTATCGCTGATGCGCGCGGGCCATTTGTCAGAAGCGCGCTGGTCAATCTTGGCCGCAATGACGGCCTGCGGATCGGTTATGCGGTCATCAATGGCGACGGGCTTGTCGGGCGCACCATTGAAGCCGGAGACAACATTGCACGCGTTTTGCTGCTCAATGATCTCAACAGCCGCATACCAGTCTTGGTCGGTCCGCGAGCCGCCCGAGGGCTCGCGCTGGGTGACAATAGTGCCGAACTCCAGCTTGGGTTCCTGCAAGACGGTGCAGGCGTGTCCCCTGGCGATGAAGTCTACACGTCAGGAAGCGATGGCGTCTTCCCGCGCGGCTTGCGCTTGGGGGTCGTTGTCGGCGAGCCAGGCGAGTACAGAATCCGACCGTTTGCGGAGCTCGACTCGCTCGATGCCGTGAGTGTTCTGTTCTTTGATGCGCCGGCCTTGAAACGGACCGATCCAGAAGGTCTCGCCGACAGGGGCGGCGCTCTGTCCGCGACACCGGATCCCGAGCTGGAGGAGGATCGGACAGCGGGTGGTCCCCAAGTTCCGCTGGCGCCCGTTGCCGCGATCTCGCCGCCGATGGCCAGCCAGGCGCAAACTGATCAATGACACGGTTTCTTCCGGCGTTTTCTATCCTGATAGCGGTCATCGCGACTGCAGCGCCTTGGGGATTGCCGGCCGACGCCACATTCATTCTTCCCTTGCTAGTCGTCATGATGGTGTTCTGCTGGAGGGCGCTGCCCGGCACGGAGCTTCATCCGGCCGCGGCCGCCATACTCGGACTTCTTGCGGACCTTCTCAGCGGCGGTCCCTTGGGGTTCTGGGCGCTTATGTGCCTAATTGCTGCGACAGTCGGCCTGAAGCCCGGCTCGTTTCGTGAGCGCCGCAATCTCTGGAAACAGTGGCTGACCTGGACGGCGCTGATATCTGTACTCGGATTGTTTGGTTGGCTGCTGGCGAGCCTCTATTACCTTCGCTGGATTGATTGGTGGCCGATCCTATTGGGCGTTGTCGCCTCGATTGTCATTTTTCCCTTTGTGCTGTACGGGCTCCTGTGGGTCTGGACCGGGCACATCGGCCATTCACGACGCACCCTATTCCGGAGAGCGTCATGAAGGGCTTGAAGGCGCTCGACTATGGAGCAAAAAAGAAGCCTGATTACGCTCGAAAGCAGAGCTATCGCTTCTCGCGGCGAGCGATTCTGCTGGGCGCAGCCCAAGCCGGCTTGTTCGGGTTACTGGGCTGGCGTCTCCATCAGCTTCAGATCCGCGAGGCATCCGACTACCGGCTCCTGTCCGACGAAAACCGTTTGATGATCCAACTTTCCGCGCCACAGCGCGGATCTATACGCGACCGTACAGGCGCCACACTGGCCGAAGACAAGGAGAACCTGCGCCTTCTTGTTGTGCCCGCATTCTGCAAGAACCTGCCGGACACGCTCGACCGGTTATCCCCTATCGTGAAGATTTCCCGGGCTACGCGCGACCGCATCATGCGTTCTGCGGCGCGCCAGAGCGGCTACTATCCCGTGCTTGTCGCCGAAGGTTTGACGTGGCGAGAGTTTGCATTGCTCAACGTCCTGGCACCGCAGCTCCCGGGTCTGCAGACGGACCGTTCAGCCTATCGCAAATACCATCATGCGCGTGCTATCGCGCATTTGGTGGGGTATGTGGGCATGGCCGGCAAGGAGGAGGTGGATCTCGATCCGGTCATGCGGCTCCCAGGGTTCCGCGCGGGACGTGCTGGCGTGGAGAAGACCTTCGACGAACAATTGCGCGGCACACCGGGCACCCAAAAGTATGAAGTCGATTCTCGGGGTCGCATCGTGCGCGAACTCGGCTCCACACCGAGCACGCCAGGTAAGGACCTCGTCCTCAGTATCGACCACCATCTGCAGACCGTTGCGCAAGAACGCTTGAAAGAGCACCGTGTTGCTTCCGTGGTCGTGCTGGACGTCGGGACGGGTGCCATTCTAGCGCTTGCGTCTACGCCAACATTCGATCCCAACGATGTCGTCTTCAAGGTGGATCCCAGGGCATGGAGCCGCGTTGCGCGCGCCAAGGATCAGCCGCTCCAAAACCGTGCGATACGGGGCCAGTATCCACCGGGTTCCACGTTCAAGGTCGTCACGGCACTCGCAGGGCTGCATGCAGGTGTTATCGACTCCAGCGAGACAATGAGCTGTCCCGGCGTTTACGCGATGGGCCGCGCCCGGTTTCGCTGTTGGAAGGCCCATGGCGGCGGGATCGATGTGCACGAGGCAATTAAGCAGTCGTGCGATGTTTATTTTTACGAAACCGCGAAACGAATGGGCATCGATCATTTGGCGTCCGTCTCTCGGCATCTCGGATTGGGCAGAGTTTACGATTGCGGTCTCCCGGGCCAGAAGGAGGGAATCATCCCAGACGTTGCCTGGAAGCGCGCACGCTTTATGGAGCCGTGGTATGGCGGCGAGACCGTCATTGCCGGGATTGGCCAGGGTTTTGTGTCGTCCACGCCGCTCCAACTCGCTGTGATGACCGCGCGCGTTGCATCTGGCCGCGCCGTGTTGCCGAAGCTGGTCTTGTCCCCAAACGATCTCGAACCGGACTGGCCGCTGCTGCAGCTCGATCCGAAGCATCTCGATATTGTCCGCAAGGGGATGTTCGGCGTCGTGAATGAGCCACGGGGCACGGCCCGACGCTCAGCTCTGAAGATTCCGGGTGTCATGATGGCAGGTAAGACCGGCACCTCGCAGGTCGTGAATGCACACAATGAGCATTTGCTTTCGCCCTATGAGCGCGAGACCCACGCACTCTTTATCGGCTATGCGCCCTTTGACAAGCCGCGCTACGCGGCAGCTTGCTGCGTTGAGCATGGCGGCGGCGGGTCGAGTGCTGCTGCGCCTATCGTCAAGGACGTCATGACGGAGGCGCTTCTTCGGGACGCTGCAAAGGCACCGGCCTTTGCGCGTATGAGCAAGGAGGAGGCCTCCGGGCAGGTCGCGATCGCGGGGGAGGGTGGATGAAGATGCTCTTCGCGCAAGCGCCTGCAGTAAAGCAGGACCTTGCCAGGAAGCTCTTGCGATTAAATTGGCCCTTCTTGGCGCTGATAACAGCGATTGTCCTAATCGGTATCGCAGCGCTCTACTCCGTAGCAGGCGGATCTTTCGACCCCTGGGCCTCCCGGCAAGTTGTTCGCTATTGCGTTGGATTGGCGCTGCTATTTGCGATCGCTTTCTCCGATATCCGGTGGTGGTTAAGGGGCGCATACCCGTTGTTTCTTGTGGCGTTAGCGCTGATGGCCCTTGTGCCGATCATTGGCATTGAGAGTGGCGGCGCACGCCGGTGGCTGGGCGTCGGCGAGATGAGCTTTCAACCGTCGGAAATGATGAAGATCGCGCTCGTCCTTGCGATTGCTCGTTATTACCAGTGGCTTCCACCTGAGAAAATCTGGCGTCCCGACGCGCTGATCCCGCCGCTCTTGTTAATCGGGGTGCCCGCTTTGCTCGCGCTATCTCAGCCCGATCTTGGTACGGCCGCGCTGTTCGCGATTATCGGCGCCGGAATGATGTTTCTGGCGGGCGTGAGCTGGTTCTACTTTGGCGGGGCCATCGTCGGCTTTGTTGTCGCGCTGCCGCACGCTTGGGAGATGCTACACGACTACCAGAAGGAGCGTGTGCTCACGTTTTTCGATCCAGGACGCGATCCGCTGGGGTCCGGTTATCACATCCTCCAGTCCAAGATCGCGATCGGTTCGGGTGGATTGAGCGGGAAAGGCTTTATGAATGGCACGCAGGCTCAGCTCAACTTCTTGCCGGAGAAGCACACGGACTTTATTTTCACGATGTTCTCCGAGGAGACGGGTTTCGTCGGCGCCATCATCGTGCTGGCGCTGTATCTGCTGGCGCTTGCGTTTATTATGTTCATGGCGCTGCGCTGCCGAAGCATGTTCGCAAAGCTCGTGGCTGGCGGCATGGGCCTGACGCTGTTTGCCTATGTCTTTATCAATGTGGCCATGGTGACCGGTCTCGTGCCTGTGGTTGGCGTGCCCTTGCCTTTGTTTTCCTATGGCGGCACTTCAATGCTGACAATGATGATAGGGCTTGGATTTGT
>JARFRF010000117.1 GCA_029287395.1 Methyloceanibacter sp. | reverse complement strand
CCTGTGGGCGACCAGGTCGTGGATGCGATTCTGCAGCTCGTTCGGTCGGCTCGCCCGGGAACGGGCATTGACCAAACGCTCGACGAGATGATCGCTTGGGGCCCCGGCCCGCGCGCGAGCCAAGCCTTGATGCTTGCCGTCCGCGCGAAGGCCATGATGGAAGGCCGTCTTGCGCCATCGGTTGACGATGTGATCGACCTCGCTGAGCCTGTCTTGAAGCACCGTATGTCGCTGACCTTCGCCGCCCGTGCTGAGGGAATCGAAATGAGCGACATGATGGCTCGGCTTATCGAGCCGCTTAAGTAGGTCGGCCTTGGCAAACGCACGCGCAGCGCTTCAACCGTTCATAGCGGAAGAAGCCGAAGCCCACGGGCTTGCGGCGCGCATGCCTTCGCTGCTCGTCGAGGCGCGTCGTGTCGCCCACACGGTAACGCACGGCACGCACGGACGACGTCGCCCAGGTCCAGGCGAAACCTTTTGGCAGTTCCGACATTTCGACACCAACGACTCCGTGTCGGCGATCGACTGGCGGAGGTCAGCGAGTTCTGATCGGCTGTTCGTGCGCGAACGCGAGTGGGAGGCCGCGCACACAGTTTGGCTGTGGCTCGATCTATCCCCGTCGATGCGATTCCGTTCGTTTCTCTCCGAAACGTCCAAGGAGAGTCGTGCAGTCGTCTTAGCTCTGGGTTTGACCGAACTACTGGCCCGTGCGGGAGAGCGCATCGGTCTTATGGGACGGAGCCCATCATCGGGCCGCTATGCGAGCCGCAAGGTGGCTGAGGTCCTCCTCACTGAGACATCGGACGATAGTTTTCCCCCCGGTGCACGCTTGAACCGGTTTTCGGAGTGCGTCCTCTTCTCTGATTTCCTTGAGCCCATCGACGAACTCGTCGAGCGTTTCCACCAAATCGCAAGTCAGGGCGTTCGCGGTCACTTGGTTCAGATTCTCGATCCTGCTGAGGAGACGTTGCCATACGAGGGGCGTACCGAGTTCGAGGCATCCGAAGGCGGCGCGACGATGATCGTGGGTCGTGCAGAGGATCTTCGGGAGAAGTACCAGAGGCGTATTGAACGCCATCGCCTCGATCTTCAGGAGACAGCGCGGCAGCTGGGCTGGTCGTTCGTGCTGCACCATACAGATCGGCCCGCCGAGGAAGTCTTGCTCGCGATTCATGGCCAACTCTCTGGCCAAGATCGGGATTACCGCTATCGTGCGGCTCGTCGCCCGGCTGAGGCGGCGGAAGTCGAACGAGGTGCCGGCTCATGATGACGCTTGGTCCCATCGGCTTCATGCAGCCCTGGATCCTGCTGGCGCTCGCGGCACTTCCCGCCATTTGGTGGCTGCTGCGCTTCACACCGCCAAGCCCAAAGGTAGTCGAGTTTCCGCCGACACGCCTGCTCCAGGAGCTAAAGCCGACCGAGGAGACGCCTGCCCGGAGCCCATGGTGGCTCACTCTTATGCGAATGCTGCTGGCCGCCTTGTTGATCCTGGCTTTGGCGCGACCGCTCATTAACCCCGACGAGGGGCGCTTCACCGGTGATGGAACGATGCTGCTCGTCGTCGACAATGGCTGGGCCTCTGCGGCCCACTGGAGCGCCCGGCGCGAAGCCATCGAGGCAGCGATCGACCGCGCCGATCGAAGCGGTCGCGACGTGCTGATCGTGCCGACAGCGTCCGCTGACGACATCGACGAGCCACTGCCGGCGGAAGTCGTCCGTGAACGTATCGCGGGACTCGTGCCCCAGCCCTATGCTCCAAGCCGGCAAGAAGTGGCCGCAACGCTGCAAGAAGCGCTGACGGACGGCGCCGGTTACAGCGTAATTTGGCTGAGTGACGGGCTCGACTACGGCCATGCCGAAGCTTTCTCCGAAGTTCTTGAAAGGCTAGCCGAAGGTGGCGGCCTGACGGTGCTGAAGCCGGGGCCGCTGGAAACGCCGCTGGGTATCGGACACGCCCGCGCTGAGGGCGGCGTTCTAGCAGGACGGATCATCAGTGGAACAAAAGGGCCCCATTCAGGAACGATCCGTGCCTTGACTGCACGCGGCGAACCGCTCGGAGAAGCGCCGTTCGCGATAAAACCCGGAGAAACTGAAGCGATAGCTCCCTTCGAGTTGCCGCTGGAAATACGCAATCAGGTCGCGCGCCTTCGGATCAAGGGACAACGCTCCGCAGGCGCTGTGCACCTCCTGGACGCGCGATCTCAATGGCATCGGGTTGGAATTGTCTCGGGTGAGTCTCGCGAGGAAGCGCAACCCCTCCTCTCACCTCTTTATTATGTGGAACGCGCATTGTCGCCCTATGCTGACGTGATTACGCCAACCGAGGGCAACGCAGCCACAGCCATCAATGATCTGATCGAAAAGCAGCGTGTATCGACCCTCGTACTGGCTGATATCGGCAGGCTCACGCCGGCAACTCAAGAAGAGTTGGAAGTATGGCTCGACAACGGGGGCGTACTGATTCGCTTCGCTGGTCCTCGGCTTGAGCAGGGCGGTGACGAACTCTTGCCCGTGGTTCTGCGCCGTGGCGGCCGATCTCTCGGGGGTGCGCTGTCCTGGGGCACGCCCCAGCCGCTTTCGCCGTTTGAAGAAAAAAGCCCGTTCAACGGGCTCGATGTGCCGGAGGATGTCCGCGTAAACCGGCAGGTCCTCGCCGATCCGGCCGTGGCGATGGACGCCGAAATCTGGGCGACGCTCACTGACGGCACTCCTCTTGTCACAGGGAAGCGTTACGGCGATGGCTGGGTGGCACTATTCCACGTCACCGCAAATTCCGATTGGTCCAACCTGCCGCTCTCGGGTCTGTTCGTACAGATGCTGCGTCAAACAATGACCCTAGGACCGAGCCAAGTCATTGCCGCTTCGGATAGCGGCGGCGGAACTCCGGAAAATACCGCGACACCGCTACGTAGCGCGACGACGACAGCACTTGCTCCCGTTCAAACGCTCGATGGCTTCGGCCAGCTCATCCCGCCGCCTCTGAGCGTTGCGCCTATTTCACCGGATCAGTTCGTCAAGACAGCTGCGGGACCGGAGCATCCTCCGGGCTATTACGGCCCGTCTGGCCAAGCACGTGCACTGAACATCGTGAAGACTGAGACAACCCTCGTACCGCTTCCCGATATTGGCGGCGCGAGCACGGTCAGCTTCTACACATTGAAGAAACCGTTCGCACTGGAGCCCTGGCTTTATCTGGCCGCGCTCACTCTGTTCGCGCTAGATATTCTAGCGGTACTCGCTTTGAGCAGCGGCCTCGGCTTCCGAAGGTCGGCGCGAGCGCCAGCCGCAATCGCCCTTGTTGCGCTGCTCGCGGCTACCGCTTCCCCTCTCGGCGCAAACGCTCAAGAGTCTAATACCCAAGAGGCGACCACAAAGTCAGACGCGGCCGCCGAAGAATTCGCTCTGAACGCGACGCTGAAAACACGTCTTGCCTACGTGGTAACCGGCGACGGCCGTATTGACCGCACCAGCGAGGACGGCCTGTCAGGGCTCAGCAAAGTTCTGGGGGCACGCACAGCGCTTGAGCCGGGCGCTCCAATGGGCGTCAACATCGAGACAGACGATCTGTCTTTCTTCCCGGTCCTCTATTGGCCGGTGCGCGAGGACGCCGAACCATTGTCGGACGAGACGCTCGCCAAGATCGATGCCTACATGAAGCAAGGCGGTATGATCGTCTTCGACACGCGAGACCAAGAGCGCGTGGCGTATGGCGGCAGCCAAGGCAAGGCTCTCAACCGCCTGATCGGCCGGCTCGACCTGCCGGCTTTGGAGCCTGTGCCAGGCGGACATGTTCTCACCCGGTCTTTTTATCTGATGAACAGTTTCCCCGGCAGATGGGACGGCGGTTCGCTCTGGGTTGAGGCAGAGCCCGGCAACGAAGCAGAGCGCAACGCGCGGGCGCGGCGTACGGACGGCGTTAGCTCGGTCATCGTCACCTCCAATGATTTCGCTAGCGCCTGGGCTCTCGACGAATCCAACCGTCCTCTGTACCCGGTGGTGCCCGGCGGTGAGTTGCAGCGAGAGATGTCGTTTCGGGCGGGTGTCAACTTGGTGATGTATGCGCTCACTGGCAACTACAAGGCGGATCAGGTCCACGTGCCAGCGCTCCTCGAAAGGTTGGGACAGTAGACAATGAACTGGTCCATCACCTTCATACCGTTCGTGCCTTGGGCAGCCCTCTGGATCATTGCCGGGATCGGCGCTGTGCTGCTAGGGCTGTTGTTCTGGCGCGCCCAGCGCGGGGCATTACTACGCCTTTTGACGTTCGCCGCGCTGTTGATGGCACTCGCCAACCCGCATCTCAAAAGAGAGGATCGCGAACCGCTCAACGACATCGTCACGGTAGTTGTCGACGACAGTCAGAGCCAATCGCTGGCTGGCCGCACAACGCGTACGGCCGAAATCCGCAAGGAACTCGAAGAGCAGCTGAAGGGTGTCCCAAAACTCGAGACGCGCATTGTGCGCTCTGGCTCTTCCTCAGAAGACAGCGACCAAGACGGGACGATGCTGTTTACCGACTTAGGGCAGGCCCTCGCGGACGTTCCGCCAGACCGCTTGGCTGGCGTCATCATGATTACCGACGGCCAAGTGCATGACGTGCCTGAGAACGTCAACGCTTTGGGCTTTGATGCTCCTGTGCATGCGCTCCTTACCGGCAAAGATGACGAGTTCGATCGCCGCCTCGAAATAGTCGCAGCGCCGCGTTTTGGCATCGTCGGCAGCACGCAGAGAATAGAAGTCAAGGTCAGCGAGTCCAAGCCCCGCGACGAAGACAACACTACGCTGACCATCACTCAGCAGGGCAAGCAGCCGGAAAAGGAAATCGTGCGTATCGGCGATACCGTCGAGATCCCGGTCGAGATCGATCATGCGGGCCCCAACATCGTGGAGATCGAGGTCGATGGCGCCCCTGGAGAGTTAACGGAGATCAACAACCGCACCCTGATCCCTATTGAGGGCGTCCGCGAAAACTTGCGTGTTCTGCTCGTTTCCGGCGAGCCTCATGCGGGCGAACGGACTTGGCGCAACATGTTGAAGTCGGATGCGTCCGTTGACCTTGTACATTTCACGATTCTTCGGCCGCCCGAAAAGCAGGATGGGACGCCGATCAACCAGCTCTCCCTGATTGCTTTCCCGACGCGCGAGCTCTTTCAGGAAAAGCTCGATCAGTTCGATCTCATTATCTTCGATCGATATCAGCGGCGCGGCGTACTGCCCTTGCTCTATCTCGAAAACGTCTCGCGCTACGTTGAGCGCGGCGGGGCGGTGCTTGTGTCCTCCGGGGACGACTACGCATCGCCGTTGAGCCTATACCGCACGCCGTTGGGATCGATACTGCCCGCGGCACCGTCAGGACGCGTCGTGGAGAAGCCCTACCGGCCTTCTCTCTCCGAACTCGGAACCAAGCACCCCGTGACCGGAGATCTCGCCGGTGCCCGTGGTGGCGGCGACGACGGCACTGATCCTACCTGGGGCCGTTGGTTCCGGGTGGTCGACGTATCACCACGCGATGCTGAAGTGTTGATGACGGGTGCCGACGACCGCCCACTTCTCGTAATCGGCGAGCGTGGTAAGGGCCGCGTCGGTGTATTGCTCTCCGACCAGGCCTGGCTCTGGGCGCGAGGCTATGATGGCGGTGGACCCTATTCAGATCTTCTGCGGCGCCTTGCGCACTGGCTCATGAAGGAGCCGGAGCTTGAGCAAGAGACGCTCCGGGCTTCTGCCAAAGGCCAGAGCGTCATAATTGAGCGGCGTTCCATCGAGGACGAGATCGATCCCGTCGTCGTGACGACGCCGGCTGGCGAAGAGATTACGGTGAGTCTCGACAGAGGCGAGAGAGGCCTATGGCGCAAGGTGTTGCCGGTTGATGACCACGGCGTCTATCGGGTGGCGTCGGGAGAACTCGCCAGTCTCGCGACAGTTGGAAAGGCCAACACACGCGAATTCGCGGCTGTGACGGCTTCCACTGAACCCCTGACGCCGGCCTTGGAAGGCACAGGCGGCGGCGCGTTCTGGATGGGCCGCGAGGAAGGAGAAGGAGCATCCCTTCCGCGTCTAGCCATGATCCGCAGTGGCCACGTCATGCACGGCTCCGATTGGATGGGCCTCCACAAACGCGATGCCTACCACGTCAAAGGAGTGCGGTTGTTCCCGCTGTTCACGGGCTTCCTAGCGCTGGCGCTTCTCCTCAGCCTGCTGGCCGCCGCTTGGTATCGCGAAGGTCGCTAGTAGACAGGCTCTCGAACCGAAGCGGCATAGGCGCTTACGAGTCCCGTCGCCCCCTGCAACGCTCCTTCGGATAGCTCTACGCCCAAGATGCGTTCTGGATCTACCGGCCCCGGTAGAGCGATCCCGCCGTTGGCACACGCTTTGAACCCAAAGCGACGATAGTAGGACATATCCCCGACGAGCAGCACGAAGCCAAAGCCTGCTTTCTGCGAACGATCCAGCCCGCTCTCGATAAGCGCCTTACCGCATCCTTTGCCGACAAGAGCCGGATCTACCACGAGCGGGCCCAACAACAGACCTCCTTTTCGGTCGCCAACGCGGATCGCCGTGAAGCGAACGCCTCCCGCTATCTGAGCCCCCTCCCATGCTGTCAGGCAAAGGTTGGCCACGGGAGCAATACCTTCCCGCACGCGATAGGCGCTGCGCGCGAAGCGTCCTGGACCAAATGCAGCTGCGGAGAGAGCGTTAAGCGCGGGAATATCGGTTCTAGTCTCGGGGCGAATTTCGAAGGTCGTCATACCAATGGCACCACAGAACAGATGTGAAGGGGATTTCCCCTACCGGGCGCCGAACATGACCTACTGACTTCTTTGGGTTTGACGAGGCGGCGGCAAGGGTCAAGCAATCCGCAACAAGCGGACGCTCGCTCGTCGTCGCAGGAGTGACTTCGCTATGGTGGTCGTCCAGTTCACGGGAGCTGCCCTTATCATGGACAAGCTCAACAGGTCCAGCACCCAACAGACCCGGGGACATTTACGAAGCAATGCAAGTCCACTATGTGTTAGCGCATCAAGTTATATTGTTGGAATTTCTAGGGTTCGCATCTAGCAATTCCCTGGGACCAGAGCCGGTCCCGGAGGTTAAGCGGGGTTACTAATGGCAGACTAGGCACAGCTGCTCGTGCTCTATCACTCATCTTATGGCCACTCGGAAACTTTGGCCTACGCAATGGCCCATGGCGTTCGCGCGGTCGAGGATATCCGGGTAACCGTCAAACGGGTGCCTGAGCTCATGCCGGACGATGTGATGGCGGCGGCGGGCATGAAG